>NZ_JAGGML010000001.1:4746220-5050122 GCF_017875275.1 Xanthobacter flavus | reverse complement strand
GGCGGCCGGCAATTCCGGTCTCCTGACCTCTCACCTGCGCTCGGACGGCCGCCATCGCGCCAAGCTGTATGTGGACGGCGGACCGTCCACCACGGGCACCGCCGGCCATCTGCGCATGGAAGGCAAGGAAGTGTTCAAGCATGCGGTGGGCATGATCACCGACGTGATCGAGGATGCCTTCGCCGCCACCGGCGAGAGCGCCGCCAGCATCGACTGGTTCGTGCCCCATCAGGCCAATCGTCGCATCATCGACGCCAGCGCCCAGAAGCTGGGCATCGCGCCGGAGAAGGTGGTGACAACCGTCGACCTGCACGGCAACACCTCCGCCGCGTCCATCCCCCTGGCACTCGATGTCGCAGTGCGGGATGGCCGGATCGCCAAAGGTGATTTGGTATTGCTAGAGGCGATGGGGGGCGGATTCACCTGGGGGTCGGCACTGATCCGCTGGTAGGCCACATAAAGCGTTGACCTTGTTCGGCCGGCGCGGCTAGTTTGCCGGACGCCGTTGCCCACAGGCGCTGGGGCTCGTGGACGTTCGGCGGCGTATCCGTCACATTCGTGCAGCCTCAACTGTTAAGAATTGCTGCATTTGCATGGCTGGGCGGGCGTTGGCGGCCGGTCCGAGCGCGCTTTCAGGGGTCGGGGAGACATATGGCTGGTCGGACCGTAACGCGGGCGGATCTGTGTGAGGCCGTCTATCAGCAGGTGGGACTCTCTCGCACCGAGTCTGCCCAGCTCGTCGAGATGGTTCTGAAGGAGATCGCGGACTGCCTCGCCCGTGGCGAGACGGTGAAGCTGTCTTCGTTCGGCTCCTTCGTCGTGCGCGACAAGGGCGAGCGCATCGGGCGCAATCCCAAGACCGGGCAGGAAGTGCCGATCGAGCCGCGCCGGGTCATGGTGTTCAAGCCCTCCAGCATCCTCAAGCACCGCATCAACGGCACCGAGCCGGACGGAACCGACGAGGACTGATCCTCGCCCCCCGCCGTCGGACAGGATTTCGTAACCGACCGCGCGAACAACCGGGGACAAGCCCTTGTGGCGGCTTGCCCGCCTTTCCGCACGCGCCAATCACACCTATGATTCCCGCACGGGCTCTGGGCGATTCGGTCGAACGAGGCGGGAGACAAGGTGGGCGACGCGCGCGAGACGGAGAAAGCTCCGGACGCCTTCCGGACCATCAGCGAGGTCGCGGACGAGCTTGAGCTCCCGCAGCACGTCCTGCGTTTCTGGGAGAGCCGCTTCACCCAGATCAAGCCGGTGAAACGCGCCGGAGGCCGGCGCTTCTATCGGCCGGAGGACGTGGACCTCCTGCGCGGCATCCGCCACCTGCTCTACACCGACGGCTTCACCATCAAGGGCGCCCAGCGGGTGCTGAAGGACCAGGGCGTGCGCTACGTCCAGGATCTCGGCATCGAGCGCGAGGTGGCCTCCATGCGCTCCGCCCGCCCAGCCCGCGCCGCCGGCGGGGAGGGCGTCACCTTCGGCGGCCTGCTCGGCCTTCTGCCGCGTCGGCGCGGCAAAGGCAGGGGCGGGGAGCAGGATGTCCTTCCCGAGCTGCCGGAAAGCGCCGAGCTGCCGCTTCCCTTCCCCGATCCGGAGGCCGACCGCGATCTCGCCGCCGAGCCGGAGGCTCCGCCCCGGCCCTTGCGGGACGCCCGCGCCCGTGCGGGCGGTGAACGGCGTGACCCGGCGTTCGACGTCCCGCAGCGGGAGATGCCGTTGCGCGATGCACCTCCGAGGGACGAGCCGGCCTTCGACCCGCCCCCCCGTCCGTCCGAACGCGGACCGCAACGCGACGACCGCCGCCGCGCAGGGGATACCCGCGCCCCGGACGCCGGCCGGCGCGAACCCTCGTTCGGGTCGCTCGACGACGATCGGGATCACGTGCCGGCAGGGCGTCCCGCATCCCGGCAAGGCCAGGAGCCCGAAGGCGCAAGCATTCCGCAGGGTCGGCGCGACCCGAGGCTCGAGCCGCTGGCGGACCCGCGTGACGATCATCCGCCCCAGCGCGAGATGGATGCGCAGGATACCCGCGCCCATTCGCGCGACCAGTCGCGGGAATGGGACGAGCCCCGCCGCGCGCCGCCGGACGGCCGCGCCGAGGAACGGATGGAGCCCCGGCTGCGTCCCATGCAGCGTCCGACCCGGGGCCCGGCCTCGCGCCTTGCCGGGCCGGGCGACGACAGCGCGCCCCGTTCGCCCGGGCTCGACGACCCGCTGCTGCCGTTCCTCGACGATTTCGCCCCGGCTCCGCAGGTCTCCGAGCCTATCGAGGACCGGATACGCCGCCTGAAGGCCCAGGACAGGCGACCACCCCGTCCCCACGAGGTGCCGGAGCAGGACGCGCGTCATCCGTCTCCCTACGCGCCGGCCCGTCCCGAGCGCGCCGGACCGCCGATCGACCCGGAGGACGATGACGGCCCGCCGGAGGAATTCCTTCCGCATCGTCCCCATCGCGCCGCCCCCGGTGAGCGCCGCGACTGGATCGCCGGCGAGCCGCCGGTCCCGCGAGAGCGGGATGCGCGGGACGGCCGCCTGCTGCGCGACGGCGCATGGCAGCAGACCGACTGGGTGGAAAGCACCGCCATCGAGCCAGAAAACCGCGCGCCTGAGCAGCGCGAGCCGCTCCGGTCGGCGCGGGGGACCAGCGACGGGCGCGCTACTTCCGCCATGCGCGACCCGCGCCAGCAGGGAGAGGAGTGGCTGGAGGAAGACCGCTGGTCCAGCAATGACCCGCATGAACTGAGTGAGCACGTCATCCGCGAGCAAGAAGCGCGCGAGGGCGCCTATCCGCCCGCGTCGCGCCAGGCCGACGACGATTGGCCTGACGCTGCGCAACCGCCGGCCGAGCCGGCGCGCCCTTACCGACAGGCCCCGAGGGCCGCCGAGCCGGAGCATTTCATGAACGACCCGAACAGGTCACCGGACCGGCGCTCCTTCGAGCAGACCGGTGACCGCCCCCGCAGGCCCGAGCTGCGGCGCGAGCCCCCGTTGGAGGCCCCCACGGCCTATTCCCAGCGCGGAGCGGAGCGACCCGCGCCGCGTGAGGCCTACCCCTCTGAGGCATACGGCCCCGCCGAGGTGCAGGCCCGCATGCCCCGCTCGCCTGCGAACTGGCCGGGCGAAGCCATGCGCCGCGCCATCGATGAGGAATGGGGGGAGGGCGCCCCGCAGGCCCTTCCGCGCGCCACACGCGTCGGGCCGCTGATCGGCCCCATCAGCGAGGAGGGCCAGGACGGCTTTCCCATGCCGGAGGCGGAGCAGCGGCTTCTGGCAGAGCGCATGGCCAGCCGAAGCCTCGCGCCCCCGCCGGCGTCTCCGGCCCCGGCGCCTGTGGCTCCGGCCCGTCAGCAGCCGGAGCGAATCTGGTCGGCATCCGCACCCGTTGAGGAGGTCGCCGCACGGGCACCAGCCGAGCCGGGCCAGCGTCTGCCGCGCGAGCCTTTGCGCCCCGGGCCGCCCGAGCAGTATCTGCCACCGCATCTGAGGTCGGAGCCGCGTGTTTCGGGCCAGCCGCCCATGGCGGCGCCCGTGCTCTCACGCGACGACGTGCATCGCATGCAGTCCGCGCTGTACGAGCTGGGCGAATGCCGCCGGCTGATGGAAGGCCTCACCGGCCGCCGGGGGGCCGCGCGGGCCGAGGACTGAGGCGCACGTGCATCAAGCGCTCATGATTGATCGGGAAGGCCGGGCGGCGCCCCAAGGCGCGCCGCGCCCGGCCTTCTTCACATGTGCCGCGATATTGCCCGCGGCATGGGCCGCGATCCGGGCTCTGCGATCAGTCGATCACGGCCAGAGAGACGCGGGTGATGCCCGAGCCGGTAAAACCGAGCTCGGAGGCTGCGGCCTTGGACACGTCGATGACCCGCCCGCGGACGAACGGTCCGCGATCGTTGATGCGGACCACGACGGCTTTTCCATTACGGAGATTGGTGACACGCACCTTGGTGCCGAAGGGTAGGGAACGATGGGCGGCCGTGTAGGCCGTGGGGTTGAAACGTTCACCACTCGCGGTGCTGCGGCCTTGCCAATAGTAGGAGGCGATGCCGGTGGAGGTGTCCGCGTTCGCCATGCTCGGAACGGCCATGGAGGCCGGCAGGGACAGGGCGGCGCAGGACAGGACCACGCGTATCTTCATCCGTTCAATCTTCCGTGTTGTTGAGGAAGATAGCCGAATGACCGCGCAATCAGGCCACATTGACACCATTCGCCGGCGAAAGAGTGACGATTCGTTCTCCCTGCCACAATCCTGCCGCGATACGGGACCGACGTGCACAGCTTAAGGTGGTATTCCCTTCCTGTCTTCTGGAAGGCTGGGGAGAGCTTATCGCCTTGGGCACAATCGGGAGGGTTGGGGCTTGCCGCGGTCCCGGCGATGGTCTAAACCCCGCCTCCACGTCGGAGCGTAGCGCAGCCCGGTTAGCGCACTAGTCTGGGGGACTAGGGGTCGGAGGTTCAAATCCTCTCGCTCCGACCATTTCCATCTCCATCATATGCCACCGCCCTTCCGTCAGCCGCGCGCGATGGCTGTCGTCGACCCCCCTTGATGGTCGCTCGCCTTCCTCTCCCTGCCCCTCGCCTTATCCGCTGCCCTGACCCGATCCGCTGCGTTGACCCGCTTGGCCGCCACCGCATGGCTATGGTCGCCGCTCAGCGGCCGCCTCCGCGTGCCACAACGGCTACTGCGACCCCTTCATCTGAAGTGTTAAGCGAATCGCGACTCGCATCCTTATGGTGACGCAGGCTTTCCCGCTCAGATTCGTGCGGCACATGAGGGGGCGAGGACCAGAGAGATTGCCCAACGATTTCGGCCAGACTGAAATACGTTGTGTTCCAGCCGCGACCGTGTGACTCCCGCGCCGAAGACGGTGTGACTCCCGCGCCGAATTGGAGCACCCTTCCGGCGATTCTGCGCCGGGCGACGCCCGCCGCCGGGAGAGACGTGATGCCCCCCTCCAGCGAGACCGCGACGCTCACCTTCACCATCCTCGGCTGCGGTTCGTCCGGGGGCGTGCCGCGGGTGGGGCAGGGCTGGGGCGTGTGCGATCCGGCCAATCCCCGCAACCGCCGCCGCCGGTGCTCCATGCTCGTCGAGCGCGCAGGGCCTGAGGGCAAAACCACTGTCCTCGTCGATGCTTCGCCGGACTTGCGGGAGCAGTTGCTCGACGTCGGCGTAACCCATCTGGACGCGGTCCTCTTCACCCACGAGCATGCGGACCACACCCACGGCATCGACGACCTGCGGCCGCTGGCCATCCACAATCGCAGGCGCGTCGACATCTATGCCGACGACGAGACCGCCCGGATGCTGCATCAGCGCTTCGGCTATTGCTTCGCCACGCCGCCCGGCAGCGGCTATCCCCCGATCCTGTCCGACCACCGGTTCCGGGAAGGCCGCGAGATCGTCATCGCCGGCGCAGGCGGTCCCATCACCGCGCTACCGTTTCGCCAGCGGCACGGCGATATAGACGCCTTCGGCTTCCGCTTCGGCAACGTGGCCTACTCCAGCGACGTGAACGGGTTCCCCGAGAACACCCTGTCGCATCTGCACAATCTCGAAGTCTGGATCATCGACGCCCTCAGGGAAGCGCCGCATCCCTCGCATTTCACGTTGCAGGAAGCGCTGGACCATGTGGGGCTGCTCAAGCCCAATCTCGCGATCCTGACCAACCTGCACACGGACCTCGACTATTCGGTACTCGCGGCGCGCCTGCCGGAGGGGGTCATCCCGGCCTATGACGGACTGCAATTCACCTCGCAGATGCGCGATGGGACAATCCTGAATGAGCGCGGCGGCGCCGAAGCTTCTGGGTAAAACTGATTCGCCCATCGCTTTTGAAGCGAGCGACAAGCTCCTGAAATGATGTGAGAGTTTTGTGAATTCATCCGGACTGAAGGCGGCGGGAATGATCAGGCCTCACCTTGGATATTCCATAATATCTCTTCTGCGTTTTTGATGCCGTGCCGTTATCCGGTCATCCATGCTGCACCTTGAGGTCGACAAGCGGCGTGCCGTCGAGGCAGTCGAGGCCGCGGACCATCACGTTCATCCCCTCCACGCCCACGAGGCTCACGACCGAGGATGCGATGGGATTGGGCCGCACGGGCGAGCGCAGGGCGAAGGTGCCGCGCGTGGCGCCGTCGCGCGGGCTCTGGAGCACGAGGTCGCGGCGCGCCCGGTCCATCCAGTAGAGCACCTGCAGACGTGGACAGTCGGCAACGCCCGCCAGCGCATCGGCCCAGCGCGGATCGATCTCCAGCGTGCAGACGGGCCCCTCCTCCGCATCGCCCCGGCGCGGACAGGTGCCGCGCTCGGTCCAGGGTGTGCGGATGCGGCCGATGAAATAGAGCCCGGCGTCGAACCGCTCCGGCAGCGGCACGCTCACCTCGCCGGCGCGGATGTCGTCATCGGTGGGGCCGGCGGGGGCGATCTCGATCATGGGGAATTCCTCGGGGGGTGCAGCATAAGCGCCGCCGCCCTCTGCTCAAAGGCGGCATCAGGCGCAGTCGCGCACGGACGCCTGCCGCATTAGGATGGAGGCTCATTCTCCGGAGCCTCCCATGCTGCCCTCCCGCGACATCGCGCGCCTCATCGAGATCATGGCGGCCCTGCGCACGCCGGGCAGTGGGTGCCCGTGGGATCTGGAGCAGACGTTCGCCACCATCGCCCCCTATACGCTGGAGGAGGCCTATGAGGTGGCGGACGCCATCGCCCGCGCCGATCTGCCCGATCTGAAGGAGGAACTCGGCGACCTGCTGCTTCAGGTCGTGTTCCACGCCCGGATGGCGGAGGAGGAAGGGGCATTCGCATTTCCCGATGTGGTGGAGGCCATCACCACCAAGCTCGTGCGCCGGCACCCCCATGTATTCGGCGACGCGCGCGACCTGTCGCCGGAAGCGGTCAAGGGCCTGTGGGCGGAGATCAAGGCGCAGGAGAAGGCGGAACGCGCCCAGGCCCGCGCCGCGGCGGGGCTGCCGCCGGAAGAGGCGGGCACGGGTGCCCTCTCCGGCGTCGCCCTGCCCCTCCCTGCCCTTACCCGCGCGCTGAAGCTTCAGGAGAAGGCGGGCCGCGTCGGCTTCGACTGGAACGACGCGCGGCAGGTTCTGGCCAAGATCCGCGAGGAGACGGAGGAGGTGTCGGAGGCTCTCGATGCGGGCGGGTCCGAGGCCATTCGCGACGAGATCGGCGACCTGCTGTTCGCCGTGGTTAACCTTGCCCGCCATGCCGGCGTCGATCCCGAGACGGCGCTGCGCGGCACCAACGAGAAGTTCACCCGCCGCTTCGGCCATGTGGAGGCCAAGCTCGCCACCGAAGGCCGCCGGCCTGAGGAGGCGAGCCTCGACGAGATGGAAGCCCTCTGGCAGGACGCCAAGCGGCTGGAGGCGCAGAAGGACGCGCCGGCGAAGCGCGCAGCCGAATAGGCGCCGCGCACCCTCTTACATGCTGTGAACGCGCCGCGCGCCGAATCGTCGGGTAACGAGGCCGGCGCGTTCGGGGGGAATGCGCAGCGCGACCTGCAGCACGCCGTCCTTGCCGGTGGAGCGCTCCAGCACCTCGCCATGGCGGTAGAGCCAGCCGAGGCCTTCTCCATCCTCCGCAGCGAGCGTCACCGAAAGGGTCACGCGCCCGGAGGTGATGCGGCGCTCGATGACACCGAGGAGGTCGTCGGTCCCCTCCCCGGTCAGGGCCGAGACGGCAACCGGCGCCTCGGCGCCCGCACGAAGGGTCTGGTTTTGCACCTGCTCGCGCGCCTCGGGCGAAAGCCGGTCGATCTTGTTCCACACCTCGATGACGCGGCCGCCGTCCTTCACCTCCACGCCAAGGTCTTCCAGCACGTCGGCCACGTCCGCCGCCTGCGCCTCGGTGTCCGGGTGGGAGATGTCGCGCACGTGGAGGATCAGGTCCGCCTCCAGCACCTCTTCCAGTGTGGCGCGGAAGGCGGCGACGAGCTGGGTCGGCAGTTCGGAGATGAAGCCCACCGTGTCGGAGAGGATGATGCGCGTGCCGTGCGGCAGGTCCACCGCCCGCAAGGTCGGATCAAGGGTCGCGAACAGCAGGTCCTTGGCCATGACCTCGGCGCGGGTGAGCCGGTTGAACAGCGTGGACTTGCCAGCGTTGGTGTAGCCCACCAGCGCGACGATGGGATAGGGCACCCGCTTGCGGCTCGCCCGGTGCAGGCCGCGCGTGCGCTTCACCTGCTCAAGCTCCTTTTCGATGCGCAGGATGCGCTCGCCGATAAGACGGCGGTCGGCCTCGATCTGCGTCTCGCCCGGGCCGCCAAGGAAGCCGAAGCCGCCGCGCTGGCGCTCCAGATGGGTCCAGGAGCGCACCAGCCGGGAGCGCTGGTAATTGAGGTGGGCCAGTTCCACCTGCAACGCGCCCTCCTTGGTACGGGCGCGCATGCCGAAGATTTCAAGAATCAGCGCCGTGCGGTCCACCACCTTGGTGGACCAGGCCTTTTCCAGATTGCGCTGCTGCACGGGAGACAGAGCGGCGTCGAAGAACACGAGGTCGATATGCTCGGCCTTCACCACGTCGGCCAGCTCTTCCACCTTGCCGGTGCCGAGATAGGTCGCCGGCCGGACTTCCGAGAGCGAGATGAGGCCGGAAAAGACCACGACGAGCTCGATGGCGGCGGCGAGGCCGACGGCTTCGTCCAGCCGCGCCTCGGGGCTGCGCCGCTCGGGCGCGCCTCCCCTGCCCCGCCGGCTCACCACCGGGGTCACGACGGCACAGCGCACGGCCGGCGCGCGGCGATCTATGCCTCGCGTCGGGCCGTGCGGCGGCGTGTGGGGAGGATTTTCGGTATCCGTGCCGGTTTCAGGCAACAGCGCCTCATCTTCGCCGGGGACTGCAATATCTTCCCCGGTGGCGATGGGATCTTCAACCGTGCGGCCTGCGAGCTTGGACGTTGCCGTCTTCGACGTTTCGGTTCTGGACTTCGAACGTCCGCCCGCCTTCTTCCCGCTTTGATGCTCCACGCTTAAGCCTTTTCTCCCCCATCATCCGTGGGATCGAACAACTGAACCGGATGTCCCGGCATGATGGTGGAAATGGCGTGCTTGTAAACCAGCTGCGAATGACCGTCCCGGCGCAGGAGCACGCAGAAATTATCAAACCAAGTGACGACGCCCTGCAATTTCACTCCGTTCACCAGGAAAATCGTGAGGGGAGTCTTGCTCTTGCGGACGTGATTGAGAAAAGTGTCTTGGAGATTTTGTGTCCGTTCCGCCGCCATTTTCGTATCCATTGTTTCGGCGTTGAGGCCCACGGGGCAAGAGCACGACTCGAGCACTCGTCTGGAGCGTACACCCCCGTGAGAGTTGGACCGCTAGAATGGCACAGCCCCATGGCGGCGCAATATTATTTTGCTCCGCAACATGATACGGCCTGGGGCAAAGTCAGGCGATTTCCGAAAAGTCGTGGAATTTCAGGCGCAAAGCCAGGGCGACGGGGCCTGGGACGCCCGCCCCGACCGGCGTTCCATCGATGGCCACCACCGGCATGATGACGGTCGTCGCCGCGGAAATGAACGCTTCGTCTGCCGCATGGGCTTCCGCGACGGTAAAGGCCCGCTCCTCCACCGTGTAGCCGAGGTCCGCCGCAACCTCGAACGCCACGGTGCGGGTGATTCCCCGCAGGATACCGTTGTCCGCCGGACGGGTGACGATGGTGCGGCCGGCGGTCACGATCCAGGCGTTGGTGGACGCGCCCTCTGTGACGTATCCGCCCGCATCGACGAACCATGCCTCCCGCGCGCCGGCCTCCTTCGCCATCTGCTTGGCGAGCACGTTGGGCAGGAGGGACACACTCTTGATGTCCACGCGCGGCCACCTGTTCTCCGACACCGTGATGACGGCGACGCCCTTGCGCGCCAGCGCCTCCTGCGCTTCCCGGTCGGTGCGGCGGGCGGTGACCACTACGGAGGGAACCGTGTCGGGCGCCGGAAAGGCATGATCGCGCCGGGCGACACCCCGCGTCACCTGCAGGTAGACCATTCCGTCGCGCACCCCGTTGCGCCGCACCACTTCCCTGAGAACCGCGGCCAGCGCCGCCCGCGACATGGGCGCGGATATGTGTAGCTCGCGCAGCGAGCGGTCGAGCCGGTCGAGATGCCGCCGCTCGTCCACCAGCCGGCCGCCGAGCACCTCGCAGACCTCATAGACGCCATCGGCGAACTGATAGCCGCGATCCTCCACATGCACGCTGGCGTCGCGGTGGGGGAGATAGCGTCCATTGACGTAGGCGATGCGGGACATGACCGTGCCGGCCCTCAGGTGCGCCAGATGGCGAGATGGATGAAGACGAAGAGCCCGATGATCTCCAGCCGCCCGGCGATCATGCCGATCCCGGCAACCAGCACCGAGCCCAACGGCAGCGAGGAGATGGCCGGCCAGCCGCCCGAGGCGTCGTAGACCGGGCCGGTATTGGTTACCACCGCCGCAGCCGCCGCCAACGCCGCCTCCAGCGACGGCAGTCCGGGGCTCAGCGCGATCACGCAGACGGCATACATGAAGGCGAGGCTTGCGGCGCCCGCCCACACGCCCCGCATGGCGGAGCCGACACCGCCCTCCAGCGCCGAGGGCAGCACGATGTGGGGATAGACGAGGCGCAGCAGATCGCCCCTGGTGCGCAGAAGGATGGCCCGCAGCCGCAGCATCTTGAGCCCGCCCGCCACGGAAAGCGCGCCGCCGCCCAGCAACACCACGAGAATCACCAACCCCAGCGGCAAGCTGCCATAGGTGCCATCGTGCGGGCCGATGCCGCTGGTGGAAATCAGCGACGCGGCGGTGAAGAGGCCATCCCGCACGGCGTCGAGGGAGGACATCTCGTCGGTGCGGAACAGCAGCGCGCCGAGGATGATGCCGAGCACCGCCCACCAGCCGATGATGATGAGGCTTTCCACCTGCTCCGGTGCAGCGTTGATGCGGCGGGTGATCAGCGCCCGGTGCCAGCGCACGCTGGTGGCGCTGAAGATGAGGAAGGGCAGCAGCAGCCACTTGGGGGTTTCGTCCATCGCCAGCGCCAGCTGCGCCTCGGGCGGCAGGTGCGCGCCGGCGGAGACCACGGCGGTCGCCAGTGTGAAGGCCACATAGAGCGTCTCGCCCGAGACCAGCAGCACCAGCATCGCCAGCGCGGTCGCCGCCAGATAGGCGGGCGCGATCTCGCGCAGCACCTGCACGAGGTCCACCACATCGAGCGCTGTGCCGCCGCGCGGCGTGCGGTCCGGCAGACCGCCGAGCCCCGCCGGTGCCAGCACGGCAACCGCCGTGACCACGGTCAGGAGACCTCCGGCCCATTGCAGCAGGCCGAGGAACACGTAGAGGCTCGCCGGCCCCCGCTGGAGCGCGGTGAGACCCGTCGCGGTGAAGGCGGAGAGCGCCTCGAACCACGCCTGAAGCGGCGACAGGCCGGCGACGATGGCGACCGCCGGCGTCGCCATCAGCGGCAGCACCAGCCACATGCACGCCACCAGCGCCACGGCGCCCGCCCGCGTTATGCGCGTCTCAAGTCCGTGGGTGGTGAAGCGCAGCAGGCCGGCGAGGAACAGGCAGAAGCCGGCCGTCGCGACCCAGACCGCCACCGGCCCGCCGCCGCCGCGCGCGGCGACCGCCATCGGCAGGAGCGCGAGCGCCCCGATGCCGGCGATTCCAGCGGCGAGCGGGCGAGCGGCGTTGGCCATGAGCGCGGAACCTTGCGGTCGGTTCAGAAGAATTCGAGGGCGACGCGGAACAACTGCTCCACGCGCTTGATGCGGTCGGCGAGGGCGAACAGCACCACCCGGTCATGGGCGCGCACGACGAAATCGCCGCGCGGCAGCAGCACCTGCCCGTTCCGCACCACCGCGCCGATTCGCAGCCCGTCGAGCAGGCCGAGATCGCGCAGCGGCTTGCCCACGAGCGGCGAGGTTTCCAGCGCTTCCGCCTCGATCAATTCGCCCGAGCCGTCGAGCAGCGCATGGACGCCGCGAATGCGCCCGCGGCGCACATGCTGGAGCACCTTGGAGACGGTGATCTGGCGCGGGTTCACATGGGCATCGATTCCCAGCCCCCGGGCGAAGGTGGCGTAACCCTGCTCGTTCAGCAGCGCCAGGATGCGCTTCGCCCCCACCTGCTTGGCGAGCAGGCAGGAGAGGATGTTGATGCGGTCGTCGTTGGTGAGGGCGATCATGGTGTCCGCCTCCCCGACGCCGGCCTCGTCGAGGATCGCGCGCTCCAGCGCGTCGCCATTGAGCACGACGGTGCGGCGCAGTTCCTCCGCGATGGTCTGGGAGCGCTCGCGGGAGGCCTCGATCAGCTTCACCCGGGCGGCCGCGTTGCGCTTCTCCAGCTCGGTGGCGACGTAGTAGCCGATGTTGCCGCCGCCCGCGATGACGATGCGTTGCGCCGGCACCTCGTCGTGGCCGAACAGGGAGAGCGTGCGCTGCACGTGATCGGCCTGGGCAACGAAATAGACGAGATCGCCGGTGAGGATCTGGTCGTTGGAGCGGGGCACGAAGGTGCGCGTCCCCCGTCGCACCGCGACGATGGTCGCCTGGATGTCCGGGAACAGCTCGGTGAGCTGCTTCAGCGGGGTGTCCACCACCGGGCAGTCCTCGAGACACATCACGCCGACGATGACCACGGCCCCGTCGGCGAAGCTCACCGTATCGGAGGCGCCGGGCAGAGAGAGGCGGCGCAGCACCATCTCGCCCACCTCCACCTCAGGGGAGATGATGACGTCGATGGGCAGCTGGTCGCGGGCGAACAGATCACGCCATTCGGGGGCGAGATAAGTCTGGGCGCGGATGCGGGCGAGCTTGGTCGGCACGTTGAACAGCGCATGGCCCACCTGGCAGGCCACCATGTTCACCTCGTCGTGGAGGGTCACGGCGATGAGCATGTCCGCCTGCTCGATGCCGGCGCGGGCGAGCACGTCCGGGTGGGAGCCCTGCCCCACCACGCCGCGCACATCCAGCTGTTCCGTCACCATCTGGATCCGGCGCGGGGACGTGTCGATGATGGACACGTCGTTCTGCTCACCGGCGAGGCGCTCGGCAATGCCGAACCCCACCTGGCCCGCGCCGCAGATCACGACCTTCATGAACCCTCCCCCCGGCGCCCGGTCCCCTCCGCTCAGCGGACCGGACCTGCCGATGCAGCCCCCTTTTTGGGCACCCCGTCAACCCATCCCGATCTTCACCGGGGCCATCAGCCTACGCCGAGAGCCTTAAGCTTTCGATGAAGGGCCGAGCGCTCCATGCCGACGAATTCGGCGGTGCGCGAGATGTTGCCGCCGAAGCGGTTGATCTGGGCAGCCAGATACTCCCGCTCGAATACCTCCCGCGCCTCGCGCAGCGGCAGGCCCATCAGGTGCTCGCCGCCATTGCCGTTGGGCAGGGTCGGCACCAGCGCGCCCACGTCCGGCGGCAGCATGGCGGCGGTGATGGTCGCTTCCGGATCGCCGCCGGCGAGGATGAGCAGGCGCTCCACATTGTTGCGCAGCTGGCGCACGTTGCCCGGCCAGTCGTGGGATTGCAGCACGGCCATGGCGTCCTCGCCGATGGGGCGGCGCGGCAGGCCGGTGGTCTGGGAGATGCTGTCGAGGAAGAAATCCACGAGATCGGGGATATCCTCGCGCCGCTCGGCCAAAGGCGGCACGCGGATCGGCACCACCGAGAGCCGGTGGTAGAGATCCTCGCGGAAGCGGCCCTTGGCGATCTCCTCCTCCAGGTTGCGCCCGGTGGAGGAGATGATGCGCACGTCCACGGTCACCTTGTCGTTGGAGCCGAGGCGGGTGAAGGTCTGCTCCACCAGCACGCGCAGCACGCGGTTCTGCGTCTCGCGCGGCATGTCGGCGATCTCGTCGAGGAAGAGCGTGCCGCCGTGCGCCTCCTCCAGCGCGCCGCGCTTCTGCTCCTGCCCCTCTCCTTCCGCCACGCCGAACAGCTCGAACTCGAGCCGCTCAGGCGTCATGGCGGCGGAATTCAGCACCACGAAGGGCCCTTGCGCGCGCCCGGAGACGCTGTGGATTAGGCGGGCAGTGAGTTCCTTCCCCGAACCGGAGGGGCCGACGATGAGAATGCGGCTGTTGGTGGGGCCGACCCGCTCGATGGTGCCCTTCAGCTGCTGGATGGCGCTGGAGCGGCCGACCAGGATTCGGCCATGCGGCGTCAGCTGCTTCAGCTCCTTCAGCTCGCGCTTGAGGCGCAGCGTCTCCAGCGCCCGCTCGGTGACCATCACCAGGCGGTCGGCGTTGAACGGCTTCTCGATGAAGTCGTAGGCGCCGCGCTTGATGGCCGCGACCGCGGTCTCGATGTTGCCGTGGCCGGAGATCATCACGACCGGCAGGTCCGGGTGCTGCGACTTGATCTCGTTGAGCAACTCCAGGCCGTCGAGGCGGCTGCCCTGCAGCCAGATGTCGAGGAACACGAGATTGGGCCGCCGCGTGGCGATGGCGCCGAGCGCGCCGTCGGCATCCCTGGCGGTGCGGGCGGAATAGCCCTCGTCCTCCAGGATGCCGGCAACCAGCTCACCGATATCGGCCTCGTCGTCGACGATGAGGATGTCCATGGCCATGGATCAGGCCCTCCCTGCTTGAGGGACCGGTTGCGCCCCGCCCGCGCCGGCCGGTGGTAGACCATCCGCCCGCATGCGGAGCCTGATCCAGGCGCCGCGACCCTCGGGCGAATCATTCAGTTCGATGCCGCCGCCATGCTCTTCCATGATCTTGCCGACGATGGCGAGGCCGAGCCCCGTCCCCTTCTCGCGGGTGGTGACATAAGGTTCCAGCAGGCGGCTGCGCTTGTCGCGCGGCAGACCCGCGCCGTTGTCGATGACGTCGATCAGGAGATCCTCCCCCGCCTCGGTGACGCGGACGCAGATGCGGCCCTTGCCGCGCTCCGCGTCCGGAACGGCCTCGATGGCCTCGGCTGCGTTCTTGAGAATGTTGGTGAGCGCCTGGCTGATGAGCCGGCGATCGAAGCGGGCCGGCTGCGCCGCGGGCAGCTCGGCCTCGAAGGCGACGTCCGGGTGTCCGACGCGCATGAGGAACACCGCCTGCCGGACGGTCTCGGCGAGGTCCTGCGCATCCACCACGGGCTTGGGCATGCGGGCGAAGGAGGAGAACTCGTCCACCATGCGGCCGATATCGCCCACCTGCCGGATGATGGTGTCCGTGCACTGGTCGAACACGTCGCGATCCTGGGTGATGTGGCGTCCGTACTTGCGCTTCAGGCGTTCGGCGGACAGCTGGATGGGGGTGAGCGGGTTCTTGATCTCGTGGGCGATGCGCCGCGCCACATCCGCCCACGCCGACGTGCGCTGGGCGGTGATGAGGGCGGTGATGTCGTCGAGCGTCACCACCCAGCCGTGCGCCTCCGCCCCCGATTGCTCAGTGGTGACGCGCATGGCGAAGATGCGCTCGCGGCCGTCGCGCTGCACCGTGATGTTGCCCTGCACCGCCCGCTGGCCGGCCCCGCGCGCCTCCTCGAGCAGCGCGGCGGTCTCCGGCACCACTTCGGAGAGCGGGCGGCCGAGGCCCTCGGCCTCGGTGACGCCGAGAAGCCGCTCCGCCGACAGGTTAAGGATGGTGACGCGCGCGTCCGCGTCGAGGCCGATCACGCCCGCGCCGACACCGGAGAGCACCGCCTCGGTGAAGCGGCGGCGGCTGTCCATCTGGTCGCGGGCACTGACGAGGGCGTTGCGCTGGGTCTTCAGCTCGCCGGTCATCTTGTTGAAGGTCTCGCCGAGAGTGGCGAGGTCGCCCTCGGCGCGGTTCACCGGTACCTGGATGTCGAGATTGCCCTTCGCCACGCGGTCCGCCGCCCACATCAGCCGGCGGATGGGCGCGACCAGCCACTTGGAGAAATTGATGGCCATCCACCCGACGGAGAGCAGAACAATAAGGGTAATGAAGGAATACATGAGCGCGAAGGTGATCTGCACGCGGAAGCGCCTGTTTTCCAGCGCGCGATAATCGGCGAGCGTCTCGCTCGTGACCTTCAGATATCCGAGCACCCGCGGGTCGATCGGCCGCGCCACATAGAGGAAGAGATCGTCGAAGCCGGTCAGCGGCACCACGGCGCCCACATAGTCGGCATCGACGTAAATGATGGGCTGCTCGGCGGTCGCCTCATTGATGGCGATGTTGGTCGGGACGAGGAATTCGCGCCCCGTGCGCAGGTTCGCGCGTTCCACCACGGAGAGGTCGCGATGGATGATCTGGGCGCCCGGCACGTTGCGGAGGGCCGCCTGCGCCGTCAGCACCTGGCGAAACTTTTCGATGTCGGTGTCGTAGAGAGTTTTCTGCTGCGACAGGTCGTTCGCCATGGCCAGCGCGTCGCCCCGGATGGAGAGCGCGTGCTCGCGTACGTAGGTTTGCGCCACCGAGGACGCCGAGCCGACGATTTCCTGCGTCCGCTCGGAGAAATAGCGGTCGAGCGTCCGGTCGAGGGTAAAGCTCGCCACCAGCGCCACCACCACCGCCGGCACCACGGCGACGCCGGCGAACAGACCGATGATGCGCACATGCAGGCGCGAGGCCGCCCGCCCGCGCGCGCGGGCCCGGAAAATGCGCCAAACTTCCCGGCCGATGATGGCAACGAGAACAAGCACGGCGGCGCCGGCCGCCGCCAATACCCCGTTCACCACCTCCTCGGTCGGCACGATGGAGGTCAGGCCCATGATGATCGCGAAGGTCGCGACCGCCAATGCCAGGGACAGGGCAACCACAATCGGCACGACCAGACGCGCGAACAGGCTGCGCCGCGGCCTCATGTCTTTTGCGGCGTATCCAACCGCCTCATCGCTCATGTGTGCCTGACCATCCCAGAGCTACCGGCCGGCGCGACGACTCGCGCGACCCGGAGTGATGCAGTGGAACGACACTGGTGCAAAAATGTGACAGACGCATCCCCCCTCCACCGCATTTCAGGTGATGAGGCGAAAGGCAGGTAGCCCGGTCACGGAATATCCGGCCACGCTCCCGACGCCGGTGCGTCCAGCAGCCGCAAGACCTCGCCGGGGCGGAAGCGGGGATTTCCGGCTCAACCGAATCGGCGCGTGGCGGCCCGCGCCGGCGGGATGGGGCCAAAATCCGCCAGGGCCTTCGGGCCGGCCGGGCGGCGTCTGAGAGCGCCGGCCATGAAAAACCCCGCGGATGGAGCCATCCGCGGGGTATTCGATTCAGATCTTGCGGCCGGACCGAGGGGCCGAAAGGCTCACCGGGAGGTCCGGATCACCTGGATGTCGAGATCGCGAATCTTCTTGCGCAGGGTGTTGCGGTTCAGCCCCAGAAGCTCCGCCGCCTTGATCTGGTTGCCCCGCGTGGCCGCGAGCGCAGCCGAGAGGAGCGGATATTCCACGTCCTTCAAGATGCGGTGATAGAGGCCGGGCGGGGGCAGGTTCTCGCCGAAGCCGGAGAAGTAGGTGTTGAGGTGGCGCTCGACCGAGGCCGCCAGCGTCGCGTCCACCGGGCCCTCTTCCGACAGCATGTTCGGCATGGGCTCGGAGAGCTCGGCCTCGATGATGGCGGGGGTGATGACCTCCTGCGGGTAGAGCGCGGCGAGGCGGCGGACGAGGTTTTCCAGCTCGCGCACGTTCCCCGGCCAGCGATAGCGCTTCAGGCGGTCGAGGGCGGCGGAGTCGATCTGCTTGGCCGGCAGGCCCTCCCGCTCGGCCTGCAGGAAGAAGTGCCGCACCAGGTCCGGTACGTCCTCGGAGCGCTCGCGCAGGGGCGGCAGACGCAGGGGCACCACGTTCAGGCGGAAGAACAGGTCTTCGCGGAACAGGCCCTGCTGGATGAGGGTGCGCAGATCCTTGTTGGTGGCGGCGATGATGCGCACGTCGGTCTTGATGGGCGTGCGCCCGCCCACCGTCGTGTATTCGCCCTGCTGGAGCACGCGCAGAAGGCGCGTCTGCGCCTCCATCGGCATGTCGCCGATCTCGTCGAGGAAGAGCGTGCCGCCCTCCGCCTGCTCGAAGCGGCCGGGGTTGCGCGTGGTGGCGCCGGTGAACGATCCCTTCTCGTGGCCGAACAGCTCGGATTCGATGAGGTCGCGCGGGATAGCCGCCATGTTGATGGCGACGAACGGCCCGGTCCGACGCTTGCCGTAATCGTGCAGCGCGCGGGCCACCAGTTCCTTGCCGGTGCCGCTCTCGCCCGCGATCATCACGGTGAGGTCGGTCTGCATCAGCCGGGCGAGCAGCCGGTAGATCTCCTGCATGGCGGGCGAGCGGCCCACCAGCGGGATGTTGTCCTGCTCCTCGGGGGCGTGGTGGTGGCCATCGCCCTTCTTCGGCTCCGAGAGCGCGCGGCCGACGATGGAGATCAGCTCCTTCAGGTCGAAGGGCTTGGGCAGATATTCATAGGCCCCGCGCTCGGAGGCGCGGATGGCGGTCATGAAGGTGTTCTGCGCGCTCATGACGATGACCGGCAGGTCCGGCCGCGCCTTCTTGATGCGCGGCAGGAGATCGAAGGCGTTCTCGTCGGGCATCACCACGTCGGTGATGACGAGATCGCCATCGCCCTGGCTCACCCAGCGCCACAGCGTGGCGGCGTTGCCGCACGAGCGCACCTCGTAGCCGGCGCGCGAGAGCGCCTGGTTGAGCACGGTGCGGATCGCGGCATCGTCGTCGGCGACCAGGATGCTTCCGGATGGCATCGACACCTCAATGGTCCTCTCGAACAGGGCTCTTGCCGCGATACATGGGCAGGAGCACGCGGAACGTGGTGCGGCGGGGCTGGCTATCGCATTCGACGATACCGCCGTGGTCGCCGATGATCTTCGCCACCAAAGCAAGACCGAGGCCAGAACCGGTCGGCTTGGTGGTCACGAACGGGTCGAACAGGTGCGGCACCAGATCCTCCGGCACGCCCTTGCCGTTGTCCCGCACGCAGAATTCGAGTGGCAGGCTCACCCGCGTGGAGGCACCGGGAACCATCAGCCGCACGCCGGGGCGGAAGGCGGTGGAGAGCAGGATTTCGCCGTCCTGATCGCTGTCGATGGCTTCCGCCGCATTCTTCACCAGGTTCAGGAACACCTGGATCAGCTGGTCGCGGTTGGCCAGCACCGGCGGCAAAGAGGGGTCGTACTCCTCCACGAAGCGGATGTGGCGGGCGAAGCCCGAGGCCGCCAGCGTGCGCACATGCTCGAGCACCGCGTGGATGTTCACCGGCTCGCGCTCCACGGGGCGCTCGTCCGAGAACACCTCCATCCGGTCCACGAGCTTCACGATGCGGTCGGCCTCGTCGCAGATGAGCCGGGTCAGGGCGCGGTCGTCGTCATCGGCCGACTGCTCCAGAAGCTGGGCCGCACCGCGGATGCCGGAGAGCGGGTTCTTGATCTCGTGGGCCAGCATGGAGGCGAGCGCGCTCACCGAGCGGGCGGCGCCGCGGTGGGTGAGCTGGCGGTCCATCTTGTCGGCGATGGTGCGCTCCTGGAGCATCACCACCACGTTGTCGGGCTGCTCGTTCACCGGCGCGACGTGGATGTCCACGATGCGCTCGCCGCCGTTGCGGGGCGTGCCGAGGTCCACGCGATATTCGTTTACCGGCGCGCCGCGCTGGCGGACCTGGTCGATGAGGCCGAGGAGCGGCGTGCCGAAGGGCACGAATTCGCTGAGGGGCCGCCGGCGCAAAAGGGGTGCGCTGACTTCGAAGAAGGCTTCGGCCGCCACATTGGCCTCCACCACGTGCCCGTTGCCGGCGATGGTGAAGAGAGGATGCGGAACGGCATCGAGAATGGCGCGCGTCATGCCCGGCTCGGCGCCGCTGGTCTTCGCAACATCCTTTACGGCTTCCGGCGCGGCCGGCTGAGGCGCAGGCGTCACGGCCTCGTCTGCCGTCGCAGCCTTTCCCGCAGTCTTGCCCGCAGCAGTCTTGCCCACAGTTTTTGGCGCCGTCTTCGGCGCGTCTTTCTGCGAGTTCGAATTGCCCTTGCCCTTTTTATCCATCTTGATCGCGTCTTGCTTTCTGGCTTCGGCCGTCATGCCGCCGCCCTCCACATGAGTTCGTCGTAGGCCGTCATGATGCCGTTCTTCACGCGGCCCGGTTCATCGAGCACCAGCAGCGCCTTGCGCCAGCGCGCCACGAAGGCGGCGCGCTCTGGGCCCTGCCCTGCATTCGCCGCTTCAAGCGCCCAGCCCACATGTTTGCGCGCCTGTCGAACGCCGAGGGCGGTGCCATAGAGCGACAGCCAGCCCTCGTAGAGCTCCAGCAGGATGTCTCGCTGGATCTCGATCGACGGGTCCTCGTCCACCTTCTGACCGGCCAGCGTCTGCGCCACCCGGCCGGGAAACCACGGGCGCCCCTGCGCGCCTCGGCCGATCATCAGCCCATCGGCGCCGGATGCCGCCAGGATCGCCGGCCCGTCCGAAAGGTGGACCACGTCGCCGTTGGCGATCACCGGGATGGAGACGGCGTCCTTCACGGCACGGATGGCCGTCCAGTCGGCATGGCCGGTGTAGAACTGGCAGCGGGTGCGCCCGTGGATCGTCACCATGGAGAGGCCGCACGCCTCCGCCATCCGCGCCAGCGCGACGGCGGTGGGCGAGCCGTCGTCCCAGCCAAGGCGGGTCTTCACCGTCACTGGAACGCTGACCGCCCCGCGCACCGCTTCGAAGATGGCGCGCGCCAAGGGCAGGTCCCGCAGCAGGGCCGCGCCGGCGGCGCCTGTCGTGACGCGCTTGGCCGGACAGCCCATGTTGATGTCGATGAGCCCGGCGCCCGCCGCCTGCGCCACCCGCGCGGCCTCGCCCATGAGCCTCGGGTCGTTGCCGGCGATCTGCACGGCGTGGAAGGAGACGCCCTCCCCTTCTGCGCGCAGGAGCATCTCGGGGTTGCCCTCGAGGAGGGCTTCGCTGGCCAGCATTTCTGATATGACGAGGCCCGCGCCGTGGCGGACCGCCATCCGTCGCACCGGCGCGTCGGTGATTCCCGCCATGGGGGCGAGGATGACCGGGTTTGGGAGAGTCGCGGCGCCGAGGCGCAACGCCGGAATGGACAATGGGACAGTCTCTTGCACAGAATTTAGGCCAGCTGTGTTCTGCCTACATCTTAGACAAATGCGCGAGGCACGCAAGGGCAGTGTGTGCACCGCCGCATCGCAGCATGGCTGACCGCGTTCCGACCCGCCAATTCGTGGCCCGCCCGTCTGCTTCGGCGGAGGAACGGCCGTGACCGAATCTCAAGCCGAGAACTGCGTGGCGATCGTCGTTGCAGCTGGCCGGGGAAGCCGGGCGGGCGGCCCTTTGCCGAAGCAATATCAGCAGATAGGCGGCGAGCCCGTGCTGCGCCGCACGCTGCGCCTTTTTTGCGAGCACCCGTCCATCAAGGCCGTGCTCACGGTTATCCATAGCGATGATTCAGGCCTCTTTGCGGACGCCGCGGAAGGCTTGCCCAAGATTCTGGCACCGGTCTCCGGCGGCGCGACGCGGCAGGACTCGGTACGCGCGGGGCTGGAGGCGCTGGCCGGCCCGGACGCGCCGACCATCATCCTCGTTCATGATGCCGCCCGCCCCTACGCGACGCCCGACCTCATCACCCGCGCCGTCGCCGCTGTGGGCGAAGCCGATGCGGCCATTCCCGTGCTTGCCGTCACCGATACGGTGAAGCGCGTCGATGCGGCCGGGCTGGTGGCGGAGACGCCGGATCGCGCCGCGCTGCGGGCCGTGCAGACGCCGCAGGCGTTCCGCTATGACCCGCTCCTCGCCGCCCATCGCGCGGCCGCCGGGAGCGGTGTCACCACGCTCACCGACGACGCCTCGGTGATGGAATGGGCCGGCCATCGGGTTGCGACCTTCGCCGGCGAGACAGGGAACATCAAATTGACCACTGCCGAAGACATGTCCCGCGCCGCCGCAACCACCCTCGCCGATCTGCCTGACGTGCGGACGGGCACGGGATTCGACGTTCATGCCTTCGGGCCGGGCGACCACGTGATGCTCGGCGGCGTCGTGGTGCCCCACGGTTTCGGGCTGGTCGGCCATTCGGATGCAGACGTCGGCCTGCATGCGCTCACGGACGCGCTCCTCGGGGCGCTGTGCGACGGCGACATCGGCGCCCATTTCCCGCCTTCCGATCCACAATGGAAGGGTGCCTCCTCGGACCGGTTCCTCGCCCATGCGGTGGAGAAGGTGACGGCGCGTGGCGGGCGCATCGCCCATCTCGACCTTACCCTCATTTGCGAGGCGCCGAAGGTCGGCCCCCATCGCGACGCCATCCGTGCCGAGATCGCGCGCATCACCGGCGTTCCACTCGCGCGCATTTCGGTGAAGGCGACCACCACGGAGAAGCTCGGCTTCACCGGCCGGCGAGAGGGCATCGCCGCCATGGCCAGCGCCACCATCCGCCTGCCGGCGGGCGACGACATCTAGCGGACGGAGATCTGACGATGGATGAGGAGACCTACGCCCGCGCCGTCAGCGTCCTCGACGCCTTCCGCGCCCGCGGCTGGACTTTGGCGACGGCAGAATCCTGCACCGGCGGGCTCGTGGCTGGCGCCCTCACCGAGGTGCCCGGATCGTCCGACGTGGTGGACCGCGGCTTCGTCACCTATTCCAACGCCGCGAAGATGGCGATGATCGGCGTGCCAGAGGCTACCCTCGCCACCCATGGCGCCGTGAGCGAGGCGACCGCCCGCGCCATGGCGGAGGGTGCGCTGAAGGCGGCCGGCGTCGATGCAGCCGTGGCCATCACCGGCGTCGCCGGGCCGGGGGGCGGATCGGAGACAAAGCCCGTGGGGCTCGTGCATTTCGCCTGCGCCCAACGTGACGGAGAGACCATCCACCGCGAGAAGCGATTCGGCGAGATCGGCCGGGCGGAGGTGCGCCGGCTCTCGGTGCTCGAAGCCCTCGACCTGCTCCGCAGCGCGGCATCCTGAAACGAAAAAGCCGCCCGAGGGCGGCTTTTCTGTCTCGCTGGCCCCGAAGGCCACTCAGTTCCGGGTGACCACGCAGTCGCCGCCCTGCGCGCGCAGGGACTGGCAAAGTTCGTTGGCCTGATCGCGGCCGGCGAAGGGGCCGACCTGGGCGCGGTAGTACACGCCCTTGTCGCCGAGATCCGCCTTCTTGACCGTAGCCTTGTAGCTGCCGAGCAGGTTCGGATACTTGGCCTGCAGCGCCTTCCACGAGCCAAGCGCATCGCTCTCCGAACGCTGCGAGGCCACCTGCACCACATAGGTGCCGGCCGCCGTGGGCGCCGGGGATGTGCTGGCGGTCGCGTCCGCCGGCGGAGAGGCGGGCACGGTGGTGACGGGATTGGGCTGGGGCAGACCGACCGGAATCGGGTTCTGGCTCGGCGCATAGGCCGAAACCGCGCTGGTCGGCACGCCAGGTGTCACGCTGCCATCGGCACGCACGGTCATCGTGCGCACGCGCTTGGGCTCGGTGAGGTTCTGCGTCGCCTGCATGGGCTGCGCGGCGGGCGCCGGACCGGCATCCGCGGGGGCACGGGCGGCGGAGGTCACGTCCACCGGCTGCTCTTCGCGGGGGACCATCTTCTCGTTTCCGGCCGTCACCGGGCCACCGACGCGATCATAGATGGACTTCTGCGCGTCGGTCGTGGCCTGCGGTGGGGTCGTGGTCTTCGCCGGCGCCGAATCGGCCTTGATGACCGGCGGGCCGCCGGAGGAGGACATCAGGCCGGAGCGACCCACCGCCATGTTGTAAGCGAACACGCCCGCGACGCCGGCCACCACCAGACCCAGCACCGAGATGCCCAGAAGTAGCGCGGTGCGGCCGCGACGGCGGCGGGGCTCGGGCTCGTACAGATCCTCGCCGTGGGGCGGCATGTAGCCGTCATCCGCATATTCGGGATCGTAGCGGTCGTCATAATCGTCGTAATCGTAGTCGTCGTCCCGACGGGCGGCGGAAAAGGCATAACCGGCCTCATCCGTCTCATCGTCATAACGCGACGCCTGCCGGGACGGCTGACCCGGCGTGACACGGCGATCATCCTGCTGACGGGGATCCTGATACCGCGTCTCTTGCCGATACCCCTGCGCGTCGGCCCGGCCATAGGCCTGGGGGGCCTGACCCTGCCCATAGCCTGCGGCGCGGGCGCGCGGATCGGCCTGACGGGGATCGGCCTGACGCGGATCGTCTACGCCGTCGTCATCGTAATCGTCGTCATAATCGTCATAGTCCTGCGCCGGCTGCTGCGGCACGGCACGGGCGGCTGCAGCGTCGCGGGCGAGGGAGCCGTAGCCGGTCCGCACATCGGCCGTGCGCGCATCCACCGCCGGCCGGGGTGGCGGCGCATAGGACGGAGCGGGCTGCGCGTAACCCGGGGCATTGTAGCCCTGCGGCGCGCGGGACTGGGGCTCCGGCGCGTAGGAGGACCCGGCGCGAACCGGAGCGGCAGGCTGGCGCGCGGGCACGGTGTTCGCGGGCGCGGTGTTCCACGCCTCCGCGTCGTCGTCCTCGTCATACTCGGGCTCGGGCTCGGGAGCCGGACGGGACGGCGGCTGGAGCACGGCGCGCGGCGGCTGAGGGGGCGCGAAACGCTGCGCGGGAGCGGCAGGCGCTGGGGGCGCCGGAGGCATATAGCGCTGGACGGCCGCACGGCGCGGATCGAACGGCTGGGCCGCGCCCTGCTGCGGCGGCGCGGAGCGCGGCGGCGTCTCTGGCGGAAGCCCGTCGAAATCGTCAAACGGATCGTGATCCATGAGCCGAGCCAGCTCGGCGAGGGGATCACGACCACCCGCGCGATCGGCACCCGCGCGATCACCGGCGGCGGCCTGCGCCGGCCGGGAGCCGGGGCCGCTTCCCGTGGCAGCATCGTCACGCCGGTAGCGGTACCTGCTTTCGTCGCCCATGTCGCCTCGATGTGTTGCGCCGCCCACCCGGCCGGATCCTCGCGAAACGGATCTTCGCAAACCGGCCAACAAGCCCCGCCCGCACCTCGGCCAGCATACGCCGGACCGCAACCGCACGAGCGATTATTTCATCTCGTCAACGGCCTCCACTCCGAGCACCTTGAGACCGGAAGCGAGTACCGTGGCCACGCCATGCACCAATGCCAAGCGCGCCGAGGTCAAATCTCGATCATTCTCGATAATGAAGCGTAAATGTGGCAAGTCTTTTCCCCGGTTCCACTGGGCATGGAACTCGCTTGCCAGCTCATGAAGGAAGAAGGAGACGCGGTGCGGCTCCCGCGCCGTCGCGGCCTGCTCCACCAGGCGCGGCCATGAGGCGATGCGGCGCAGCAGCGTCAGCTCACCCTCGTCGTCGAGTCGCGAGAGCGCGGCTCCGGCGAAGTCGGCGGGGTTCGCCGGCAGGTCCGGGAACTGCTCGTTCGCGTTGCGAAGGATCGATTTGGCCCGGGCGTGTGCATACTGCACGTAGAAGACCGGATTCTCGCGGGATTGTTCGATCACCTTGCCGAGGTCGAAGTCCAGCGGTGCGTCGTTCTTGCGGAACAGCATCATGAAGCGCACCGCGTCGCGGCCCACCTCGTCCACCACCTCGCGCAGGGTCACGAACGAGCCCGCGCGCTTGGACATGCGCACCGGCTCGCCGTTGCGGAACAGTCGCACCAGCTGGATCAGCTCCACGTCGAGGCTGGCCCGACCCCCGGACACCGCCTTCACCGCCGCCTGCATGCGCTTGACGTAGCCGCCATGGTCGGCGCCCCAGACGTCGATCATCTTGAGGAAGCCGCGCTCCACCTTGTCCTTGTGGTAGGCGATGTCGCCGGCGAAATAGGTGTAGCTGCCGTCTGACTTCTTCAGCGGCCGGTCCACGTCGTCTCCGAAGTCGGTGGAGCGGAAGAGCGTCTGCTCGCGGTCCTCCCAATCCTCGATGGGCGCGCCCTTGGGGGGCGGCAGGCGGCCCTCATAGACCTCGCCGGACGCGCGCAGCGCCTCGATGGTGGCGCCCACCTTGTCCACGGCGCCGAAGGCCAGCGAGCGTTCTGAGAAGAACACGTCGAACTGGATGCCGAGCGCGGTCAGATCCTCCCGGATCATCTCCATCATGCAGCCGATGGCGAAGGAGCGGAATACAGGCAACCACTCGCTCTCCGGCGCGGCCATGTATTCGCCGCCGTGCATCTCGGCGAGCTGCTGGCCGACGGCGATGAGGTAGTCGCCGGGATAGAGTCCGTCCGGAATGTCCGCCGTCTCACCGGTCACTGCCTCCCGGTAACGCAGGAAGGCGGAGCGGCCGAGCACGTCCACCTGGGCGCCGGCGTCGTTGATGTAATATTCCTTGGTGACGGCAAAGCCGGCGAACGCCAGCAGGCGCGCCATGGCGTCACCGAATACCGCGCCCCGGCAATGGCCCACGTGCATGGGGCCGGTGGGGTTGGCGGAGACGTATTCCACATTCACCTTCTCGCCCGCCCCCAGTGTGGAGCGGCCGAAATCGAGGCCGGCCGTCAGCACGGCGGCGAGCACCTTGGGCCAGAAGGCGGGATCGAGGGCGATGTTGATGAAGCCGGGCCCGGCCACGTCGACCCGCGCCACGCCCGGCACCGCCTTCAGCTTGCCCGCGATCATCTCAGCCAGATCGCGCGGCTTCATGCCGGCGTCCTTGGACAACACCATGGCCGCGTTCGTGGCGAGATCGCCGTGGCTCGCATCGCGCGGCGGCTCCACCACCACGCGGGTAAGGTCGAGGCCGGTTTTGACGAGGCCCTCGGCGGCAAGGGCGGCGACGGCTTCGCGGACGTGATCGGCGAAGATCGCGTAGACGTTCATGGAATGGGGTCCAATCGGGTTCGGTTGCCGGCGCGCCTAACGCAAGTCCGGGGTCGAGTCAAAAAAGCGAGCGTGCTGGTCGAGGGCGTAGCGGTCGGTCATGCCCGCGATGTAGTCGCAGACCCGGCGGGCGAGGCGTTCGCCCTCCATCGCATCGATACCATCCTGCCAGGACGGTGGCAGGTCCCTGGGGCGGTTGATGAAATAGGCGAACAGGTCGCGGATGACGCCCTGCGCCTCGGCCATGATGCGGTTGACCCGCTCGTGGCGGTACATGCGCGGGAAGAGGAAGCCCTTCAGCGCCTTCTCCTTCTCCCGCATGGCATCCGAAAAGGCGACGATGGGCGCGCCGAGCGCCCGCACGTCGGCGGCGGATGTGACGCCGGCGGCCCGCGCCCGGCGCAGGCTTTCCGCCACCACGTCCTCGATCAGCAGGGTGATGACCAGCCTCAGCACCTCGTTCACCGTCCGCGGCACGTCGAGGCCGGGATAGCGCGCGCGGACACTCGCCAGCGCCTCGCCCACCAGGGGCAGGCCGGCGATGTCGTCCAGCGTGAACATGCGGGCGCGGAGCCCGTCGTCGAGGTCATGCACGTCATAGGCGATGTCGTCGGAAATGGCCGCGACCTGCGCCTCCGCCGAGGCGTGGCTCCACAATTCGAGATCCTGCTGGGCGGAATGCACGCGGATGGCGTGGGGCAGGCCGTCGCGATAACGGCCGATGCCGTTCCCCTGGCGATCCGTGAGCGGCCCGTTGTGCTTGGCGATGCCCTCCAGCGTCTCCCACGTCAGGTTGAGGCCGTCGAAGGCGGCGTAGCGGCCTTCGATACGGGTGACGACGCGCAGCGACTGGGCGTTGTGGTCGAAGCCCCCCTGCCCCGCCATGCAGGCGTCCAGCGCCCGCTCTCCGGCATGGGCGAAGGGTGGATGGCCGAGATCGTGGGCCAGCGCCAGCGCCTCGGCGAGATCCTCGTCCAGCCCCAGCGCGCGGGCGATGGAGCGGGCCACCTGCACCACCTCCAGCGTGTGGGTGAGGCGCGTGCGGTAATGATCGCCCTCGTTGAAGACGAAGACCTGCGTCTTCTGCTTGAGACGCCTGAATGCGGTGGAATGGATGATGCGGTCGCAATCGCGCCGGAACGGGCTGCGCGGCGGCATCTCGGGCTCGGGAACGAGGCGGCCGCGGGAATGCTCGGCCTCGCACGCCCAGGCCACGCGGGGCGTCGCGCCGCTCACCGCCATGCCTGTCCCTCCCCGCTTCCCGAACGCGCGATGCAAGGCATCGTTGCCCTGCACAAAACCGTTTCGCACCGCCCGCCCTTTAAATCGGAGGCGGATGGACTTACCTTAGAGGCCATTGCCAGCTTCAATTCGTAAAGTCGATACCATGGAAACATCCCTCGCCCCGACCGTTCCCGCCGAAGTCCCCGTGACCGAGGTGGATTTTACCGTGACGGAGGCGGCCGCCCGCCGCATCTGCCAGATTCTCTCCCCCGAGCCTGCGGGCACCTTCCTGCGCATCAGCGTGGAAGGCGGCGGCTGCTCCGGCTTTTCCTACAAGTATGACGTGACGCAGGAACAGTCGGACGACGACCTCGTCATCGAGAAGGAAGGCGCCAAGATCGTGGTCGATCGCATGTCGCTCGACTATTTCAAGGGCTCCCAGCTCGACTACAAGGCCGACCTGATGGGCTCGGCCTTCAAGATTTCGAACCCCATGGCCACCGCCAAGTGCGGCTGCGGGTCCAGCTTCGCCGTCTGACCCGACATCAGACGCAAGTGCACGCGAGCCAGACCATTCGGCGGCCGACGCGTCGCGCGGTTTGTTGACGCGCGCGCGACTGCGGCTCGCTATGGCGCGACGTTTCGCGGGACCGCGTTGCGCCACAGACGCGGCAGGCCCTTCGGCCAGTCATCGCCGTAGCAGGGGAAAAAGCGCTCCGTGCGGGCATAGATGATGAGGTCCGGCGCGTAGCGCTTCACGTCGTCGAAGCTGAAGTCGCAATTGCCGGTCACCCGCGCGGAGGCGTGCATCCACGCGACTTCCTTGACCGGCGCATTGGCGAACAGGCGCGGCCACGAGGTGGCGGTGAAGGAATCGCCCATGATGAGGACCCTGAGCCCCTCGGGCGCGTAGTCGCGCACAACCGACTTGAACGCGATATGCTCGTTGAGGCTGCGCAGCACAGGGTCGGGGCGCGGACGCGATGCCTTGGCCGGCACGTTGAGGCGGAAATCCTCTTCCTTCACCTCGGGCGGCATGCGCATGGCGCGCAGGAGGTCGCCGCGCGCGGCCGGCTCAAGTCCGCCGACGACCTGCGCCGGGTCCACCTGCCAGTCGGGATGACCGGCGGCGACCATCACCGCATTGAAGGCGAGCACGCTGGAGCGCGCATTCCAGTGGGTATCGGTAAGGAGATAGCGCGGCGCCGGGCTCGCCTTCAGCACCGGCCGCAGATCCACGGTCGTAATGCCCCGCGCCTTCAGCCCGGCCAAAGCGAGGTCGTATTCCGTCGTGGGATAGGCGAGCGCATCGTTCCAGAGCGGCAGCGCCTCGGTCTCCACCGACTGGGCGTTGGGCGGCAATGCGACGACGATCCTGGTGCCTGCGGGCGCCAGGATGCGCTGCATCTCACCGATCATGTCGACGAAGCGCTCCACATTGGCCGCCCGCACCAGCGCGCCGGCCGACTGAGCGGGTGTCTGCTCCCGCCCCCAGAACAACTGTCCGTCGCGGCCGGCGTAGAAGGGCTTGCTGTCCGGCGAGTTCAGCTCCGCCCGCAGCTCGCGGCGGAACACCGGGAGGGTGGCGCGGAAGCCGAAATTGTCCTGGATGAAGATGCCGATGTTGCGGAACCACAGGTTCAGCTTGCGATCGAGGGACCATTCCGGCGCCACCTTCACCCGCCACTGCATGCTCGCCAGTGGATCAGGGATGAGGTTCGACAGCAGCAGGAAGCCGAACAGGCCGGCGACCAGGATGCCCAGATAGCGGCGATGCCGGGAGAGCAGTGTCATCGGGCGCGC
Organism: Xanthobacter flavus; assembly: GCF_017875275.1. Taxonomy (NCBI): domain Bacteria; kingdom Pseudomonadati; phylum Pseudomonadota; class Alphaproteobacteria; order Hyphomicrobiales; family Xanthobacteraceae; genus Xanthobacter; species Xanthobacter flavus. The sequence continues at coordinate 5,020,414 of NZ_JAGGML010000001.1, read as the reverse complement.
CTCAGAACCGGTAATAGAGGAAGGGCGTGCCATTGGTACCGCCCACCCAGGCGACGCTGGCCAGCATCAGCACCGCGATCAGCGCGAAATCCGCCACACGCGCCATGGCCCCCTCCCCGGACACGATCTTCCAGCGCGGCCAGCGGAAGAAGCCGATCAGCCCGCCGGCCACGAGCGCCATGATGGCCAGCGGCGTCAGGCCGAAGCCGAGCGCCATGGAGGCGCGGCTGAAGCCGTTCAGGCCGGCGAGGCCTTGGAACATGTCGATGGCGCCCGGCAGGCTGTCGGCGCGGAACCAGACCCAGCCGATCATCACCACCAGCACCGTGTAGAGGTGGCTCACCGGCCCCGGCATCCGCTTCAGCCAGCGGCCGAGGAAGGCGCGCTCGATGATGAGGAAAGCGCCATGGTGCGCGCCCCAGATCACGAACGTCCAGCTCGCCCCGTGCCAAAGGCCGCACAGCAGGAAGACGATGGAGAGGTTGATGTAGGTGCGCATCTCCCCGCCGCGGTTTCCGCCCAGCGGGATGTAGAGGTAATCGCGCAGGAAGGCCGACAGGCTCATGTGCCAGCGGCGCCAGAAATCGGTGATGGAATGGGCGGTGTAGGGCAGCCGGAAGTTCCGCGGCAGCACGAAGCCCACCATCACGCCAAGGCCGACCGCCATGGTGGAGTAGCCGGCGAAGTCGAAATAGATCTGCACCGTGTAGGCATAGAGGCCGAGCCAGGCCTCCACGAAGGTGGGATGGGTGGTGGTGTCGAACACCCCGTCCACCAGCCGCGCCACCTCGTCGGCGATCAGCACCTTCCACGCAAGGCCGATGACGAACAGCCGCGCGCCCGCCGAGAACCGCCCGATCGTCACCCGCCGATCCGAGAGCTGCCGCGCCACCGTCGCGTACCGCACGATGGGGCCGGCCACGAGCTGCGGGAACATGCACATGTAGAGGGCGAACTGCGCCGGATCGCGGTTCGCGTGGACCTTCTTCTTGTAGATGTCCGCGAGGTAGGAAATGGCGTGGAAGGAATAGAAGGAGATGCCCAGCGGCAGCGAGATCTGCGGCACCGGCAGCCCCACGCCCATCGGCTCGATGACGGCGTTGAGATTCTCCACGAGGAAGCCGGTGTATTTGAACACGCCCAAAAGGAGGAGGTTCAACGTCACGCCCAGCACCAGCACCCGCTTGCGATCCGCCCCCTCGCGGCCTTCAATGGCCTTCGCGAGAAAGAAATTAGCCGCGACGGACGCGAGCAGGATCATGATGTGCGGCGTATAGCCAGCCGAATAGAAGACGAGCGAGAAGGCGAGAAAGATGTAATTCCGCGTCGTGATCGTCTTCGCGGAGAAATAGGCGACCAGAAAGAGCGGGAAAAAATAGAACAGGAATTCGATGGACGCGAAGGTCATGCCGCCCGGCCGCCAGAGATGGTCATGCGCGTGATAGTCATCCGGCGTTCCTGCCACTCTTTGCCCGAGGTCGCAAGCCTTTGGCAGGCATCGATAGGGAAGGTGCGCCGCCCCATTGCCTCACCGGCGGGCGGGGGTATCCTCCGCCGCGAAGGAGCCCCCATCCCATGCGCATCGCCACCTGGAACGTGAATTCCATCCGCCAGCGCCTTGACCATGCGGTCCGCTGGCTTGGCGAGACCCGGCCGGACGTGGTCTGCATCCAGGAGATCAAATGCCAGACGGAAGCCTTCCCGAAGGAGGCCTTCGAGGCGCTGGGCTATAACGTCACCGTCCATGGGCAGAAGGGCTTCAACGGCGTCGCCCTCCTCTCCCGCCTGCCGCTGGAGGACGTGACCCACGGCCTCGCCGGCGACGACGGCGATGAGCAGGCGCGCTTCATCGAGGCGGTGGTCTCGGTGAAAAGCGGCGTGGTGCGCGTCGCCTGCATTTACCTCCCCAACGGCAACCCGCCAGACACCGAGAAGTATCCCTACAAGCTCGGCTTCATGGAGCGCCTCTCCGCCTTTGCCGCCGAACGGCTGAAGCTGGAGGAGCCGCTGGTGCTGGCTGGCGACTTCAATGTGATTCCCGAACCGCGCGACGCCGCCGACCCCGCGGCCTGGACGGGCGATGCCCTCTTCCTGCCGCGCACCCGGCAGGCCTTCCGCTCGCTGGTCAATCTCGGATTCACCGACGCCCTGCGCGCCACCTCCGATGCCGGGCGGCTGTTCACCTTCTGGGACTACCAGGCCGGCGCCTGGCAGCGCGACAACGGCATCCGCATCGACCACCTGCTGCTGTCGCCGCAGGCGGCCGACCGGCTCATCGCCACCGGCGTGGACAAGCATGTGCGCGCCTGGGAGAAGCCGTCCGATCATGTGCCGGTCTGGGCTGACTTCTCCATCGCGGCATGACCGCGATGGCGGATGACGCGACCCGCCTTGAGGGTGGCTGCCTGTGCGGCCGCCTGCGCTACCGGCTGGAGCGGGTGAAAAGCGCCTATTGGTGCCACTGCACCCTATGCCGCCGCGCCTCCGGCTCCGCCGCTTTGCCCTGGGTGTCCGTAGCGCGGGAGGATTTCGCCTTCATCGCCGGCAAACCTGCCATCTTCGAATCGAGCCCCGGCGTCGCCCGAAGCTTCTGCGGGACGTGCGGCAGCCCCATCGTGTTCGACATGGCGCGGGAGAGCGACGTGGACATCACCATCGGCACGCTGGACGCGCCCGACCGCGTGACGCCGACGCACCACATCTGGGTCGCCTCGGCGCTGCACATGGCGGATGATCTGGGATCGGGCCTGCCGCGCCACGAAGGCGAGCGTCCCGACGAAGGTTGACGGCGAACGCGCGGATCAGCGCTTCGCTGTCTTCAGCCACACTTCGAGATAGTCGAGCGCCTTCTCGCGCTCGTCGGGCGTCGCCTCGGCGAAGGCCTGCTCGTGCGCGCTGACCACCCACTTGTCACCGGGGCGGACGGCGGCGTCGCGGGCCAGCGTCAGCCACATGAGGCCGCGGGCGCGCTGGCGGGGCACGCCCTCGTCGCCACGGAAAAGCAGCACGCCGAGGGTGGCCTGCGCTTCATACTGGCCCTTCTGCGAGGCGAGCGTGAGCCAGCGGCCGGCGTTGCGCGCGTCGCGGGGACCGCCGACGCCTTCCAGATAGAGCTTGCCGAGCTGGTACTGCCCGTCCGCGTCGCCGAAATAGGACGCGGCGTAGGAGAACATGTCCCGCGCGCGGGACGGATCGCGCCTCACCCCGGCGGAGGGGATGCCGACGAGGTAATAGGAGCCCAGCGCCACGAAGGCATTGGCCACGAAGCGCGACTGCGCGGTGCCGGGATAATCCTCGGCGTGGCTGCTGGCGATCTTCTGGAAATATTCGAAGGCCTTGGCGTCGTCGCGCTTCACGCCGTCGCCGTCCATGTAGATGCGGCCGAGCTTCCATTGGGCCATGGCGTGGCCCTGGGCGGCGGCATAGCCGAGGGCGTCGATGCCCTTGGCGGTCTGGCCGGCCCGCAGCGCCTGCGCGCCGGTACGGAAGGCTTCGTCCACGGGGCGAACCTGCGGCGCCAGCGGCACGTTCGCCGGCGGCGTCAGCGGCTGCATCTCATAGGGCTGGAGGGTCTGGGCGGTGCCGTCGAAGGCATAAGCGCTGCCGGCCGAAAGTCCGGCGGCGAGAAGAAGACTGGCGATGGCGACGGGCGTGCGCATGTGGCCGGACCGGCGCGTCAAGCGCTTTGCCGGCCTGCTCGCCCCGCCCCCCGATGTCCCGTGTGTCGCAACCAGAGTCATGATCGACGAAGCATGACCGGACGCAGCGGCAATATCGGGGCCGAGGAGAGGCCGACCGGCGGCACCTCTGAGGCGACCTTTCGGGCGCAGCCCGGCGCGGCCCGCCGGGGCATCCTCTCGCCATGTGCAACGACCGTCCATCCGGACCCACCCCAGGCGCGGCGTCCGGAAACACTTCCCGGGCTACACTCACCGCCACGCGTTGAGCTTCGATTTCATGTCGTTTTGTGGCGAGTTCGCGGCGTAAGGCCCTAACGGGAACTGCGCGCGTTCAAAGGATCGGGAGTGTGTCTTCTCTGTCACAATTTGCAGGCCCAAGACCCTAGCAAGAAGGCGGCCGGTAACCTCAAGTCTTTACCATGTCCGAGACCGACGGCAGAAACCGAGGCGCGGGGGCAACACTTGCCCCCAGCGCCCCTTTTGATCACCGTTGAGAGGGGGAATACCGCGTCCCTCAGGCGCCGCCGGAGAGCTGGCTGATGGCGGCTCGCACCTTCTCCTTGCGCAGGATGTATTCCTCGCGCTTCTCGCGCTCCGCCTCCACCACCTCCTCGGGCGCCCGGGCGACGAAGCTCTCGTTGCCGAGCTTGGCGTCGATGCGGGCGACTTCCTGATCGAGCTTGCCCTCTTCCTTGTTGAGGCGGGCGAGTTCGGCACCGAGGTCCACCACGCCGGCGAGCGGCAGGGCCACCACTTCGCCGCGCACCACCATCTGCACCGAGCTGGCGGGCACAAGGTCCGACACCGAGACGTCGGAGAGGCGGGCGAGCCGGCGGATGGCGTCGTCCCACGCCGCGACGCGCGCGGTTGTCTCCGAGCCGGGCTGCACCAGCACGAGGGGCACCTGCGCGCCGGCCGGCACGTTCATCTCCGCCCGCACGGAGCGGATCTCGGTGATGAGGTCCACGACCCAGCCCACCTCGGCCTCGGCGTCCGGCGCCTCGAGGCCAGCCAGGTCCGGCCACGGCGCCAGCGCCAGAAGGCTGGAGCGCGCCGGCCCCTCCTTCCCGGTCTCCGACCACAATTCCTCGGTCAGGAACGGCATGAAGGGATGCAGCAGGCCCATGGCCACGTCGAGCACATAGGCGGTCGCGGCGCGGGTCTCGTCCTTGGCCGCGCCATCGGGTCCGGAGAGCACCGGCTTCGCCAGCTCCAGGTGCCAGTCGCACACCACGTTCCAGATGAAGCGGTAGACCGCGCCCGCCGCCTCATTGAAGCGATAGGCGAGGATCGCCTCGCTGACCTCTGACGACGCACGCGCGGCCTCGCCGATGATCCAGCGGTTGAGGGTGCCTTCCACCTTCGCCGGATCAAAGCCCTCGGTCCGCACGCAGCCGTTCATCTGGGCGAAGCGCACGGCGTTCCAGAGCTTGGTTGCGAAATTGCGGTAGCCCTCGACGCGCGCGGTGGCGAGCTTGATGTCGCGCCCCTGCGCGGCCATGGCGGCCAGCGTGAAGCGCAACGCATCCGCGCCGTACTTCTCCACGAGGTCCAGCGGGTCGATGACGTTGCCCTTGGACTTCGACATCTTGGCACCCTTCTCGTCGCGGACGAGGGCGTGGATGTAGACGTCCTTGAACGGCACTTCGCCGTCCATGAAATGCAGGCCCATCATCATCATCCGGGCCACCCAGAAGAAGATGATGTCGAAGCCCGTCACCAGCACGCTGGTGGGATAGAACTTCTTCAGTTCGTCCGTCTCGTCCGGCCAGCCCATGGTGGAGAACGGCCAGAGGGCGGACGAGAACCACGTGTCCAGCACGTCCTCGTCGCGGGTGAGGAATTGGGCGCGCTTGTCGGCATCGTCGATCAGCGCCTGCGCCTCATCCGGCGAGAGGCTCTCGTTACCGACATTGTGGGCCAGCGCCTCTTCGAACGCCTGGTCCTCGTCCTCCGCGACGAAGACGTTGCCGAAGGGGTCGTACCAGGCGGGGATCTGATGGCCCCACCACAGCTGGCGCGAGATGCACCAGGGCTGGATGTTCTCCAGCCACTCGAAATAGGTCTTCTCCCAGTTCTTCGGCACGAAGGTGGTGCGCCCCTCGCGCACCGCCGCCAGCGCCGGCTGGGCGAGGGTCTTGGCGTCCACGTACCACTGGTCGGTCAGCCACGGCTCGATGACCACGTTGGAGCGGTCGCCGTGCGGCACCATGTGGGTGTGCGGCTCAATGGTCTCCAGCAGCTCCAGCGAGGTGAGCAGCTCGACGATGTGCTTGCGCGCGGCGAAGCGGTCCATGCCCGCGAGGTGCGTGAGCACGCCCGCGGCGTCCGGCAGGTCCACATAGGCCTCGGGACGCTCGGCGTAGTCGTCCTGGATGCCCTGCGGGTCGATCCGCGCCTCGGCGTCGAGCACGTTGATCATCGGCAGGTCGTGCCGGCGGCCGACCTCGAAGTCGTTGAAATCGTGCGCGGGGGTGATCTTCACCGCGCCGGAGCCCTTCTCCGGGTCGGAATACTCATCCGCCACGATGGGAATGCGCCGACCCAGCAGCGGCAGGATGACGTTTTTGCCGATAAGGTCGCGATAGCGCTCGTCGTCCGGATGCACCGCCACGGCCGTATCGCCAAGCATGGTCTCGGGACGGGTCGTGGCGACGACGATGAAGCGGTCCTTCTCGCCCTCGATGGGATAGCGCAGGTGCCAGAGATTGCCCTTCACCTCCACCTGCAGCACCTCGAGGTCCGAGATGGCGGTGATGAGCTTGGGGTCCCAGTTGACGAGGCGCTTGTCCTTGTAGATCAGCCCCTCGCGAAAGAGCTGGACGAACACCTTGAGGACGGCGCGGGAGAGCCCCTCGTCCATGGTGAAGCGCTCGCGCGACCAGTCGCAGGAGGCGCCGAGCTTCTTCAGCTGGTCGACGATGGTGCCGCCCGATTCGGCCTTCCACGCCCACACCTTCTCGATGAAGGCCTCGCGGCCGAGATCGCGCCGGCCCGGCAGCTTCTGGGCGGCGAGCTGGCGCTCCACCACCATCTGGGTGGCGATGCCGGCATGGTCTGTACCGGGTTGCCAGAGCACGTCCTTGCCGCGCATGCGCTCGAACCGCGCCAGCACGTCCTGCAGCGTGTTGTTGAGCGCATGGCCCATGTGCAGGGAGCCGGTGACGTTGGGCGGCGGGATGACGATGGAGAAGCCTTCCGCGTCCTTGCGCTCGGGGCGGCCGCAGCGGAATGCGCCGGCATTTTCCCAGCGATCGGCGATGCGCTCTTCAACGGCGGCGGGATCGAAGACTTTTTCCAGCATGAACGGGACTCCGCGGTGCCGCTCGGCCGCCGCCGGCGCAGCGCGCCGGGCCGGCTCCGCGTCCGCTGTGGTCGGAACGGGTCAGCGGGCGTTTAAGCCGGACGCGCGGTCCGGCGTCAACACACCGCCCGCACGGGAATGGAAAGAGAGGTGAGTGGCGGACCCGCAGGTCTAGAGCGATCCGATCAAGCTGGAAACGACTTGAACGGTGAATCGCCCTCTCAACCTAAGAACGAGAGCGCGGTAACCGATCTGACTGCGACGCAATCAGATCGCCGTGTTCTAGCGCTGGCGGCGGGCGACGCGCTCGATCTCGGCGCGCACCAGATCCTCGACGATGGTCGGGAGGTTGGCGTCCAGCCAGTCCTTGAGCATGGGGCGCAGGATCTCCTTCACCAGATCCTCCACCGTCCGCTCCTTCTGCGGCAGCAGCACATCGCCGAGATTGCGGAAGGCGGCCATCACGGCGGCATCCGCATTGGCCGAGAGCAGATCGCGACGGCGCACGGCCTCCCCGGCAGGCTCGTTCGCGGGCTGGCCCGCACGATCCTCGAAGGCGGCAGCGGCCGGCTGGGGACGCATCGCGCGCGGCTGGGCCGCGGGAGCTGCGGTGGGGGCGGCGTGGCGCTCGTCCGTCGCCTCGGCTGGGTGATGGGGATAGGGTTGCTGGGCCATCGGCCGCGCGGGACGGGGCGCCTCGGCGTGATGCTCGCGCTGAACTTGATGCTCGCGCTGAACTTGCCGCAACGCATCAGCCGCTTCGGCGAAAACCGCTTCGTCCTGCTCGTCCAGCCACGCACGCTGCGCTCTCTCGGCCGCGGCCGAAGGCAGACGTTCCCCATTTCCACGGCCAGTGGGGGCTGGACTGGGGGCCGGCCTCTGCTGCGCCGCATAGCCTGCCGGCGCGGCAGGGGCCGCATCGTGCGGAGGGACGGAACGGCGCGGGACCGGCGGAGGCTCAAGCGGCGCCTGCCGCTGGGCAACCACGCGAGGCTCAGGTGGACGCCGGGTCCGCGTCTCGCCCGGGTGCGGCGGCTCGCTGCGGCGGTGGGGCGGCTCGGCATGCTGCGCCGGCTGCTCGTCATCCGCCATGATGCGGCGGATGGAAGCCAGAATCTCTTCCATCGACGGTTCCTGCGCCTTGGGGCTTGCAGCCATGTCCCGACCCCGGTCGAAGACGGGCCGACGAACATGGCCGAGCGAGGCGATCCGTGAGCGGATGGCCTCGCAGCCGATGCCGACGGCGAGAATCACTATCTATCAGAGGAGTATGGCACCGCCCCAGTTGGCAGCAAGAACAGACGTGGGGCGGCTACCGGTATTATTTACCGTCCGGTGTGCGGACACCGGCCCAGCTGTCGCGCACCTGATTGTAGTGCACGCGCGGGTCGTAATAATTCACCTTCAGGCCGAGCGAGAGGGCGTCGAGCCGGCCGACGGTCGAGACCAGCGCATAAGCGGCGACCACCCGGTCGCGCTGGGCGACGACGAGGGACGATTGCGAGTTGGTCAGGTCACGCTGCGCGTTCAGGACGTCCGTCGTGGTGCGCTGGCCCACGCGCCATTCCTCGCGAACACCTTCCAGCGCCAGCGTGTTGGCGGCCACGGAGGCCTGCGCCGCCTGGATCTGGGCCTTCGCGGCCTGGAGCGCGCCCCAATACTGAACCGCCTGCGCACGGATGGTGTCGCGGTTCACATCCACCTCGATGCGCGCCTGCGTGAGCAGTTCCTTGGCCTGACGGATGTTCGCGTATTCGACGCCACCCTGGTAGATCGGCACCGAGAGATTGAGCGTAACCGCCGCCCCGCTCTGGGAATCCACCGAGAAGTTCTGGTCGTAGGACTGCGAGAGCTGCCCCTGCAGCGAGAGGTTCGGCATCAGGCCACCCTCGGCGACCTTCACCTGGAACATGGCCGCATCCACGGCAAATTCCGAAGCCTTCACGGCCGGATGATTGCTGAGGCCGGTGGCGATCACCTTGTCCACGGAGGGCGGCAGCGTGCCCTCGATGGGGCGCGGAGTCGTGAGCTTGCCCGGCTCCACGCCGATGACCTGCCGGTAGTTCGCCTTCGCCGTGGAGAGGTTCGCCACCGCCTGGCTCACCTGATACTGGGCGTCCGCCACCCGGGCCTCGGCCTGGGCCACGTCGGTGCGGGTCACCTCACCCACGTTGAAGCGGTCGCGCGTGGCGCGCAATTCCTGCTGGAAGGCAGCGAGGCTCTGGTTCTGCAGGTCCAGAAGAGCGATCGCCTGGATGACGTTCATATAGGCCGTGACGCCATTCAGCATCACCGACTGCTCGGTGTTGCGCAGCGTCTCCCGCGAACCGCGCACCTGCGATTCGGCATTGCGGGTCTGGTTCGCGGTCACGAACCCGTTGAACAGCGTGTAGGCGGCATTGAGCGCGAACGCCCGGGGCCAGAGCCAGCCGTTGGTCTTCACGCCCGAAGCCTGCTGCTTGGCATATTCCGGGCCGGCCTGCGCGGTGGCGTTCAGGGTGGGGCGATAGCCCGACAGCGCCTGGGGCACGGTCTCGTCCGTGGCGCGCGTGCCGGCGCGCTGGGCGTTCAGCGTGGGGTTGTTGGTGTAGGCCATGGCCAGCGCCTGATCCAGCGACTGGGCCGACGCACCACCCATGGCCAAAGCAAAGACACCAACGCCCGCCAAACATGCAACACCGCTGAGGCGAATGCGCTTTGCAACCGACATCCCAATCTCCCGATCCGACACGGCCATGCAGACTCGCCGCACCGACTCTGCCGCGCGGTAACTTTTCGGTAAGATATCGATCCTGATCCCGATCCGAAACCGATCGGTTCGATCCCGGCGGCGTTTTCAGCCTACCGCTGCAAACGCGCCACAGTGCTCAGAAAGTGAAGCGCGGCGCGGCTTTGAAGCCGGGGAGCGGCGGAACGGCCGCGTTGAAGGCGACCCGCTCGCTCACGGAACCTGCCACCTTGGTAAACACACAGGCCTTTCCGGCACCGCCGTGACCGACCACGGCGACGAGGCGGCCGCCCTCCTTCATCTGGTCGAACAGAGCGGCCGGAACCTCGTCCACCGATCCGTTGAGGAGGATCAGGTCGTAGGGGGCTTCCGCCTTCCATCCGGCGTTCAGCGGTCCCTGCATGACCGCGACATTGGCGACGCCGATGTCGGCGAGGGTCGTCGTGGCCGTCGCGGCGAGGCCGGCGTCCTCCTCGACGGCCACCACCTGCTGGGCAAGGCGCGAGAGCACGGCCGCCGAATAGCCGGTGCCGCCGCCGATATCGAGCACGTGGTCGTGCTCCTGCACGTCCGCCTGCTGGATGAGGCGCGCGAGGATCATCGGCTCGATGAGGTAGCGCGGGGGGCTGCCGCTGGTGAGGGCGAGGTCGTCGTCGATATAGGCGAGCGACTTGAGCTGGGCGGGGACGAAAAGCTCGCGGGGGATTTCGAGCATCGCACCGACGATGCCCGGGTCGGTGACGTTGTTGGTGCGCACCTGGCTATCCACCATGCCGCGGCGCAGCTCGACGTAATCGATCATTTTCCCGTCTCCGGCCATCCCCTTGGCCCGGGGCGCTCAGCGGAGGCGTGTCCCGTGCCGTCGGGCTCAAGAGCCATATTGCCGCCCCTTTTGCAAGGCGCCGATGGGCAACGGCGCGCGGGCCGGCGCGTTCATGTGGCCGCAAGTCGCATGGTTCCGGACGCGTTGCGGCGGGAGTGTCCCGCACCGACCCGCGGCGTGGACTTTCCTTCATGGGCTGACCCTTGCCGGAGGCCACCGCAGTGGCGCCCACAGGGCAGCCAGGAAGCACAATGCAATGACGGCACCTGATACCCCCTCCCCGACATCTCAGGGAGCCCATCCCGAAGGCCTTGACGAGGCGGGGGTCCGCCGCCTGGTTCACACCTTCTATGCGCGCGTGCAGACGGACGCCCTGCTCGGCCCCATCTTCGGCGGCCGCATCGCCGGGGATGCCTGGCCCGTCCATCTCGCCAGGATGTGCGACTTCTGGTCCTCGGTGCTGCTGAAGTCCGGCCGGTACGAGGGCCGTCCCCTGCCCCCGCACCTCGCGCTCGGCAGCGATGCGGGCGAGGCGCAGTTCGCGCGCTGGCTCGCCCTGTTCCGGCCGACCGCCCTCGAGGTCCTGCCGCCCGCCGCCGCACAGCAGGCCATCGCCCATGCCGAGCGGATGGCCCACAGCTTCCGCATCTCCATCGCCATTCACAATGGCGATGACGCCACGCGTATCCGGCCCATTTGAATAGCGTTTTTGACGGTCACGATTCCCTTGGGTAATAGGATGTGCAGGGGCGATGCCCGGGAAAATCGGGCGCTGGAAGGGATGTCGGCGTTTGTCCATATCGATTGCCGCGGTCATCCCACTTTATAATGGCGCGCCCTTCATCGCCGATGCGCTCCGAAGCGTTCTCAACCAGACCCGCCCGCCGGATGAGGTGATCGTCGTCAATGACGGCTCCACCGATGAGGGCCCCGGGATCGTTGAAGAGATTGCGCGGCATCATCCCGTCCGCCTGCTGAACAAGCCGAACGGCGGCCAGTCCTCGGCCCGCAATCTGGCGATCCGCGAGACGGCCTGCTCCCATATCGCGCTGCTGGATCAGGACGACCTCTGGTACGAGAATCACCTCGCCCTGTTGCAGCGGCCTTTCCTGGACGGCGACATCCGCCGGCTCGGCCTCGTCTACGGCAATCTCGACCAGATCGACCGCGGCGGCCGGCTCATTGCCGAATGCTGCCTGGATCAGGTGCCGACATCGCATCCCAAGCGCTCGCTGCAGCAGTGTCTGGAGCATGACATGTTCATCCTGCCCGGCGCCTCGCTGGTGGAACGGCAGGCCATGCTGGACGCCGGCCTCTTCGACGAGCGCCTGTCGGGCTATGAGGATGACGACCTGTTCGTCCGGTTTTATTCCATGGGGGTGAGGAGCCGCTTTCTCGACACGGCCGTCACCATGTGGCGCATCTACCCCCAATCGACCTCGTTCAGCGCCCGCATGGCGAAATCGCGGATGATCTATTTCGCCAAGCTCATCGAGGCGCATCCGGACGAACCCCGCCTCGGGCTGTACTGGCGGCGCGATGTGATCGCCCCCCGCTTCGCGAAGATCCTGCGCAACGAATTCGTCGAAGCCTCAAGGGCCGGCGACTGGTCCCGCGTCGAGCGCGCGTGGGCGGATCTGAAGACCGTGGCGCCCTATATGAAGAGCAGCGTTCAGACGCGGATGAAGCTGCTGGGGCCACTGATCAACGCGACTCTCGCCGGCCGGCTGCCCAGTCTGTCGCGCCGCCTGCTGCGCCACACCCTGCGCTGATGCCGGCGAACCACCAAGACGGGGGACAATCCCAACCGGCGCTTGCGCGGTCTGGGCGGACGCCTTAAGAACACGCGCTCGTGAGGCCACGTGGCGGAGTGGTGACGCAGCGGACTGCAAATCCGTGTACGGGGGTTCGATTCCCTCCGTGGCCTCCAGCTCCCCGATATCTCTCTCCATAGAAGCGCACACGCTCCAGCACCCGCCCGAGCTGCGGCGCTGCGCTGCGGCATGGCTGGCGCCCGGCAAGTTGACTTAGCCTCCCGCTGGCAGTTCATGGAGCCACCGAAGCGGTCCCGCCCCCGGACGCCGCCGGAGATGTACATGAACGCGAAAGCCGCCCAGCAGCGCCTCGGGCCTCCGCCCTCGTCGGACGAGACGAATGCCGTCCTGCGGCGCCTTCTCCTGTCCGACGGTCGCAAGCACTGGAAAGGCTATGTGCTGGCCTTCGTCTTCATGGGCGCGATGGCCGCCTGCACGGCAGGCCTCGCCTATCTGATGAACGACGCGGTGAACGCCATCTTCGTCCACCCCACCCCGGCGGCGGTGTGGGCGGTGTCGGGCATCGTCATGGCGCTGTCCATCATCAAGGGCGCCTCGGCCTACGGGCAGAGCATCACCATGGCCCGCATCGGCAACCGGGTGGTGGCGGACAACCAGAAGCGCGCCTTCGACCGGCTGCTGCTGCAGGATGCCGCCTATTTCGGCCACCGCCACACGGCGGAGATCACCACCCGCTTCACTGCCGGCGCCGCCGGCGCACGCGGCGCGCTGGACCTCATCGTCACCAGCATCGGCCGCGATTTCCTCTCGCTGATCATGCTGGCCGCGGTGGCCTTCGTTCAGGATCCCTTCCTGGCGGTCATCGCCCTCGTGGTGATGCCGGCGGCCGTGCTCGGCACGCGCAAGCTCATCAAGAAGGCCAAGACCATCTTCACCACCGGCTTCACCTCCGGCGTGAAGCTGTCGTCCATCGTCATGGAGGTGTTCCAGGGCATCCGCACGGTGAAGGCCTACACGCTGGAACCCGTGATGCGGGATCGCACCCACAAGTTCATCGACGACGTGGAGATCAACGCAAACCGCCTTGTGCGCACCCAGGCGAAATCCAGCCCCCTGATGGAGACGCTGGGCGGCCTCGCCATCGGCGGCGTCATCCTCTACGCGGGCTACAACGTCATCGAGCTCGGCCGCTCTCCGGGCCAGTTCTTCTCGGTGCTCACCGCTTTGCTGCTAGCCTACGAGCCGGCCAAGCGCCTGTCGCGCCTCCATGTGGAGCTGGTGAGCCATGTGATGGGCGCGCGCATGCTGTTCGACCTGCTCGACGCGCCCGCCCCCGATTCCGACGCCCCGGGCGTGACCGCCCTCCCCCGCCCCCGTGGGCGGGTGGAGTTCAAGGACGTGGTGTTCGCCTATCGCCCCGGCGAGAACGTGCTGCGCGGCCTTGACCTGCTGGCGGAGCCGGGGCGCACGACCGCGCTGGTCGGCCAGTCCGGCGGCGGCAAGACCACCATCATCAATCTCATCGAGCGCTTCTACGATCCGCAGTCCGGCGCCGTGCTGATCGACGACGTGGACACTCGCACCGTGTCGCGGACCTCCGTGCGCGCCTCGGTGGCCCTGGTGAGCCAGGATGTCTACCTGTTCTCGGGTACCATCCGCGAAAACATTGGCTTCGGCCGGCCGGGTGCCTCGGAAGAGGAGATCGTCGCGGCGGCCAAGGCGGCCCACGCGCATCCCTTCATCATGGGCTTCGAGCGCGGCTATGACACCGCCGTGGGCGAGCACGGCGCGCAGCTCTCCGGCGGCCAGCGCCAGCGCATCGCCATCGCCCGCGCCTTCCTGAAGAATGCTCCCATCCTGCTGCTGGACGAGGCCACCGCCGCGCTCGATTCGGAATCGGAGGCGGAGGTGCAGAAGGCACTCGCGGAACTCGCCCATGAGCGCACCACCATCGTCATCGCCCATCGCCTCCAGACAGTGGTGCGCGCCGACCGGATCTGCGTGGTCGAAGGCGGCCGGGTGGTGGAGAGCGGGACCCACGACGAGCTGATCGCCCGGCGCGGCCGCTATTATGGATTCTATTTCGCCCAGTTCGCGCACGAGGCTGATGCCTCCTCCAGCGCGGGCGGCGCGGTGGACCTGGGGCCAGACGGCGATTTGTTGAGGGCCTGAAAATCCTGCGCCGGCGCCACTTTGCGCGTCGGTGCGGCAACTTCCCCCGGAAAAGCGCGTCTTACGGCTTCACAAGCGGCGATGTGGTTGCTATATCGCCGGCCTCGGTCGCGAGACCCACGGTCCCTGATAGCTCAGTTGGTAGAGCGTTCGACTGTTAATCGAATGGTCGCAGGTTCGAGTCCTGCTCAGGGAGCCACTTCTACCTCCACCCGATATTCGCTTTGCACCAGAGCCGATGCTGTCGTTCGCTTGCTGCCGCAGGAGCGACGGGGCTGCATCTTCGGCATTTCAAAGACCGCGCGCTTTCGGGAGTGTTTCGGGACTTTGCGTCACGGAACACCGCATTCGTCCACCATTCGTTCTCGCAAGGAGGGCACCTCCCCTTGCGCCGACCGTCCCGAAAATGTAGCAACGAAGCCGTTCGGCGGAATGTCGGAGCATAGCGCAGCCTGGTAGCGCATCTGCTTTGGGAGCAGAGGGTCGCAGGTTCAAATCCTGCTGCTCCGACCATCCATCTCCCCGCCAGCCCTCAGCGCCCGGGCGGGTCCACCTTCACACCGTTGGGGCCGATCTCGATCTGCATGGTGTTCCGGTCGCGCTCATAGGCCTGATAGGCGAACACCCCGCCGACCACGACGAGAAGGGCGATCAGGCCATAGAGGACGCTGCGCGGCATCTTGCTGCTCCGGTACTGTTTTCTGGTGGAGCGGCAACGCCCTCGCTTGGCGGATGGTTCCGCTGAAGCCGCATCAGGGTTAATCTCGCCCACCGATGCCTCGCTGCGACCGGGCGGCTCCGTCCGCTTGCGGCGGGCATCGCGCCGAAGCGGCACGGTTTGCGCCACACGGCCCGATTTCAGGAAGGACGATTGCGCATGGCTTCGGATACGGAGCTGGCCGAGTGGCTCGCCTCGATGGTCAAGGCGGTTGGCACCACGCAGGCCCACACAATGGTGCAGCACTACATCCTGCGCGACATCGTCGCCCAGCTCGCCGGGGCGCAGGAGCGGCCGGACGCCTTCATCGCTGACATGTTCGAGCGTGTCAGCGGCCTCGTCGACCAGTGCGAGCTGGCCGGCAAGCCGGAGATCGAGGCGGAGATGCGCTGGTACGCGGAGACGTTCTTCACCTCCATCGGCAAGAGGCTTCAGCCCCGGTGAGAGCGGCCCCTCGGCGCGCAGGGACGTTCCGCCTCCGCGCGCCGGCGCCCCGAGATTACTTGTGCAGCAGAGCCGTCTGCTGCGTCGCCGCTGGCGGGTTCCAGAGCGGCACGATGATGCGGCCCCACAGGCGGGTGTCCTTTCCGCCGTAGTTCTGCTCATAAACGTCGGTGGTCAGATAGGCCTGCAGGATGACCGGACCGAAGTCATAGCCAACGAGGCCGCCCACCGCGAACTGGCTTTGCTTCTGATAAAAGGGGACCGGATTGTTCAGATCGGTTGAATAATAGGCAACGGGGCCGATCTCGAACTTTCCGAACTTCTTGGTGGCGGTGAGATCAACGTTCAGGAAATTCGGATTGATTGTCGTGCTCACCCCGTTCGCCTGGATGCCCCAGATGGCGTTCGCGGTGAGATTCCAGCCATCCGCCGTATAGCTGAGGGCGAAGCGCTGGTTGAACGAGGTGGAATCGAACGCGACGCCTGTGTTCACCCCCAGATAGAAACCGGCCATGTAGCTGAAGCCGAAGCCGTTCCCAAGGTCCCAAGCGACCTGGGCGGCAAAGAAGGGATTGTAGAATCCGGACGTATAGTCGCCATTCTGAACACCCACCCCGACGACCGGAACAGCCGTGAGAAGTTGCAGGCGCCCACCGAACAGGAACACGGGTGTCGCCCAGGCGAGTACAGGAATATCCACGCCCACACATGTACTGTCCGGCGAGGTGTTGCGGCATCCGTAGTCTGCCGTATTCACGGCATAGACACCTTCCGGCAGCGGAGCGCCGGCCGCGAGACCCACGGTCTCGCCCGGCTGTGTCACGGATCCGGCATGCGCGGGCATGGTTTCGGGCAGCATTGCCGCCGCAGACAAAGCGGCTACGGCCGCCATTCTTGCGAATGTCGTCATTGTTTCCTCCGAAAGGCGAAGCCCACGGCCGCCGTCCCAACGGCAGGGCTCGTCGCTGGCGCTTCCTCAGGCGCTGATGCGCCGCACTCTTTTTCGCCCACGGCGTCGAGGCCCTGGACGCAATCACTGCAAGCCCCGCGAACGGGGCAGTGGACACTGCGGGCACGCGCCCGAAGTGCAGAGGCTTCAACTGGGGAATGCTAGCGGCAGCGTGTCACGACCTTGGCGGCGCGGGGCCTGAACCCAGGGGCCGCCCGAGACCTTCGAGGATGTCCGGTGTCCCCGCCGGATCCTTGAAGCCGAAGCATCAGCGACGTTAGCTCAAATTTCGGGCAGACAACACAGATCAAATGGCCAGTCCGCCCAATTCCAACGCAATCATCCCATCTGTGACGTTCGCGCAACAGTATCGGGGGCGGGCCGGTACCGGGTTGCGGACGGCGCATCGGGAGGCAGTAGACATCCGATCGTGGCCGACGGAATGTGTTGCGCTGCTTCGGATTCGGTTTCTTCTCCCGAATTCCGGGCTTCAACGAATCCGGGCTGACCCAAGGTGAGCACGCCGCCATGCTCGATATCCACTACCGTGAATACAAGATTTTGCTCCGGCCGCAGCAATTCTACTCGCCCAAGCGCTTCGAGGACTATTGGAACGAGGTGAAGACGGTCGCCAAGAAGCACGGCGTCGGCGTCGTCACCAACAAGGATGCATTTCAACGGCAGGTCCGGGAAGTCCTGTTCTATGACACGCCGGATTTCGACCTCTACCGAAACTCGTTCATCCTGCGCAAGCGCACCTTCTACGATGATGGCTGGCCGCGCCCGGAGCACGAGCTTGCCTTGAAATTCCGCAGCCCGGACCAGGCCAAGGCCACCGGGATGGACATGGCGCCGCGCATCACGGGCGCGGTACAGGTGAAGTTCAAGGAAGAGCTGCTGCCGCTCAAGGAGGAGATCGGCGGCATCCGCTCGCTCTATTCGCACAATTGCATCATCACCTCGCTGGGCGTGGTGCTGAACCCGGCGCTGAAGAACATTATCACCGTCTTCCCCTGCATGACGGCGGTGGATGCCGACGGCGATTGCTCCGTCGACCTCGTGAACAGCATGGCGGTCGAAGAGATCCAGGTCGATCCCGGGCATTTCGATTTCGGCCATGGCTATGAGGCGAAGGCCACCATCGCCATCTGGCGCAACCGGGCGTCGGAGCAGTCCCTGGTGGGGGAATTCGCCTTCCAGGCGAAGTTCGATCACTACAGCGACATCAACGAGAAGGCGAAGCGCCTTTCGGAAGAGTTCTTCCGCGATGTCCAGAACATGGCGCCGGAATGGGTGCAGCTCGGCACCACCAAGACCGCGATGGTCTATGGCATCGGCGCCAAGGACGTCGCCCACTCCGAGTAGACCTACGGCGGGCAGCCCACGGCCCGCCCCTCTCCCTTCCGGCGGAAATCCATGAGCGCCATCAAGCCGCCCCTCCCCTCCCCCTCGCCCGAAGTGGGCGCCGCCGGCGAGACCCCGGTGTCGCTGCTGGAGATCTTCATCACCTTTCTCATCATCGGCGGCATCAGCTTCGGCGGCGGCGTGGTGGCCTACCTGCGCAATGCGCTGGTGGTGCAGAAGGCATGGCTGGATGAAGAGGAATTCCTCACCGCCCTGGAGATTTCCCAGGCCCTGCCCGGCCTCAACGCCACCAACATGAGCGTCATCGTCGGCGACCGCCTGCGCGGTCCGGTCGGGGCGATCGTCGGCTTTCTCGGAATGACCCTGCCGGGCGGCCTGCTCGTCTTCGTGCTCGGCATCGTCTACGTGTCGAACCACGGCAACCCCACCATGCACAGCATCCTCGCCGGCATCGGCGCGGCGGCTGTGGGCCTGCTTGCGGCGGTGACAGTGCAGATCGGCCACAAGCAGCTGGAGCACCTGCGCGAGATCCTGCTCATTCTCATCACGGTGGTGATGGTGAGCTTCCTCCACGTCTCGCTGGTGCTGGTGCTGCTGACCGTGCTGCCACTCGCCCTCTTCATCTACCGTCCGGGCCGCGGGGAGGCCGGCGAGCCATGAACAATCCGCACACCGATCTCAGCGTCCTCGGCGTCTTTTCGCTCCTGTCGCTCCTTGCCATCGGCGGCGGAACGGCGGTGCTGCCGGAGATGAAGGAACTCACCATCAACGCCCACCACTGGCTCACCGACAGCCAGTTCCGCGACATCTACAGCCTCGGGCAGGTGGCGCCGGGGCCGAACATGCTGATGGTCATCGTCATCGGCTACCACGTCGCCGGCACGCCGGGAGCGCTCCTCGCCTTCGGCGGCTTCTTCCTGCCGGCATCGGTCCTGGCGCTTGGCTCCTCGCGGCTGTGGAACCATTTCGATGGCTCGCCCTGGCGGCTCGCCCTGCAACTGGCGCTGGCGCCCATCGTCGTGGGGCTGATGGCGGCGGGAACCGTCGCCGTGGCGAAGACCGCCATAACCGGCACGGAGACGACGCTGATCGCGATCGCCGTGTTCGTCCTCGTCTATTTCGGACCGAAGATCACCGGGGCCAAGATCAACCCCGCCTTCTACATCTTCGCGGGAGGCCTGCTGGGCTACCTGACCCTGAACTAGGGCGGACCGCTCCCAATTTGAACGGTGGGTCTATTTGGCGGGAAACATGGGGTGGGCGATCCGGTCGCCTGCCTTCAGCCCGAGCCGGCGCGCCTCGCCGCCGCCGATCTCCAGCACCGCGCGCACCGGCTCGCCGGAGGAAATGGTCTGGGTGGAGAGCGGCGTCGTCATCGCGGCGATGCGGGCGATGCTGCCGTCCGCGCGGATGAACACCATGTCCAGCGGAATGAGGGTGTTCTTCATCCACATGTAGACCGGCTGGTCCACCTTGAAGTCGAACAGCATGCCGCCCCGCTCGGGCAGCGACTTGCGGCACATGAGGCCCTGGGTGCGCTGCTCGTTGGTGCGCGCCACTTCCACCTGGAAGGCGAGCACGCCCTTGGCGGTCGCGATCTCCAGCGGGTCCAGCACCGGATTGGGATCGACCTTGATCTGCGCGCATTCGGCCTCGGCCGCACTTGCGACGGCAGGCACCCCGGCGAGCGGAAGCGCAAACGCGAGTGTGGCCGCAAGGGCGGCCCGCGACAGAATCTGGCTCATCAATTGTTCCCGCTGGGGCCGCTGTCGGCCTTCACTTCCGCGGCCATGAGGCCCTTGGAGCCATCGCCGTAGCGCACCAGCACGCTCTGGCCGGGGCGCAGCTCCGTGAGGCCGTGGCGGCGCAGGGTTTCCATATGCACGAAAATGTCGGGCGTGCCGTCGCCCTGGGTGAGGAAGCCGAAGCCCCGCAGCCGGTTGAACCATTTCACCGTGGCGCGCTCGAAACCCGTGGTGGGCTCCACCACGTCGCGCGTGCGGGGGGCGGCCGGCGCGGTGTGGACGGCGGTCGACAGATCGAGCGAGAGCACGCGAAAGGCCTGGCGCCCCTTGGCGCGCTGGATGGCCTCGCACACCACGCGCGCGCCCTCCATGGCGGTCTGGAAGCCGTCGCGGCGCAGGCAGGTCACATGAACGAGGACGTCGGGGCCACCGTCGTCCGGCACGATGAACCCGTAGCCTTTCGACGCGTCGAACCATTTGATGGAGCCGATGACCTCGACGAGCCCGGCCGGCTCCTCGGTCCCGTCCTCCGAGCCGGCGGTCCGTGGCCCCAGCCCCAGTGCGTCAGACCCCATGACCACCCCGAAACTACGCGCGGCGGCGCACACGTTGCCGCGGAGATGGTAGGATAGCAACTGAATGGCGCAACGCCCACCCTCTTCGCGCGCCTTCATCACCCATCGTCGGCGAAGGATGCGAGCACGGCGCCGATCTCGTCCCGGACCACCAGATCGGCCATGTCGTCGAACTCGGTGGGCTCGCGGTTAAGGATGATCAGCCTCGCCCCCTTCTGGCGCGCCTTGAGCGGAAATCCCGCCGCCGGAAACACCACCAGCGACGAGCCGATGACGATGAACAGGTCACTCGCCTTGGTCAGCGCGTCCGCCCGCGCCATCTCGCGCTCGGGCATGGCCTGGCCGAAGGAGATGGTGGCCGCCTTCACCGGCCCGTCACAGGCCGGGCAATCGGGTGCGACGCCCCCGGCGGCATCGAAGCGCGCCTTCACCCAGGCGAGTTCGTAGCGCGTGCCGCAATCGAGGCAGGTGGCATAGGTGCCGTTGCCGTGCAGTTCCACCAGCGCGTCATCCGGCACCCCGGACGCCTGGTGCAGGCCGTCGATGTTCTGGGTGATGACGCCGGCGAGCCGTCCGCGCCCCAGAAGCCGGGCGAGCGCCCTGTGGCCCCGGCCGGGACGCGCGCCGGCGAACGCCTCCTCCATGGCGAACTTGCGCCGCCACGCCTCGTTGCGCGCGGCCTTGTGGGCGACGAACACGTCGAAGGGAATCGGCTTGTTCTGCGTCCACAATCCACCGGGGGAGCGGAAGTCGGGAATGCCGCATTCGGTGGAGATGCCCGCTCCGGTAAAGGCGACCGCGCGCGCCGACCCGTCCAGAAGTTCGCGGAGGCGCTGCTGCGCCCCCTTGAGATCGCCTTCATAGATCATACGTCACCTGCTACTTCACTCCGGCCGGCCCGCCGGCCTGCGCCCCTCATACGGACGAGATCCCCGATGCGCTTCCTGCACACCATGGTCCGCGTGACCGACATCGACCAGTCGCTGGACTTCTACTGCAACAAGCTGGGGCTCAAGGAGGTGCGCCGCAAGGAGGTGCCGCAGGGTCGCTACACCCTCGTCTTCCTCGCCCCTCCCGGCCAGGAGAACGTGGCCGAGATCGAGCTGACCTACAATTGGGACAAGGAGCCCTATGGCGAGGGCCGCAACTTCGGCCATCTCGCCTTCGAGGTGGACGACATCTACGGCCTGTGCGAGCGCCTGATGGCCTCCGGCGTCACCATCAACCGCCCGCCCCGCGACGGCTACATGGCCTTCGTGCGCTCTCCCGACAACGTCTCCGTCGAGCTGCTGCAGAAGGGCGGCCCCAAGCCCCCGGCCGAGCCCTGGGCTTCCATGCCCAACACCGGCAAATGGTGAGTTTCTCACTCTCGCCGGGTGAGCGTCCGCGTCTCCCGCGCGCGTCCATTTGACCGGGGACCCTCCCGCTATTGACGCGCCGGTCCCGTTGGAAGCCCTGTCATCCGGCTGTTGCCCGATCCCCGCAGCGCCTTTCGCCCACAAGGCGGGGGCGCGCGGCTTTGGATAATTCTCCCACAGGCTTGCAGCCAAGGCGCCCGCCCCCTATAAGGACGCCCTCTCCGGCGGCTCAAAACCCCGGAGCGGCCGCGCGCCCTTCGTCTATCGGTTAGGACGCCACCCTTTCACGGTGGAGAGAGGGGTTCGACTCCCCTAGGGCGCGCCAGCATCATCGTGCCAATCTGCTCACAATAGCCGCTGTCACACCTTCACCCGAAACGGCGTGAAGTCCGTGCCCACGTCATAGACGTCCACCCCCTCCCGCCGTTTCATGAAGCCAACGATCTTGTAGGTGACGGGGGTGAGCAGCGCCTCCCAGCCCACCTTGAGCAGGTAGTTCGAGACCATCACCGTCAGCACGAGATGGGTGTCCCACACGCCGAGGAAGGCGAGCGGGTAGAAGATGAGGCTGTCCACGGCTTGCCCGACGATGGTGGAGCCGATGGTGCGGGTCCACAGCATCCGGCCGCCGGTGAGCACCTTCATCCAGGCCAGCACGAAGGCGTTGGCGAACTCGCCGCACCAGAAGGCAAGGATGGAGGCGAAGAAGATGCGGGGCGTCTGGCCGAACACGCTGGCGATGGCGTCCTGCCCCGTCCAGCCCGGCGCGGGCGGGATGGCGACGATGATGGCGGTCATCAGCGCGGCATAGACGGAGGCGGCGAAGCCCACCCACACGATGCGCCGCGCGCGGGCATAGCCATAGACCTCGGTCAGCACGTCGCCGAGCACGTAGGACAAGGGAAAGAACAGCACCGCCGAGCCGAACACGAACGGCCCGATCACCGGCAGCTCGATCACCGAGACCTTGGCGGCGCCGACGAGGTTCGAGCAGATCAGGATGACCGCGAAGGCCACCATGCAGTAATCGTAATAATGCAGGCGCCGGCCCTCGAGGGCGCGCGCCTCCACCGGCGTGATGCCTGCGCGTGTCTCGACGCCACCGACGGCGAAAGGGGTCTGGTCGGGAAGCATTTGGGGGCAGCCTCTATGCTGCGCCGCATTAGACCCCAAAGCGCGCCCCAAGCCCAGCTTGCGCTACGGAAAGCCGGAGCGAGATCAGCGCGAGAAGGTCGCCACCAGCTCCACATGGGCCGAATAGCGGAACTGGTCCACCGGCACCACGCCCTCCAGTCTCATGCCGCCCGCGACGAGCAGCGCCGCATCGCGGGCGAAGGTGGCGGCGTTGCAGGAGACATAGACGAGGCGCGGAAGCCGCGAGACCGCAAGCTCGCGCGCCTGCGCCTCCGCGCCTTGGCGCGGCGGGTCGATTACCACGGCATCAAAGGCGGTAAGCTCAGCCGCCATCAGCGGCCGGCGGAACAGGTCCCGCGCCTCGCCCTCCACCGACTTCAGCCCCGGCGTGTGGCCGGCCTTGAGCAAAGCGGCGAGCGCGCCGGCATGGCTCTCGGCCGCGAACACGCGCGCCGTCTCGGCGAGGCGCAGCGCGAAGGTGCCGACACCGGCGAACAGGTCCGCCACCTTGCGGGCGCCGGCCATGCCCGCCGCCACCCGTTCCGCCAGCACCCGCTCGCCCTCCGCCGTCGCCTGGAGGAAGGCGGCCGGCGGCAGCTCCACCCGCGCCCGGCCCATGGCGAGGCGGGGCGGCTCGCGCTGGATGACGAGTTCGCCGTGCCTCGTGAGGCGCGCGAGCCGGAAGCGGTCGGCGATCACCGCGAGGTCAGTGAGGAGCGCGGGTGGCAGCGGGCCGGAGCCGCGCACGTCCATGTCGAGGCCGGTGTCCGTGGCGATGATCTGGAGGTCCAGCGGCTTCTTCAGCGG
The DNA here is from genome assembly GCF_017875275.1 of Xanthobacter flavus. Lineage (NCBI taxonomy): Bacteria > Pseudomonadati > Pseudomonadota > Alphaproteobacteria > Hyphomicrobiales > Xanthobacteraceae > Xanthobacter > Xanthobacter flavus. The sequence continues at coordinate 4,996,837 of NZ_JAGGML010000001.1, read as the reverse complement.
TGCCAGCGCCTCCGCCACCGCGCGGGCGGCGGGCAGCGCCTGGTCGAGGCTCGGCGCCAGGACGGGACACGCATCGATCGCGACCATGGCGTGGGACTTGCGCTCGGCGAATCCCACCACAGTGCGCGCGCCATATTGGCGGGCGTGGAAAATCACCCGGCGGCGCCCCGGCCCGTGGGCGTCGATGGTTTGGGCAACCTCCCCCGCAATGCCTTCGCGGGCGAGCGCATCCACCACCAGCTGCCGCTTCCAGGCGAGATAGGGCGCACGCTCCCAATGCTGGAGCAGGCAGCCGCCGCAGCGGCCGAAATGGGGGCATTCGGGGGCCACCCGCTCGACGCTCGGCTCGACGATGGCATCGAGGCGGATGCGCTCGCCCTCCACCTCCCCACGCACCAGTTCCCCGGCGAGGGTCAGCGGCGCGAACAGCGGGCCGGCGGGCCCGCGCGCGATACCATCGCCCTGCGCGCCCATGCGCTCGATGCGGAACTCGGTCACGGTCGGATCGCCCCCACGAGATATTCCTGATTGCCGTCGCCACCGGCGATGGGAGACGGGATGCGGCCGACGATGCGCCAACCGAGCGACGCGATTTCCGCCTCCACCTTGGCGCACACCTCGTCCCGCACCGCCGCGTCGCGCACCACGCCCTTGCGCACGAAGGCGCGTCCCGCCTCGAACTGCGGCTTCACCAGCGCGACGAGCCGCGCCGCCGGGGCCGCGAGCGCGAGCGCGGCCGGCAGCACCAGCGCGAGCGGAATGAAGCTGACGTCGATGACGATGAGATCGAAGCCGCCCGGCACAAGCGCGGGGTCGAAGGCGCGGATATCCGTCTCCTCGAACAGGCGCACGCGGGGATCGTCCCGGAGGCGGGCGTGGAACTGGTCCCGCCCCACATCCACCGCATGGACGCGGCGCGCGCCCCGGCGCAGCAGCACCTCGGTGAAGCCGCCGGTGGAGGAGCCGACATCCAGCGCCTCGGCGCCGGTGGCATCTATCGCGAAGGCGTCGAGGCCCGCCGCGAGCTTGAGGGCGCCCCGCGACACATAATCGTGTACGTCCTCGGCCTCGATGGATGCGCCGAGGTCCACCTCGGCGGATGCCTTGAGCACCACGGTCCCATCGACCTTGACCAGACCGGCCGCAAGCGCGGCCTGCGCGCGGGCGCGGCTGTCGAACAGGCCGCGCTCGACCAGCAACCGGTCCAGCCGCATGCGCCGGGCGGTGTCCTGTCGGCCCTCGGGGGCGGGATGCGAATGAGATTTCAACATTTTTTGCCGCGCGGCTCCCTGCCCGATGTCGCGGGCGGCCGGGGGCCGTGATATGCGATGACTTCGGGGGAAGCAAACACCAGTCGGCAGTTGCGAATCGCAGATCGGAGGCGTGTCCGCCGGTCACCGCGCCTGTCGACCATGCGGCGAGGGGCAGACCCGGTGGCGAAGGGCGGATGGTTCTACGGCCGGTGCGCGATCCTGATGGTCGCCGCGGCGTGCGTGCTCGCACCGGGTCTAGGCGAGGCTGCTCCCAAATCGACCGGCAAGTCCGGGGGGAAATCGGACTCGAAGAAGGCCGAGACCAAAACCGATCCCCGCGTCTGGATGATCGTCAAGGTCGACGACACCTATGTGCTGCGCTTCGGCCTTCCGAAGGTCGCTGATCCGGTGTTCGCCGTGTCCTGCCAGCCGGGCGCGCAGCTCATCCAGTTCACCGCGGAAGTCCCGGCCGGCAAGGTGAAGGCCGGCGACGGCGTGGCACTCACCCTCGCCGCTGGCAAGCGGCGCCTTGAGCTGGCGGCGTCGGCGTTTCGGGGTGCGTCCGAGGGCAAGGTGGTGGTGGAGGCGGCGGTCGCGCTCGACGGCCGCGTCCTGGACCTGTTCTCGGATGCGGACAATCTCATCGTGCGCCTGCCCGGGGCCACCGAGACCTATCCGCTTGCCGGCGCCAAGGCCAAGCTGCCGGACTTCCGCCGCGCCTGCCTGACCACCATGCCGGCCCCGGCCGACCGCCGGTAACTTAGCGGCTGGGAGGCATCTTTCCCTTTTGGGACGAGCCGGTATGATCCGCCGCCGCAAAAGGGACCCTGATATGCTTCGTACAGCTCTCGCCGCTGCCGCCGTTTTGATCTGCGCCGCTGTGCCCGCCACCGCGCAGGAAAAAATGACCTGGCACATCCAGGACGGCGACGATACCGCCGCTCTGGTGTTCGGCGTGCCGGACAGCGACAAGGCCGCCATCTTCTTCCTGTGCCACAAGGATGCGCCGGGCCTCACGGTTCAGTCCATGATCGGCTCCAAGGACCTGACGCGCGGCGCCCAGACCGCCATCGTGCTGACCGCCGGCAGCGTGAAGAAGAGCTTCCCCGGCAAGGCGGTGGCGATGGAGGAAGGCGACGCGGTGAATGTCGAGGCGTCGGCCCAGATGACGGACCTCAAGGCACTGGCGAAGGCCTCCGGCAACCTCACCATCGAGGTAAAGGGCGCCAAGCAGGCCGTCGCTCTCTCCGGCATTGGTCCTGCGGTCACCAAGTTTGAGACCGCCTGCAAGCCCAAGACCTGAAAGCCCAAGACCTGAGGACAGATCCGCCCGCCGGTGGCCGTTGTCGGCGACCGGTCAGGCGGCGCCCGTCATTCCCCCGGCCTTCTCGATGAAGGCCGCGACGACCTCCACGCCCACCCCATTGCGGATGGAGGAGAACACGTAAGGCCGCCCCGCCCGCATGCGGATGGTGTCCGCCTCCATCACCGCGAGGTCGGCGCCGACCATGGGCGCAAGATCGGTCTTGTTGACCACCAGCAGGTCCGACCGGGTGATGCCGGGCCCGCCCTTGCGCGGGATCTTCTCTCCCCCCGCCACGTCGATGACGTAGATGGTGATGTCCGCCAGCTCGGGCGAGAAGGTGGCCGCGAGATTGTCGCCGCCGGATTCGATCAGCACCAGATCGAGATTGGGGAAGCGGGCGTTCATGTCCGCGACCGCGCGCAGGTTGATGGACGCATCCTCGCGGATCGCCGTGTGCGGGCAGCCCCCGGTCTCGACGCCCAGGATGCGCTCGGGCGGCAGAGCGCCGGCGACCGTCAAAAGGCGCGCGTCCTCCTTGGTGTAGATGTCGTTGGTGATGGCGCAGAGGTCGTAGCGGTCGCGGAAGGCCTTGCAAAGCGCCTCCATCAGCGCAGTCTTGCCGGAGCCGACCGGACCGCCGACACCGACACGCAGGGGATTCTTGCCGGAACTCATGAGCGGAACAGCCTCGTATATTGGGTTTCGTGGCGAAAGCTGCCGAGATCGGCACGGAAGGTGGCGCTGCCGAGATCATCCAGCGTGAGGGCGGGAATGTCCGCCGCGAGCGCGCGGACGGTCGGGGCGAGGCCGGCGACGACACGGGTGCCGGCCGTCTGGCCCACGGGCGCGAGACGGATGCCGGACGATACCAGCGCCTGCACCAGCCCCAGCAGGAAGCCCTCCAGCGTCGGCGCGAGCGGAATACCATGCGCCCCCGCCGCCAGCCCCACCGCGACGGGATAGGCCACCTCCCCGGAGAGGGCGCCGGCTGCTGTTTCCAGCGCAGGCGAAGGCCAGGCCGCTCGCACGGCATCGAGGAAGGACCGGCCCTGCTGGCAGGTTTCCAGCCGCAGCTCGGCGGAGGGCGCAAGGCAGACCGCCAGCGCGTTCACCTCGGCGAGCGCCGCCCAGTCGCCTCCCACCGCCGCACGCCAGGCATGGGCCAGAAGGATGCCGTCGGACCGCCCGAAGCCGATGCGCATGAGGTCCGATACTTGCGCGGCGAGGCTCGCTTCGTCCCGCACGTCGCCGGCCTCCACCGCCCATTCCAAGGCGTGGGAATAGGCATAGGCCCCCACCGGGAACGACGGCGACAGCCACGCGAAGAGCGGAAGCAGATCGGGCGGGTCAGCCATGCTTGTGGTCATGCCCGCAGCCGGGGCCGTGGACATGACCTTCGGCGTGGTCGTGGGAATGGTCATGTCCGTGCTCATGGCCGTGATGGGCATCGCCATGATGGGAATGTTCGTGGTGTGCGTGATCGTGGCCGCATCCACACGCGTCGTCGTGAGCATGGTCATGATGCTCATGACCATGGTGTTCGTGCGCGTGGTGCTCGTGCCCATGAGACTCATGCGCGTGACCATGCCCGCCATGGGCCTCGGCGGCCTCGTAAGCCCCCTTCTCCGGGCGGAACGGGCGCGTCACCTTGGTGACGCCGGCACCGAGGCCGCGAACCATCTCCGTGAGCACATGGTCATCCACGAAATAGACGGCGGTCTCGGTGATCTCCGCCGGCACATGCCGGTTCCCGAGGTGCCACGCCACCTTCATCAGCCGCAGCGGATTGGCGGTGGTGACCTCCACCAGTTCCTCGGGCGCCGCCTTGACGCGAACGAGGCGCCCGTCCTCCAGCTTCACCGCGTCGCCGTCGTCCAGCACCGTCGCCTTGTCGAGGTCGAGCAGGAACGAAAGGCCGCCGTCTGCCGTGAAGGCGAAGCGGCGGCGGTGGCGCGCGTGGTGATCGAGGGTGATCTCGTCCGCCACCTTTTCCGGGCGGACGGCGGGACGGCGGACGACGGTGGTGGCGCGGATCATCGGGTTACTCCGGTACAGCCACCCGAGCGCCCTGCCCCACCGCCTTCGCGGGTTCCGGCTGCGCTCAGGTGGCGCTGTCCTGCCGATTCTGGTTGGTCTCGAACAGGAACCACAGGCGCTTCTCGGCCTCGTCCACATATTCTTCCAGCAGGCTGGCGGTGGCAATGTCCTCCGCCTCGTCGCAGATCTCGTGGGCCTCGCGCATGGTCTTGATGGCCGCCTTGTTGTCGGCGATCAGCTCCGCGAACATGGCCTCGGGCGAGACGTAGGGCTCGTTGTTCTCCTTGAGGCCGGTGAGCTTCAGGATCTCGCCATAGGAATGCACTGTGCGGCAGCCGATCTTGCGCACGCGCTCGGCCAGCGGATCGATGGTGGCCTGGATGGTATCGGCCTGCTCGTCCAGCAGCAGGTGATAGTCGCGGAAGTGCTTGCCGCTGACGTGCCAGTGGAAATTCTTGGTCTTCAGGTAGAGCACGAAGCTGTCGGCCAGAACGCGGTTGATGGCGTCCGCCACCTTCTGCGCCTTGGCGCTGTCGAGGTCGGTTGGGGTGGCGAGGGCAGAGGTCTTCGCCGGCTTCTTGGACAATGAACGAACGACGGCCATGGGTGTGGCTCCTGAAAGGAAGCGTTGCAACACCCGCTGCAACGAGGAACCACGGCAAAGGTTCCGCCGTGCCGGCGCGATATTCGCTCAAAACAGGAAGTAACGCTGCGCCATGGGCAGAACCTCCGCCGGCTCGCACACCAGCAGTTCACCGTCCGCGCGCACGTCGTAGGTCTCGGGATCGACCTCGATATGGGGGGTCGCGTCGTTGTTGATCATGCTCTTCTTGGAGATGCCGGAGCGGGTATTCTCCACCGCCACCAGCTCCTTGGCGATGCCGAGCCGGCCGGCGAGGCCGTCCTCGATGGCCACCTTCGAGACGAAGGTGAGCGAGGTGTGCGTCCGCGCCCGGCCATAAGCGCCGAACATGGGGCGGTAATGCACCGGCTGGGGCGTGGGGATGGAGGCGTTGGGATCGCCCATCTGCGCGATGGCGATGGCGCCGCCCTTGATGACGAGGTCCGGCTTCACGCCGAAGAAGGCCGGCGTCCACAGCACGAGATCGGCGAGCTTGCCGGCTTCCACCGAACCGATATGCCGCGACATGCCGTGGGCGATGGCCGGGTTGATCGTGTATTTCGCGATGTAGCGACGGGCGCGGATGTTGTCGCTGTCGGTCTCGCCGGGCAGCGGGCCGCGCTGGCGCTTCATCTTGTCCGCCGTCTGCCAGGTGCGGATGATGACCTCGCCCACCCGACCCATGGCCTGACTATCGGAACTCATCATCGAGAGCGCGCCGATGTCGTGGAGGATGTCCTCCGCGGCGATGGTCTCCTTGCGGATGCGGCTTTCCGCGAACGCCAGGTCCTCGGCGATGTCGGGGTCGAGGTGGTGGCACACCATGAGCATGTCGAGATGCTCGTCGATGGTGTTGCGGGTGTAGGGGCGCGTCGGGTTGGTGGAGGAGGGCAGCACGTTCGGCAGCCCCGCCACCTTGATGATATCAGGCGCATGTCCCCCGCCCGCCCCTTCGGTGTGGAAGGCATGGATGGTGCGGCCCTTGAAGGCGGCGATGGTGTCTTCGACGAAGCCCGACTCGTTCAGCGTGTCCGAATGGATCATCACCTGAACGTCGAGCGCGTCGGCCACGGTGAGGCAGCAGTCGATGGCGGCGGGCGTGGTGCCCCAGTCCTCGTGCAGCTTGAGGGCGGCGGCCCCGGCCAGCACCATTTCCTCCAGCGCGCCGGGCAGGGAGGCGTTGCCCTTGCCGGCGAAGGCGAGGTTCATGGGGAAGGCGTCCGCCGCCTCGATCATACGCGCGATGTGCCATGGCCCCGGCGTGCAGGTGGTGGCGAAGGTGCCGGTCGCCGGCCCGGTACCGCCGCCGAGCATGGTGGTAACGCCGGAAGCCAGCGCCTCCTCGATCTGCTGCGGGCAGATGAAATGGATATGGCTGTCGAAGCCGCCGGCGGTGAGGATCTTGCCCTCACCGGCGATGATCTCCGTGCCCGGACCGATGATGATGTCCACCCCGTTTTGAACGTCCGGATTGCCCGCCTTGCCGATGCGCGCGATGCGGCCGTTCTTCAGGCCCACGTCCGCCTTCACCACCCCCCAGTGGTCGAGGATGACGGCATTGGTGATGACCGTGTCCATCGCCCCATCGGCGTTCGTCACCTGCGACTGGCCCATGCCGTCCCGGATCACCTTGCCGCCGCCGAACTTCACCTCCTCGCCATGGACGGTGAAATCCTTCTCGATCTCGATCACGAGCGATGTATCGGCAAGGCGCACCCGGTCGCCCGTGGTGGGGCCGAACATATGGGCATAGGCGGCGCGGGGCATGCGGCCGGTGGTCATGGTCTCGCTCCTGAAATCTCGCGCATGCGGGTCGGGGGATTACTTGCTGGCGCCGTCGTGTTCGATGGGATGAAGGCTCTTGAGGTCCACGCCGTCGAGGCAGCGCGCATTCACCGCCACCGTCTCCGTCCCGTCGGGCGCCGTGCCGCGGGCGAAGGATTCGATGCCGCAGGTGGTGCAGAACAGGTGATGGACCTTGCCGGTGTTGAAGAGATATTCTGTGGTCTTGCCTTCCCCCGACGTCAGCGAGAAGGCACTGGCCGGCGCAAAAGCGAGGATGCCGCCGATCCGCCGGCAGCGTGAGCAGTTGCACGTCACCGTGCGGTCGAGATCCACATCAACCTCGTAGCGCACGGCGCCGCACTGGCAGCCGCCGGAATAGTGCTGGACCGCCATATCAGAGCCCACCCTGTATGGCCGCGCGGAAGCCATAGACCTCGCGCTTGCCGCCGAACGGCACCAGCGTCACATCCCGCGTCGCGCCGGGCTCGAAGCGCACGGCCGTGCCGGGGGCGATGTCGAGGCGCATGCCGCGCGCCTTGTCGCGGTCGAAGTCCAGCGCGGGGTTGGTCTCGAAGAAATGGTAGTGGCTGCCCACCTGGATCGGCCGGTCGCCGGTGTTGGCGACGGTGAGATGCACTCGCTCGGCGCCCTCGTTGAAATGGATGTCGCCTTCCTGCGGCAGCAGTTCGCCGGGCACCGTCTCGGACGGCGTGCCGCGGATGGGATGGTGGACAGTGACGAGCTTGGTGCCGTCCGGAAAGGTCGCCTCCACCTGGATGTCGTGGATCATCTCCGCGATACCCTCCATCACCTGATCGGAGGTCAGTACCTTGGCGCCGGCCTCCATCAGATCGGCGACGGTGCGCCCGTCGCGCGCGCCCTCCACCACGAAGTCGGTGATGAGGGCGACCGCCTCCGGATGGTTCAGCTTCACGCCGCGCGCGAGGCGCTTGCGCGCCACCTCGGCGGCCATGGCGACCAGGAGCTTGTCCTTCTCGCGCGGCGTCAGCAGCACGGCATCTCTCCTTGAACGAGCATCAGGTGGCCCATACGCGGGGCAGCGGAGCCTTTCGGAAGGCCATCAGAAACGAGGTCGCGGCCCGGCGCAACGTCCCGATGTCCGGGGCGAGCCAGCGGACGGCGAGAATGCCGTTCCAGACGCTGGCGCCGGCCTCGCAGGGCACGCTCTCCATGAGGGCGCGCGCCTCCTCCAGCCGCGCCTCGGCATCGGGCGCGATGTAGAGGAGGGTCGCAAGCGCGCGCGCTCCGCCCGCGACGGCCGGCCGCTCCAGCAGCGCGCCGATGGGTCCGGACAGGCGGAAGGCGTCGGCGAAGATGAGCCCGCCGCCGCGCCGGATGCGCCAGTGGTCCTCCAGATGCCCCTCGCCCATCGCGTCGCCATAGGCGAGGCGGCCGAGCATGAGCCCCTCGAAGGAGAGAAAAGTGGCGTTGGGTGCTATATCCACCTCATAGCGGCGCCGGAGGCGGGCGCGGTCGAACAGGATGGTTTCCTGCGGCAGCCACTCCAGCCGCGCACCGTCCCCGGCCGCGAGAGCGACGCCGATTTCAGCCAAGGGCCCATCAGAGCGATAGACCTTCTCGGCGGCCGGCGTCGCGACCGTGAGGTGCGCGCCCGGCCCGGCCGAGACTTCGATGGTGAAGCGGTCGCCGCAGCAGACCCCGCCGGCGGTGTTGACGATGACGGCTTCCAGCCCCGGCCCCCCGCGCGGCACGCGCAGGCGCATGGCCCCGCCTTCCGCGAGATCGGCGACGCGGGTCACCGCGCCGAACCGCGCGGCGGCGATGCGGACGCGGCCTTCGCTGCGCTGGCGCTGGGGCGGGAGGGCGGCCGGGGTATCGTCAGATCGCCATGAGGCGGCGAACGTCGTCGCCATCCAGCCCGCTCCTGTCCCCGCTCGCCACCACCTCGCCGCGCTCCATCAAAATGAAGCTGTCGGCGAGATCACGCGCGAACTCGAAATACTGCTCCACCAGTACGATGGCCATGTCGCCCTTGTCACGCAGATAGGAGATGGCGCGGCCGATGTCCTTGATGATGGACGGCTGGATGCCCTCCGTCGGCTCGTCCAGCACCAGGAGACGCGGTCGGGTGACGAGGGCGCGGCCGATGGCGAGTTGCTGCTGCTGTCCGCCGGAGAGATCGCCGCCGCGGCGCCGGAGCATGGATTTCAGCACCGGGAAGAGGTCGAACACCTCCTGCGGCACGTACTTCTCCTTGCCGGGCAGCCGCGCGTATCCCGTCTCCAGATTCTCCTTCACGGAGAGCAGCGGGAACACCTCCCGCCCCTGTGGCACGAAGCCGATGCCGAGCGCCGCGCGGTCGGGCGTCGGGAGCCTTGAAATCTCCTTGCCGTCCAGCGTGATCGAGCCCCCGGCGATGGGCCGCTGGCCGACGATGGCGCGCAGGAGCGAAGTCTTGCCCACGCCGTTGCGGCCGAGCACGCACGTGACCTTCCCAGCCTCGGCCGAGACCGACACCTTCTTCAGGGTGTGGGCGGCGCCGTAATAGAGGTCGAGGTTTTCCACCTTCAGCATGGCCTCACCTCCCCAGATAGACTTCGATGACGCGCTCGTCGGCGCTCACCTGATCGAGCGGGCCTTCGGCCAGCACCGAGCCTTCGTGCAGCACCGTGACCTTCACGTCGAGGTCGCGCACGAACTGCATGTCGTGCTCCACCACCACCACCGAGCGGGTCTTGGCGATTTCCTTGAGGAGCACGGCGGTGTCCGCCGTCTCCTGGTCGGTCATGCCGGCGGCGGGCTCGTCCACCAGCAGCAGGCGCGGCTCCTGCGCCAGCAGCATGCCGATTTCGAGCCACTGCTTCTGGCCGTGGGAGAGATCGCCGGCGCGACGGTAGCGTGAGTCCTTCAGGCGCACGCGCTCCAGAAGCTCCTCCACCCGCTCGCGCTCGTGGCGGCTCGGGTTCCATTCGATGTTCGCGAAGGGGCGGCGGTCGGCCTTCACGGCGAGGAGGATGTTGTCCTCCACCGAGTGCATGTCGAACACGGTCGGCGTCTGGAACTTGCGGCCGATGCCGAGCTGGGCGATGGACGCCTCGTTCAGGCTCGTTAGGTCGTTGACGCCGGCGAACAGAGCGACGCCCTGGTTGGGGCGGGTCTTGCCGGTGATGACGTCCATCATCGTCGTCTTGCCGGCGCCGTTGGGGCCGATGATGGCCCGCATCTCCGCTTCGCCGATGACGAGGGAGAGGGCGTTCAGCGCCCGGAAACCGTCAAAGGAGACGGTGATGTTGTCGAGATAGAGCAGCGCCGGGGTCAGGGCCTTGGGGTCCGGCGCGGGCTGCGCCTCCTGGAGGAAGCCCAGCTCGGCCTCCAGCGAGAGCGCGCCCTGCGACTTGACGGCATAGGGATCGGTGGAGGGAGACAGCATGCTCATGGGGCTCACTCCGCCGGTGTCGCGCTGGGGGTGGGTGCCGAGGCGCTACGGCGGGCCTTCCACTTGTCGGAAAGGCTGGCGGCGAGGCCGAGCACGCCCTTGGGCAGGAACAGCGTGACCAGCACAAACAGCGCACCGAGGGCGAACAGCCAGGCCTCGGGCAGAACGCCGGTGAACCAGGTCTTGCCCGCATTGACGATCAGCGCCCCGATCGCCGCCCCCACCAGCGTTCCGCGGCCCCCCACCGCCACCCAGATCACCATCTCGATGGACTGGGCCGGCGCAAATTCGGACGGGTTGATGATGCCCACCTGCGGCACGTAGAGCGCCCCGGCGACGCCGGCCAGCATGGCCGAGAGCACCCAGGCAACCAGCTTGTAGTTCTCAACCCGGTAGCCGAGGAACCGCGTGCGGCTCTCCGCATCGCGCACCGCCACCAGCACCTTGCCATATTTGGAGGTGACGAGCGCCCGGCAGATCAGATAGCCCCCCGCCAGCGCGACGGCGGAGAGAAAGAACAGCGTCAGGCGCGTCGAGGGCGCGGAGATCGGGAAACCGAGGATGTCCTTGAAATCGGTGAGGCCGTTGTTGCCGCCGAAGCCCATGTCGTTCCGGAAGAAGGCGAGCATGAGCGCGAAGGTCATCGCCTGGGTGATGATGGACAGATAGACGCCGGTGACCCGCGAGCGGAAGGCGAACCAGCCGAACACGAAGGCGAGCGCGCCCGGCACCAGCACCACCATGAGCATGGCGAAGGGGAAGATGTTGAAGCCTTCCCAGAACCAGGGCAGTTCCTTGTAGTTCAGGAACACCATGAAATCGGGCAGCACGGGATTGCCGTAGACGCCGCGCGATCCGATCTGGCGCATCAGGTACATGCCCATGGCGTAGCCGCCGAGGGCAAAAAAGGCGCCGTGGCCGAGCGAGAGCACCCCGCAATAGCCCCACACCAGATCCACCGAGACGGCGAGCAGCGCGTAGCACAGATACTTGCCGAGCAGCGGGATCATGTAGTCCGGCACATGCAGCGGATTGCCGGGGGGCAGCAGCAGGTTGGAGGCGGGTATGAGCACCCCCGCCGCCAGCACCACGATGAGGAAGATGCCGCCGGTGCGGTCGATGATGCGGGTGCGGTTCATGATTCCACCGCCCGGCCCTTGAGCGCGAACAGGCCGCGTGGGCGCTTCTGGATGAACAGGATGATGAAGACCAGCAGGAGAATCTTGCCCAGCACCGCGCCGGCAAAGGGCTCCAGCAGCTTGTTGGCGATGCCCAGCGTGAAGGCGCCCACCAGCGTGCCCCACAGGTTCCCGACGCCGCCGAACACCACCACCATGAAGCTATCGATAATGTAGCCCTGGCCGAGGTTGGGGCTCACATTGTCGATCTGCGAGAGCGCCACGCCCGCGATGCCGGCGATGCCCGACCCGAGGCCGAAGGTGAGCGCATCGATGCGCCCGGTGCGGATGCCCATGGCGGCGGCCATGCGCCGGTTCTGCGTCACCGCCCGCACATAGAGGCCGAGCGGCGTTCGCCTGAGCACCAAAAGCAGGGTGAAGAACACGATCAGAGCGAAGCAGATGATCCAGAGCCGGTTGTAGGTGATGGACAATTGCCCGATCTGGAACGCGCCCGACATCCAGGAAGGGGCGCCCACCTCCTGGTTGGTGGGGCCGAACACGCTGCGCACCGCCTGCTGCAGGATGAGCGAGACGCCCCAGGTGGCGAGCAGGGTTTCCAGCGGACGACCGTAGAGGAAGCGGATCACCGTGCGCTCGATGAGGATGCCCACCAGCGCGGTGAACAGAAAGGCCAGCGGCAAGGCGATGGTGAGCGACCAGTCGAACAGATACGGCGCCTTCTGACGAATGAGTTCCTGCACCACGAAGGTGGTGTAGGCGCCCAGCATCACCATCTCGCCATGGGCCATGTTGATGACGCCCATGACGCCGAAGGTGATGGCGAGGCCGATGGCGGCCAGCAGCAGCACCGAGCCGAGGGAGAGGCCGTACCAGACGTTCTGCGCGATGCCCCAGAGCCTGAGGCTCTCCTCCGCTTTGGTGATGCCGGCCTCCGCGGCGGCCTTCAGGGCCGGAGGCGAGTTCGCGGGCAGGCTGCGCAGCAGGCTGATGGATTCCTGATCGCCACGGGCGGCGATGAGCTGGATCGCGGCGCGGCGCTCGGTTTCCGGGGCGTCGGCCATGCCGATGAGGATGGCGGCGCGGGCCTGCGCCAGCGCAGCCTTCACGGCCGGAACGGTTTCCTTGGCGATGGCCGCGTCCACCGTCGGCAACGCGGCGGCATCGCGCGACTTGAAGACGGCACCGGCGGCGTCGAGCCGCTTCGCGGGATCGGGATTGAGCAAAGTCAGCGCGCCGGCCGCGGCATCCAGGGCGCGACGCACCCGGTTGTTGGCGCGTACCGGCGAGAGCGGGGCGGGTGCGTTGCCGACGATGGTGCCGGTCGCCGCGTCGGCCATGCCGGCGGGGGTGCGGATGAACACCGCCTTGGTCGACGGATCATAGAGCAGATTGCCGGACGCAAGCGCCTCGACGACTGCGGCGGCCTGCGGGCTGCCCGAGGTGGCTAGCGCGGCGACCGCATCGGTCGTGTCGGAATAGCTGTCGTTGCCGAATTTGGCGACGATGCCGGAGATGTCCGGCTGGCTTTGCGCGCGGACGGGGGCCGAGGCGACGATCCCGGCCATCAGCACGGCCAGAAAAGAGAGAAACAACGTCCGCAGGGCGCGCAAAGGCGAGACGTGAACCGTCGGGACGAAAAGGGGCAGCCGCATCATTCAGATCATCCGCTCCGGCGCGGCCGGCCATGCCGGCGGCCCTTAATCGGGAGTGCAGCAGGGCTCCCCCTCCCCTTGCGGGGAGAGGGAGAGGCGCCCCGAAGGACGGTACGAGAGGTCGAGATGAAAACCTTAAGAGGCCTCGGAAAGGCCGCGGGGACCAACGATCCCCGCGCAATGACAGCCGCTTACTTGGCGGCGGCGCCCAGGCACTTGTTGGTGGTGGTGTCGTAATTGCCGCAGTTATACTTGACCCAGTCGGCAACAAGGTTCTTCGAGCCGTCCAGATACTTGGACCAGGCTTCGCCGGGGATCAGGTCCTTGGTCTTCCACACCACGTCGAACTGGCCGTTGTCCTTGATCTCGCCGATGAAGACCGGCTTGGTGATGTGGTGGTTCGGCAGCATCTCGGAGGTGCCGCCCGTGAGGTTGGCCTGCTTGATGCCGGGCAGCGTCGCGATCACCTTGTCCGGATCGGTCGTGCCGGCCTTCTCCACCGCCTTCACCCACATGTTGAAGCCGATGTAGTGGGCTTCCATCGGGTCGTTGGTGACGCGCTTCGGGTTCTTGGTGAAGGCGTGCCACTTCTCGATGAACGCCTTGTTCTCGGGCGTGTCGATGGACATGAAGTAGTTCCAGGCCGCGAGGTGGCCGAGGAGCGGCTTGGTGTCGATGCCGGCCAGCTCTTCCTCACCCACCGAGAAGGCGACGACCGGGATGTCGGTCGCCTTGATGCCCTGGTTGGCCAGCTCCTTGTAGAAGGGCACGTTGGCGTCGCCGTTGATGGTCGACACCACGGCGGTCTTCTTGCCGGCCGAACCGAACTTCTTGATGTCGGAAACGATGGTCTGCCAGTCGGAATGACCGAACGGCGTGTAGTTGATCATGATGTCCTCGGCCTTCACGCCGCGGGACTTCAGATAGGCCTCAAGGATCTTGTTGGTGGTGCGGGGATAGACGTAGTCGGTGCCCGCGAGCACCCAGCGCTGCACCTTCTCCTCGTTGGCGAGGTAGTCCACCGCCGGGATGGCCTGCTGGTTCGGCGCGGCGCCGGTGTAGAAGACGTTGCGCTCGCTCTCCTCGCCCTCGTACTGCACGGGGTAGAAGAGGATGTTGTTCAGCTCCTTGAACACCGGCAGCACGGACTTGCGCGACACCGAGGTCCAGCAGCCGAACACGGCCGAGACCTTGTCCTTGGTGATCAGCTCGCGCGCCTTCTCGGCGAACAGCGGCCAGTTGGAGGCCGGGTCCACGACCACCGCCTCGAGCTTCTTGCCGAGGAGGCCGCCCTTCTTGTTCTGCTCCTCGATGAGCATGAGCATCACGTCTTTCAGCGTGGTCTCGCTGATGGCCATGGTGCCCGACAGTGAATGCAGGATGCCGACCTTGATGGTCTCCTGCGCCTTCGCCGCGCCAACTCCCATCGTGCCCGCGACGACGGCGGCAGCGGCGAGCGCGCCGAATCCCCTCCTGGTCGTCCGTCCCAGCAATCCGAGCATGCGCTCTCTCCCTTATCCGACGGCCCCATCGGGCCGACCAGCGGAGAGTGAGCAAGGCGCGTGCCAAGGGCATGCGAGCCAGCGCTTACGGCAAAGCACAACAGCTCGACCTCACCCGCAACCGCCGGCAGGTAGAGAGATGAAAGCAAGCGATGAATTTTTGGGCACCGAAGAACGCCGACGCTGGGCAGTTTCTGGGCAGATCTGCCGGGCGACTGATGAAGGCGCCACAAAACGGACTTTGATACCTCCATTCTTAACCAAATCTTACCGCCTTAGCGAAGCTGTGCGATCTGACTGAGTGGCGCCAAATTAATCAGTCCCCGGCTCGCGACCGGCACGGCCCTGGGCACGGAGACAGCCAGAGCACGTTGAACAGGTCGAGCAGCAGGGCCGGACGGAACGCTCATGGCTCATCACAATGGGGGCGCGTTCCTGACCCCACACGGTTTCAAGCTGCTGTGCTGAGGACCTGCGGTCAGGACGCCGGCGATCCGCGCATGCTCTTGACTTGTTTGCCAAGCTCAGACTTCCGTTGCCCACCAAGCGCAGGGAGCGATCGCGTGGACGAACTGATCTCCGGCTACCAACGGTTTCGCGAAACGGCTTGGCCCGAACGCAAGTTGCTGTTCGAGCAACTTGCGGCGCGCGGCCAGAAGCCGGAAACCCTCGTGATCGCCTGCTCGGACAGCCGCGTCGACCCGCAGATGATCTTCGATGCGGGCCCAGGCGAGATGTTCGTCGTGCGCAACGTCGCCAATCTCGTCCCGCCCTTCATGCCGGACTCCAATTACCACGGCACCTCGGCGGCCATCGAGTTCGCGGTGCGGGTGCTCCGCGTGAAGGAGGTGGTGGTGCTGGGGCATGCCCAGTGCGGTGGCATCCATGCCCTTCTCGACGGCGCCCCTCCCGGCGCCCGTGACTTCGTGGCCGGGTGGATGAAGATCGCCGAGCCGGCGCGGCTGATGGCCGAGGACGCAAACCTCCCGCCCGACGAGCGCCAGCGCTTCTGCGAGCAGTGCTGTGTCAAGCTCTCGCTCGCCAACCTCGCCGGCTTCCCCTGGGTGGCGGAGCGGGTTGCGGAGGGCGACCTGAAACTCCAGGGCGCCTATTTCGGCGTCGCCACCGGGCGCCTGGAGATTCTCGGCGACGACGGCACCTTCTCGGCCGTCTGAGGCGTCTCGGCGCGCCTGCGGCCGGGTGACCCAAGGGCGTGCCGCGAGGTCAATGTGGCCGGTTGTCCCGGTCGCGTTTCATCCCCTTGTATTAAATGGCGATTATCCGATATGGGTCGGCTGGACCGGCACCTTGCATTCGACAGGGCCGTTTCTGCTTGAACATCCCTCAAACCGGGGACACCCATATGACCGACGCGGCACTCGCTTCGCGGCTCGGGCACGAGCACGTCGCTGACATCGTCGAATTTCTGAATGGCAAGACCGCCGAGGAAGCGATCGGCGTGGTCTCGCACATGCCGCTCAAATGGGCGGTGGAGGTGCTGGACCAGCCTCAGTTCCACGATGCCTGCGAGGTCATCGAAGCGCTGCCTCAGGAAAAGGCCGTGAGTATCCTTGAGGGCATGTCTGCCGACCGCGCGGCCGACGTGCTGCGCTGGATCGAGGAGCCGGCCAAGGGTCGGCTGCGGGATGCGCTCAATCCAGAGACGCGTACGGCGATCGACCACCTGCTGACCTATCCGGAGGGCACGGCCGGGGCGCTGATGACCACCGAGTTCGTCTCGGTGCCCTCAAACTGGACGGTGCAGCAGACCCTCGACCATATCCGCGAGGTGGAGCGCAGCCGCGAGACGGTCTATGCGATCTACGTGCTTTCCCCCGGCACCCGCCGTCTGGTGAACACGGTTTCGCTGCGCCGGCTGATCTCGGGCAATCCGGGCGATTCGATCCTGTCGGTGGCGAACCCCTACACCCCGATCACCGTGCCGCCGAATCTGCCGCAGGAGGAGGTGGCGCGGACCATCTCCAAATACGATTTCCTTGCCGTCCCCGTCGTGGACACCACGGGCCACGTTCTCGGCATCGTCACCGTCGACGACGTGATCGACGCGATGATCGAGGAGCAGACGGAAGACGTCCAGCGCATGGGCGGCATGGAGGCCATTGACGAGCCCTATCTGGAAATCTCCTTCAGGGAGATGATCAAGAAGCGCGCCGGCTGGCTGAGCATCCTGTTCATCTCCGAGATGTTCACGACGAGCGCGATGCAGTTCTTCTCCGACGAGCTGGAGAAGGCCATCGTGCTGGCCCTGTTCATCCCGCTGGTGATGAGCTCGGGCGGCAACTCGGGCTCGCAGGCCACCTCTCTCATCATCCGCGCCCTCGCGCTGCATCAGGTGCGGCTGCGCGACTGGTGGCGCGTCGCGCTGCGCGAGCTGCCCACCGGCCTCACGCTCGGCGCCATCCTCGGCGTCATCGGCGTCATCCGCATCATCGTGTGGCAGCAGGCGGGATTCTTCGACTATGGCGAGTACTGGAAGCTGCTCGCCGTCACCATCGGCGCCGCGCTGGTCGGTATCGTCACCTTCGGATCGCTCGCCGGCTCTCTGATGCCCTTCGTGCTCAAGCGCCTGGGCTTCGATCCGGCCTCCGCATCGGCGCCCTTCATCGCGACGCTGGTCGATGTGACCGGCATCGTGATTTATTTCTCGGTGGCATGGCTGTTCCTCCACGGCACCATTCTGTGACGCCTCAGGACTGCCGGACGAAGCGCATGAGCGCGCAATAGCCGTCCTCCTCCTCCGCGTCCGCCGGCGCCTGCGTGTCGCTGGCGGCGGCGGCGAGGTCGGATGAGGTCACCTCGAATCCTCGCGAGGCGAGGAACCGCACCGCATCGTCGGTGGAGGAAAACCCCTCCACCGCCTCCGCGAGCACGGCGCTGAGGCCGGTGTTGCCGGAGGCGTCTGCCTTCAGGCGCTCGATGTCCGCATTGGTCATTTCAGTCCCTCTCGGTGGATATGCGTTCTCAAGCGGAACACGGGACCCACCGCGAAGTTCCGCCCTCCCTCTCCATCGGTCGCTGCCGGCTTGCGTTCTGGACCGCTTTCCCGTCTTCTTGCGCCTGTTTCCGCAGAGTGATCCCCGACCCGCCATGGTTAAGCTTGCCTTCCTCCTAGTGGGAGCCCGTGCATTGCGCGACCGCTGGTGGGTTCTCACCTTGCTCTCGGCCGCGCTTTTCTTCGTCGCCACGCTGATTCTCCTTGACGCCATGGACGGCACCATGTCGGTGGCGACGCAGGTGTTCGGCGGGGTATTCCTGTTCGAGGGGCTGCTGGGGCTTGTCACCGCCTTCGCCTTTACGGGCGCGCGCAGCAAGGTGCTTGCGCTGGGACGGGCGGCCGCGCTGATCTTTTTCGGAACGTTCATTCTCGATTACCCCTCGCGGAACGGCATGGCGCTCTCGCTGCTGTTCGGGGCCGCCTTCTTCGTGGATGGGATCGCGCGCATCGTCACCTCGGCGGTGGTGCGGTTCCGGCTGTGGCGGTCGACCGTGGCGGTGGGCGTGATCGAGCTGTTCCTGGCCCTGTTTATCGGTAGCCATTGGCCACTGGCCCATGAACTCAAGGTGCCGCTGGCGGTGGCCCTGCTCACCCTGATGTCCGGATGGATCATGCTGCGGGTGAGCCTGATGCTCCGCGCCCACCTCGCCGAGGTCGCCATCCTGAGCCTGCCCATCTATGGCGGGCGTCAATGGTACGACAACGCGCCGGTCATCGTGGACGACAGCGGCCCCCTGCCCCCTTGGGAAGGCCCCATGATCGTCCATGTCTGGACCCCCACCGGATCGGCGGACGTGAAGGAGCACCGCCCGGTGATCGATCGCTACATCGCGGCGGTGGACCGCAGCGGGGCGATCTCCACCGGCCATGCCTCCCTCGAGCTGAAGCCCGATCTCTACATCAGCCATTATCCGGCGGATGAGATCGAGCGCCCGCCGGAGGAGTTCGCCCGCATCCTGCGTGCAACGCACGATAACGACGTGAAGGGCCGGTTCCAGCCCTCCTACGCCTATGAGTGCGCCAATTGGTGCGAGGCGGATCAGAAGGTGGAGTTCACCCGCTTCGACGTGCGGCGGCTGATGGCGTTCTGGGCCGGCTACCGGCAGGTGGACACCTACAACCTCACCGACCGCAATTGCTCAGTCGCTGTGGCGGCGGCGCTCGATTCAGCGCTGGAAGGAAGCCTTGCGAGCCGCATGCCCTGGGCGCGGGTGGCGACCCTGATGTTCAATCCCGACATCTGGGCCGCCGCCTACATCCGCTCCCGGGCGGAAGCGATGAGCTGGACCCCGGGCCTCGTCCTCGACTACGCCCGGACCATGAAGCGCATCATCGAGCCCGCGCCACCGCCCTTCGCCCACCGCCTGAGGGACTTCCTGCGCCAGTTGTCCCTGCACAAGGGCGGCGCGGCGTCCCCTTCCTCAGCCCCCGATTCCACCCGGCCGGCGGAGCCTGCGCGCCCGTGACCCACCAGCGCATCGAGCCGTCCCCAGCCGCGCCCACCGAAGCCTCGACCGTGCTGGCGCGGGGCGCGGTGATCGCGACCGCCATGGTCTTCGGGCTCACCTATTCCCTCAGCGCGCCCCTGATCGCCTTCGATCTTGCCGCGCGGGGCCTCAGCGAGGCGCTCATCGGCGCCAACGCCGCCATGCATGCGGTCGGCGTGCTGGTGACCGCCGTGGCGCTGCCGCGCATGGTGGCGACGCTGGGGCCGCGCCGTCTGATTCTCATGTCGATCGGCCTCTCCGCGCTGACGCTCGCAGCGTTTCCGGTGATGCCGGCCGTATGGCTGTGGTTCGTGCTGCGCCTGTTTCTCGGCATGGCGGCGGAGGCGCTGTTCGTCACCTCGGAGACGTGGATCAACGCGCTCTCCACAGAGAAAACCCGTGCAAGGTCCATGGCGGCCTATACGGCGGCGCTATCGGTGGGGCTTGCCCTCGGCCCGCTCATTCTGTCGCTGGTGGGCACCGAGGGCGCGGCACCCTATCTGCTGGGCGCCGGCGTCGCGCTGACGGCGGCCGTGTTCGTGGCGTCGCCGCGCGTCACCGCCCCGCATTTCGACGAGCCGACCATCGGCAATCCGGTCCATTTCGTTCGGCTCGCGCCCCTCGCTTTGTCCGCCACCATGCTGAATGCGGCCATCGAGACGGCGGGCCTGTCCTTCCTCGCGCTCTATGCCGTCGGGCTCGGCTGGGCGGAGGAACACGCCACGCGACTGATGTCGGTGATGATGATCGGCGCGATCCTGCTCCAGCTGCCGATTGGCTGGCTGGGCGACAACATGGACCGCCGCCGGCTGGTCATCCTGCTCGCCCTGGTCTCGGCGGTCGGCGCGGCCGTCTGGCCGCTGGCGCTCGGCAGCGCGATCGCGACCTATGCGCTACTGTTCGTCTGGGGCGGCGCCTTCGTCGGCATCTACACCATCATGATCACGCTGGTCGGTAGCCGCTTCAAGGGAGGCGACCTCGTGGGCATCTACGCCGTCTCCGGCCTGTTCTGGGGGCTCGGCGCCCTCGTCGGGCCGCTGGGGGCGGGATTCGCCATGCAGGTGCATCCCCACGGGCTTGCGGCGTTCGCAACCCTGGCCTGCGCGCTGTTCGCCGCCGCGGCCTGGCGGCTGCGCGGAAGTGCATGAGCCGGCCGTGAAATCAGAGGGCGGAAGGCGCTCCACAGTGGATCCGTGCCCACGCGCCATCCGCGCCGTTCCTTTACGGGCACTCAACGAATCCCGAGGCGTCCTATCCCCGCCAGGAAGCCCACCAGTTCGGCCTGACGGTGCATCCCCGACTTGCGGAGTACCGTCTTGAGATGAGTTCGCGCAGTTTCCACCGTAACACCACTTTCACCCGCAATCTCTTTTAGGCTGAGCCCCTGCGTCAGACGCTGCGCCAGCCGTGCCTCGGCGGGCGTCAAATCGAAGAGGGTATTCAGCATATCGAAGGGGGGCGCAGCGGGCGCCCGCACGGGCATGGCGATAACCAGAGCCGTGGCGGCCCGGAACAGATCGTGTGCCTGACGGCGCAAAGGCAAGACGTGAATGACCAATGCGTCGTGGTTCACGCCGGCAGGCATCGGGATGGAACGCGGCGCGGCATGTCCACGGGCAGCCTCGTCGATCGCTGATACCAGCAGCGCATTGGTCGGCCCGTGGGCAAGGGCCAATCTTCCAAAGGCGCGTGCGATCAGGGCCAGGGCGAGCCCGGAGAAGGACGCTCCTGACGCGAGCACCCTTTGGTCAGCCCCAACCACGGCGGCAGGCAGACCGATGGCATCAAGGCCCGATACGGTGCTTTTTAACTGCTCAAGATGAAGCCGCGCGGCCATGATTGCGGCCCGCGCCAGATGCGGCCGGGCCTGATCGAGCATCGCGACGACAGCTCCGGGTACAGGCCCACGACGGTAATCCTGCTCGAAACTGATGACGACCATTTCCCCGGTGTGGATCGGAACCGCCGTCCCCACCGAAGCGCCACAGCCACGCGGATACATGAATTCCCGATAGACGGGCTCGTTCGCGCGCTCCTCTTCGCTCAGGAAGTCCGAGTCGCGGGTGAAGCCGGGGTGATTGAGGGCAATTCCCTTGGAGATCCGGGGATTGCGCAGCATCCACCCCTCAGCGACGAATGCCGTGATCGTCTCGCGAAAATTGTCGGTTGCGGCCCACGCGTGTCTGTCGCGCGCGCCGACGAAGATCACCCCGCCAGTCGTTCCAGAAAGCGAATCGAGACGCGCCAGCGCCTGCGGCCACAATTCCGGCAGCAGAGCCGCCTCGTAGATCTGGTCCAAAACGTCGTCGAGCAAATCCACCTGGCCCCCCGGTGTTTTGCAAGCACGCGAAACCTTCGCCCCGCACGTCTTTCGTATCGCCGATGTGTCGGGGCATGAAGACAAAATTATGGGACGCAGGACCGGGTCGAAAACCCGAAATCATCTGGTCGGAGTGGCAGGATTTGAACCTGCGACCCCCACGTCCCGAACGTGGTGCGCTACCAGACTGCGCTACACTCCGATCCAGAGGCGCCGCATCTAGCATCCGCTCCGGGGGGATGCAAGGGGTACGACGCGGCAGCTTCGCTTGAACGGTGGATGGCCCCATGCCATAGGAAGCGCGCTCATGGTGCGTCTTCCGGCAGGACCATGGGTTTCAATGGCTTGAGCATGTGGAGTTGGGTCTATGGCGACGGACGGTTTCGCGAGCGGTCTTCTGAAGGGCAAGCGCGGGCTGATTCTCGGTGTCGCCAACAATCGATCCATCGCCTATGGAATCGCCAAGTCGGCCCGCGCCCACGGTGCCGAACTCGCCCTCACCTATCAGGGTGAAGCGCTGAAGAAGCGGGTGGAGCCACTGGCGGCCGAACTGGGCGGTCATCTGGTCGGCCATTGCGACGTGACCGAGCCGGAGACGCTGGATGCCATCTTCGCCGAGACCGAGCGCCTGTTCGGCACGCTGGATTTCGTGGTTCATTGCATCGCCTTCTCCAACAAGGACGAGCTGGACGGCCGCTACGTGGACACCACGGGCGACAATTTCACCAAGACCATGTTCATCTCCTGCTACTCCTTCACCGCCGTCGCGCAGCGGGCCGAGAAGCTGATGACCAATGGCGGCTCGCTCATCACGCTCACCTATTACGGTGCGGAGAAGTGGATGCCCCACTACAACGTCATGGGCGTGGCCAAGGCGGCGCTGGAGGCCAGCGTGCGCTATCTTGCCGCCGACCTCGGCCCCAAGGCGATCCGCGTGAACGCCATCTCCGCCGGTCCGATCAAGACGCTGGCCGCCTCGGGAATCGGTGATTTCCGCTACATCCTGAAGTGGAACGAGCTGAACTCGCCGCTGCGCCGCACCGTGACCACCGACGAGGTGGGCGACACCGGCGTTTATCTGCTCTCCGATTTGTCGCGCGGTGTGACCGGCGAGGTGCATCATGTGGATGCCGGGTACCATATTGTGGGCATGAAGCACCCCGACGCGCCGGACCTCGCCCTCGTCCGCGACTGAGACCGGCGCCCGCGCGCTCTAGGAGAACGACGATGACGGCGCTTAATCTCCAGGTGGCACGTCGCCCGCTTGCCGGCCTTGCCACCCTCGCCGTGGCCATATCGGCCGGAATGCTCCCGACGGCTGGCGGCGCGCTGGCGCAGAGCCCGCCCTCCTTCGAGCAGTATCCGCTGCGCGACCGCGTGTTCGGTCCCGGCGGCGCGGTTTTCCCGGACTATGTGACGCCGCCGGAATATGGCGTCAGCTTCATGATCGGCGGCGGCGGCAGCCGCAGCGCGCTCTTCGCTGCCGGCACGTCCGACTACAACTGCCAGCAGACGCAGATTCCCGCCATCCAGGTGCTCTCCGCGCCGCCCGGCGGCAAGGTCGGCATCCAGTATGGCCGCTTCGTCGCCACCGGCATCGACGGCGGGCACACGACCCGGTGCCTCGGCCAGCCAGCCAAGGGGCTCATCGTGAGCTTCAAGGGCAAGGCGGCGCCGGGCTCCACAATTGCGCTGCGCGTCACCTACCCGCCGCGCGGCGCCTGGTACGATCACGTAATCACCATTCCGCCGCGGTGACTGACGCCGCGCCCGAGGGGGCGGGCCGGAGAGCGATGACCACGCGACGCTTTTTCCTCGTCCGCCATGGCGAGACAGACTGGAACGTGGTGGGCCGGCTGCAGGGGCGCCGCGACGTGCCGCTGAACCCGCTCGGCCGGATTCAGGCGGGACAGGTGGGCCGCGTCCTGGCCCAGCTCGCTGGCGACACCCGCGCGCTGGCCTATGTCTCCAGCCCCCTGTCCCGGGCGGTGGAGACCATGCGCATCCTGCGCACCGGCCTCGATCTGCCGGTTGGTGACTTCAAGACCGACATCCGCTTCGCTGAGATATCCTTCGGCATCTGGGAGGGGCAGACCTGGCCCGAGTTGCGCCGCCGAGACTATGACGCGGTGCGCCGGCGCGATCTCGACCCCTGGAACTTCGCGCCCCCCGGTGGCGAGAGCTACCGCACCCTCTGCGAGCGCGTCAGCGCGGCCTGCACCGAGATCGATCAGGACACCGTCATCGTCACCCACGGCGGTGTCATCCGCGCCCTTCTGCATGTGAAGGCCGGGATGCCCGAGGCCGAGGCCTCAAACCTGCCGGTGCGCCAGGGCGCGGTCTACGTCGTCGCGCAGGGTGGGTTCGAGGTCGCGGACTGAGGCGCCGCGCCGCCCGCACCCGCCATTTCCCTTGGCATTTTTCTTGCTGTCTCAACCGGGTAGAGCCGGCGCCTGTGTCGTGAACGCGACGGGCGGCGTCTTTTCTTGACGCCTTTTCACCCGAGCCCGGGGGGACATTTCATGACCGACATGGCCGAATTGCAGAAGCGGAAGATGCCGCTCAACCTCGCCATCGTCCATGTGGATCCGGACGCCTTCATCGCCCACTACATGGGCTGGCTGGAAATCACCAAGTTCATCTCCGCCCTGCGCGCCGGGGATGCGAGCGTGCCGGCGGATGGCAAGACCCCCATCCTGACGGCGGCGGACCTCGCCAATGGCGGTGTCCACAATGTCGCGAACGACGCCATGTTCGCCTTCTGCATGACGGCCGCGCTGAAAGGCGACAAAGCCGCCGTGGACAAGGTGGAGGCGGCCTTCATCGAGGCGTGGGGCAAGGAGTATCCGGGCAATTTCGCCCTCTGGCATTTCCGCACCAACATCGAGACGCCCATCACGCTCGAGGATTTCGTGGGTCAGGCCGGCAAGAAGATGCTGCTGGGCGACATCCCGCCCCCGCCGCTGCGTGCCAAGGAGAACTGGAGCGCGGGCCTGCGCTTCTTCGAGAAGGCGCGCAAATCCAACTTCGTCCACGAGATCATGTACCCGCTGGCCCTGTGGCACCGCGCGAAGTGGACCGAGACGCTGGAAAAGGGAATCGCCTTCCTCAAGCACATCGAGGACACGGTGCCCGTGCTGCGGGACACGCTGGACGAGAAGCGCAACGACCAGCCCTTCATCGCCAACATCCTGCTGAAGAATGCCTTTGGCGTGGATATGGAGCTGACCGAGGAATACGAGGGCTTCCTGCGCTCCCTCGCCCGTCGGGATTGAAGCCAACAGGCGCGGGCGGGGCCTCAGCCCTGCCCGGCAACCTCCTGCCGGTGCAGGACGCGGGGTCGCGACACCAGTAGCTTGTCGATCCGGCGGCCGTCCATGTCGACGATCTCGAACCGCCAGCCGAGCGCGGTGAAGACCTCGCCTTCCTCCGGCAATTCCTTGAGGTGGGACAGCGCGAAGCCGGCGACCGTGTGATAGCCCTCGTCCGTGGGCAGGGCGACATCGAGCAGATCGCGCAGCTCGTCCACCGGCGTGTCGCCGGCCACGAGATAGCTGCCGTCGTGCCGCTGGACCACATGGCGCTCGACATGAACCTCGCCGGGCTCCGATCCGGCTTCCACCGAGCCGGTAATGGCGAGGAGGAGATCGTATCCGGTTACTACGCCAGCCATGTCGCCATACTCGTCCACCACGATGGCCATGGGCACCTCGGCCCCGCGCAGGATGCGCATGGCCTCCAGCGCCCCGACATTCTCCACGATGAAAGGCACGGTCTGCACGTACTGCCGCGGGTCCGGCCGCTCGCCCTTCAGATAGGCGTCGAGGATGCGCTTGGCCTGGATGACGCCGATGGTCTCCTCCGGCGAGCCGTCGCAGGCGGGCAGGCGCGAATGAGGCGTGGTGAGGAGGACATGGCGCACCTCTTCGGCGTCCTTGGAGATGTCCACCCATTCCACGTCGGGCCGCGGCGTCATGATGGCCGTCACCGGCCGGTCGGCCAGCCGCATGACACCAGAAATCATGCGGCGCTCGGCCGGATCGATGACGCCGGCGGTCTCCGCCTCGGTGATGATGGCGCGGATCTCCTCGTCGGTGACCGAACTGGAGCGATCGCCCCGCCGGCCAAGCAGCGCCAGCACGGCACGGGTCGAAGCGTCCAGCAGCCAGACGGCCGGGGCCGCGACCTTCGACAGGCCGATCATAAGCGGCGCGAGGACGGAGGCGAGCGGCTCGGCATTTTGGAGCGCCAGCCGCTTGGGGATGAGTTCGCCGATCACCAGCGAGACATAGGTGATGGCGGCCACCACCGCCGTATAGCCCAACGGATGGGCGACGCTGACTGGCAGGCCGGCCCCCTCCAGCGCCAGGCCGAGCTGGTCGCCCAGGCTTGCACCGGAAAAGGCACCGGCCAGGATGCCGATCAGCGTGATGCCGATCTGAACCGTGGACAGAAAACGCCCGGGGTCCTCACCCAGCTTGAGCGCTGCCTTCGCGCCCTTGTTGCCGCGGTCCGCAAGGGACTGCAGGCGGGCCGGCCGGGAGGAAACGATGGACAATTCCGCTGCTGCAAGAACCGCGTTGAGCAACACCAGAACGATGACGATCAGGATCTCGAGTAAGGGCATGGCGGGGAATGAGTGCTCCGTCGGCGCTCCTCATAGCACAGGATGGCCGTGCTGTGTGACGACCGGGCCACAATTGCGCCGTGAGTCGCAGGACGTTTCCTTGCTGCCCGTCCTCGTCTATTGAGCCGGGAGCATCTTTAGGACCCCAGGGCGCCATGTCGTTCAATACCTTCGGCCACATGTTCCGCGTCACCACCTTCGGCGAAAGCCACGGCGTCGCCATCGGCTGCGTGGTGGACGGCTGCCCGCCCAACGTGCGCTTCACCCTCGATGAGGTGCAGGCGGCCCTCGACCGGCGGCGGCCGGGCCAGTCGCGCTTCACCACCCAGCGCCGCGAGCCGGACGCGGTGAAGGTGCTCTCCGGCACCCTGCCCCATCCCGAGGGCGGCCTGGTCACCACCGGCACCCCCATCGCCCTGCTGATCGAGAACGTGGACCAGAGGTCGAAGGATTACGCCGACATCGCTGGCGCCTACCGGCCCGGCCATGCGGATTTCACCTACGACATCAAATACGGCATCCGCGACCATCGCGGCGGCGGCCGCTCCTCGGCGCGCGAGACGGCGACGCGGGTCGCAGCCGGCGCCATTGCCGCGAAGGTGCTGCCGGGCGTGACCGTGCGCGGCGCCGTGGTGCGCATCGGCGAAATCGAGATCGACCGCAGCCGCTGGGACTGGGATGAGGTGGGCAACAACCCCTTCTTCTGCCCGGACCCCGGCACCGTACCGCTGTTCGAGGACTATCTCGACGCCATCCGCAAGGCCGGCTCCTCGGTGGGGGCGGTGATCGAGCTTGTGGCGGAGGGCGTTCCGCCCGGCCTCGGCGCGCCGCTCTATGCCAAGCTCGACGGCGACCTCGCAGCGGCCCTCATGGGAATCAATGCCGCCAAAGGCGTCGAGATCGGCGAGGGCTTCAACGCCGCGCGGCTCACCGGCGAAGAGAATGCGGACGAGATGCGCCTCGGCAATGAGGGTCGGCCGCACTTCCTCGCCAACCATGCCGGCGGCATCCTCGGCGGCATCTCCACCGGCGCGCCCATCGTCGCGCGATTCGCGGTGAAGCCGACCTCCTCGATCCTCACCCCGCGCCAGACCGTGGACCGGACGGGGCAGGAAGCGGACATCTTCACCAAGGGCCGCCACGACCCGTGCGTCGGCATCCGCGCCGTGCCGGTGGGCGAGGCCATGGTGTGGTGCGTGCTGGCCGATCACCTGATCCGCCATCGCGGACAGGTGGGCCAGAGCCCGGCCTGGCCGTTCCCTGAAGGATGACGGCGGAGGCGGCATGACGCGGAGAGGCCACCTCCCTCGCCTCCTGCTGGCGGCGTCCCTGCTCCTCTGCGCGCCCGGCCCGGCGCTCGCCTGCGGGCCGGAGGCGCTGGGCACCGCGCGGGTGATGGAGATCGCCCCCAAGGGCCTGCGCGTCGGCAAGAAATCCTTCCCCGATACCTTGCCGCTGGCGCCGAAGGAGGTCGTGCTGACCTTCGACGACGGGCCATGGCCGACCACCACGGCCGCCGTGCTCGACGCGCTGAAGGCGGAATGCGTGCGCGCCACCTTCTTCCTCATCGGCGAAAATGCCCGTGCCCGGCCTCAATTGGTGAAGCGGGAACTGGCCGAGGGCCACACCGTCGCCCATCACACCATGACCCATCCGTCGGCGACGCTGGCGAAAATCCCCTTCGACGCCGCTGTGAAGGAGATCGAGCGTGGCTTGGCGGCGGACGATGCGGCCGCCTATGGCGCGGCCGGGACGGCGCCGCGCGTGCCCTTCTTCCGCTTCCCGGGATTCGCCTCGACGCCGCAGCTCTTGGAGTATCTCGACCGCAAGGGCATCGCCGTGTTCGGCGCAGACCTGTGGGCCAGCGACTGGAACGTGATGACGCCGGAGGCCGAGCTGGACCTCGTGATGAAGCGGCTTGAAGCGACGGGCGGCGGCATCGTGCTGTTCCACGACACCAAGCCCTATACCGCGTCAATGATTCCCGCCTTCCTCAAGGCCTTGAAGCAGAACGGCTACAGCGTCGTTCACATGGTGCCCAAGCCAGCCTCCTGATCGGCGATGCGCGGTGAAGGTTCGTCCTCTGTCGCAACGGCATCCAGCGTTTGAGGGAAGCGCTTGTGGCATCTGGGTGTGCATATCCCTCCGCACGAAATGCGGAGACGATGGCATGTCCGATGCACCGCCTGCCCTTATGGTCTTCGCAGGCACCTATGCGGCCATGGTCCTGGTGCCCGGCGCCAACTTCCTGGTGGTCAGCCGCGCCAGCCTCGCGGGCCGGCCCATCGGACTGGCGGCAGCGCTCGGTGTCTCGGCGGGTGCCACGGCCAATGTCACCGCGGTTGTCATCGGCCTCCTCTTCCTGAGCGGCATTAATCCATCGGGCGACCTGGGGTGGCTCCAGCTGGCGTTCTGCCTCCTTTACGCCGTGCTCCTCCTGCGGGCGGGAATCAGCTGCCTGCTTGAGGTCTGGAGCTCACGCGGCCACGCAGGGATGGCACCTCAGGCCGTGGTGCAGCGAACAGGGCGCGAAGCCTTCCGCCTCGGCTTCCTCACGGCAGCGACCAACCCTATGTCGCTGTCGTTCTTCCTGGCCTCGGGCGGACTGCTCGCCGCGGCGGCCGGACGGGAAGCGATGTTCGCCAGCCCCGTGCTGGTGTTTTCCGTGGCCGCCGGTTGGTTCGGTATTCTCGCCCTGCTCTTCTCGGCTCCGCCTGCCCGCCGCCTCTACCTGAAGATGCGCCTGGCGGCGGACACCTGCATCGGCGGCCTGCTCGCCGTCGCAGGCATCCTCGTGCTGCTGCGGGTGTTCTCCCGGCTCTGAGCGACAGATGCGGAAAACGAAAAAGGCCCTCGCCGAAAACCGGAGAGGGCCTTTTTCAAAAGCCAGATCAACCTGGTGCGGACGAGAGGACTCGAACCTCCACGGGTCTCCCCACTAGCACCTCAAGCTAGCGCGTCTACCAATTCCGCCACGACCGCAGTCAGGGATGGCACCGGCCTCAGGTTCCTCGGGAGAGGACCGCTTCCGGCCGGGGGCCATCGTCTAACAGATCGAATGTGCCGCCACAAGTGCCCGGCAAAGGTAAGCTGCACCACAGCGCCCGGCCTGTGGATGACGGTTCCGCGAACCCTGTGACGGCGGGGCTGGACCGGGCGCGCGGATGGATTAAAGCAGTTCGCATGAACGCCAGCGCCCCCCCAGCCGCCACCCGCGCCAGCCTAGAGACCGCCTTCCACCCCAGCGATTCCGCCGCGCCACCGGTGGAGTGGGTGGTGAGTGAGGGGCTCGTCGCCTATCCGGAGGCGCTTGCGGCCATGGAGGCGCGCGTCGCGGCCATCGCCGATGGTACGGCGGCCGAATGCGTCTGGCTGCTGGAGCACCCCCCGCTCTACACCGCCGGCACCAGCGCGCGGCCGGAGGACCTCGTGGACGCGCGATTCCCCGTCTACGAGACGGGCCGGGGCGGCCAGTTCACCTATCACGGTCCCGGCCAGCGGGTGGCCTATGTGATGCTCGACCTGAAGCGCCGGTCGCCGGACGTGCGGCGCTATGTGAGCGCGCTGGAGGCGTGGATCATCGGCACCCTATCCGCCTTCAACGTCACCGGCGAACGGCGTGAGGACCGGGTGGGCGTCTGGGTCAGGAGGAAGGGCGGCGGAGAGGACAAGATCGCCGCCATCGGCATCCGCGTGCGCCGGTGGGTGACCTTCCACGGCATCTCGCTGAACGTGGAGCCGGACCTTTCCCACTTCGGCGGCATCGTGCCCTGCGGCGTGAGGGAGCACGGCGTCACCAGCCTCGCCGACCTCGGCCTGCCGGTGACCATGGCCGAGGTGGATGCGGTGATGCGGGTGGCGTTCGAGGAGGTGTTTGGGGAAACGGTGCCAGGCAAGCCGCTCGGCTAAGGGCGGAAGCCATTCGGCCTCCCCTCTCCCCTTGGGGGAGAGGGGCCGGGGGTGAGGGGTAAGATTCTCTTCGCGCAAGCAACGCCGGCTCGTGGGGCACAATACCCCTCACCCCTACCCTCTCCCGCAAGGGGAGAGGGAGTTAGGGTCGCCCGGCGACAGCGCGCTTCTCCCCCTCTCTGAGAGAAGCGAAACCCCTCAGATCCCCAGCTTCGCCTTCAGGATATCGTTCAGCGCCTGGGGATTCGCCTTGCCGCCGGAGGCCTTCATGGCCTGGCCGACGAACCAGCCGAGCATGGTGGGCTTGGCCTGCACCTGGGCCACCTTGTCCGGATTGGCGGCGATGATCTCGTCCACCACCTTCTCGATGGCGCCGGTGTCGGTCACCTGCTTCATCCCGCGGGCCTCGACCACCACGCGCGGGTCGCCGCCCTCGGTGAAGACGATCTCGAACAGGTCCTTGGCGATCTTGGACGAGATGGTGCCCTCGGCGATGAGGTCCAGGATGGCGCCGATCTGGTGGGGCGTCACCGGCGAGGAGGTGATGTCCTTCCCCTCCTTGTTCAGCCGGCCGAACAGCTCGTTGATGACGAAGTTGGCCGCCGCCTTGCCGTCGCGCTTGGCGCCGCCGCCTTCCACCACCTGCTCGAAATAGTCGGCCGTCTCGCGCTCGGCCACCAGCACGCCGGCGTCGTAGGGCGAGAGGCCGTAGTCGGCGATGAAGCGGGCCTTCTTCTCGTCCGGCAGTTCGGGCAGGTCGGCCTTCAGCGCCTCCACCCACTCGGCCTTGATGTCGAGGGGCAGGAGATCCGGGTCAGGGAAATAGCGGTAGTCGTGCGCCTCTTCCTTGGAGCGCATGGACCGCGTCTCGCCCTTGCCGGGATCGAACAGGCGGGTTTCCTGGGCGATGGTGCCGCCGTCCTCGATGATCTCGATCTGCCGGCGGGCTTCCGCCTCCACCGCCTGGCCGATGAATCGGATGGAATTGACGTTCTTGATCTCGCAGCGGGTGCCGAGCGGGCCGCCGGGCCGGCGCACGGAGACGTTCACGTCGGCGCGGAGATTCCCTTTCTCCATGTCGCCGTCGCAGGTGCCGAGATAGCGCAGGATGGTGCGCAGCTTGGTCACATAGGCCTTCGCCTCGTCCGCCGAGCGCAGGTCGGGGCGGGAGACGATCTCCATCAGCGCCACGCCGGAGCGGTTGAGGTCCACGAAGGAGAGGGTCGGCGACAGATCGTGGATGGACTTGCCGGCGTCCTGTTCCAGATGCAGGCGCTCGATGCCCACGGTGAAGCTCTCGCCGTCCGGCAGGTCGACGATCACTTCGCCCTCCCCCACCACGGGCTGCTTGTACTGGCTGATCTGGTAGCCCTGCGGGAGGTCCGGATAGAAATAGTTCTTCCGGTCAAACACCGAATGCAGGTTGATCTCCGCCTTCAGCCCAAGGCCGGTGCGCACCGCCTGCGCCACGCACTCCTTGTTGATGACGGGCAGCATGCCCGGCATGGCCGCATCCACCAGCGACACATGGTCGTTCGGCTCGCCGCCGAAGGCGGTGGAGGCGCCGGAGAACAGCTTGGCATTGGAAGCGACCTGGGCATGCACTTCCATGCCGATCACCACCTCCCAATCGCCGGTGGCGCCGGAAATGAGCTTCTTGGCCTCCGAGGGCCGGGTGTGAAGGGTCATGGTCGTCCTATCGTCGTGCGCGGATGGCCTACGCTGCCTGATCCTTGCGGCAGCGCCGCAATCTGGTCGGTGTCGTACCCCTAGGCGACATAGCAGGCAACGGCCATGGGGTGCCGCAAGGTCAAGATACACTTTGTTACACTAAGTTATCGGCGCCTCATTTCACCCGCAAAACCGCCGCGCTCCCGCTCTCAGTATACCCAAATTCCGCTCTGCCCGCCTTTAGATTGGGCCCCGGGCTTGTAGGAGTAGGGCAGATGAGGCTGGCGGGGGTCTCCGTCGTCCGCGATGAAGCGGATATAATCGAAGCTTGGGTGCGTCATAATCTATTTTTCTTAGACCACCTTTACATTGTAGACGACGGGAGCACGGACCAGACCACTCGCATCCTCGACATCCTGGTCTCCGAAGGTCTTCCCGTATCGGTGACTTCTGAAAAGTCACTGGCGGCTTATCATCAGGGCGAGCGCACCACGGCCCTCATCGCCTACGCAATGGCAGCATCATCCTGGGACTTCGTTTTCCCGCTGGATGGCGATGAGTTCATTGTCGCCGAGGACCGTGCAGCCCTTGAGACGGACCTCGCAGCCATCGGTGGCTACCGGCTCGGCGGGCTGAACCCGCGTCACTACCTGATGACCGAGCAGGACGATCTCGAAGAGCCCTGCCCGCTCACCCGGCTGCGGCATGTGGCGGTGCATGAACCCTACATTTTCAAGGTGATCGTGCCGGGCGCGCTCGCCTGCGAGCGCGGCTTCGCCATCGTCGATGGCAACCACCGCGCCACCAAGTGGGATGTCACCCTGCCGACCACACTGCTTCCCAACGTCCAGCTCGCCCATTTCCCGGCCCGCTCGGAAGCGCAACTGGTGAGCAAGGGCATCGCCGGCTATCTCCGCTGGACCGCGCGGACGGACTTTTCCCATGGGGCGCCGGACCGGCTCCTCGAAGGGGTCGGCATCCTGAAGGAAGAGGACGACATCAAGGTGCGCGCCATCGGCCGACTGGCCGAGGCGCTGGGCGCCGACCGGGGCGGCCGCACGGCGCGGCTGCAGCCCTTCGTCGAACGCAGGGGCGAGGTGCGTTATCCCGAACTGGCGCGTATCTTCCCCTACCGCAGGGTGCTCTCGGCGACCGACGATCTCGTCCATGCCTTCAAGGCAGCGCTCGACGAGAACAGGGAACTGCGGCAGGGCGGCGCGACGTTCCAGTCCCGCCTCTTCGGGGCATTCTCACGGCATCAGAAGTCGCTGCGCAGACGCCTCACGGCGCTCCGCCACGGCCAGGATGTGCCCAAAGAACCGATTGGATACTATTGAGCCGAGCGGCTCCGGTGGCCCGCCTCAGAGCTTGGTCGCCCGCTTGAGCTGCTGCGGGCAGCTTTTCTCGAAACTGTCTTTGGCGCCAAGCGCCTGAGGACTGGGGGCGCCGATGCCGCGGTAACACGCGGGGCGGGGGATCTTTCGCGGGTGCGGAACCGGAGCAAGGCCCCGGTTCCGCTTGGAAGCGATCTCAGCTCTTCCACCACAGGTCTTCGACCGGGAAGCGGCCCGCCGCCTCCTCTATCACCTCGGCGAGGGAGAACAGCGTCTCTTCCTCGAACGGCCGGCCAATGAGCTGAAGGCCCAGCGGCAAACCATCGGCGGAAAGGCCGGCGGGAACGGAGATGCCCGGCAGGCCGGCCATGTTCACGGTTACGGTGAACACGTCGTTGAGATACATCTCGACCGGATCAGCCTTCAGCTTCTCGCCGATGCCGAAGGCGGGCGAGGGCGTCGCCGGGGTCAGCACGGCATCCACGCCCTGCGCGAAGGCGAGGTCGAAGTCGCGCTTGATGAGGCTGCGCACCTTCTGCGCGCGCAGGTAATAGGCATCGTAATAGCCGGCGGACAGCACATAGGTGCCGATCATGATGCGGCGGCGCACCTCCGGGCCGAAGCCGGCGGCGCGGGTGTTCTCGTACATCTCCACCACGTCCCTGCCCGGCACGCGGGCGCCGTAGCGCACGCCGTCGTAACGGGCGAGGTTGGACGAGGCTTCCGCCGGAGCGACGATGTAATAGGCCGGCAGGGCGTACTGCGTATGGGGCAGCGAGATGTCGACGATCTCGGCGCCGGCCTCTTCCAGCCACTTGGCGCCCTCGCGCCAGAGGGTGTCGATCTCGTCGGCCATGCCGTCCATGCGGTATTCGCGCGGAATGCCGATCTTCTTGCCCTTGATGGAGGCCCCGACCGCCTCTTCATAGTCCGGCACCGGCCGGTTGACGCAGGTGGAATCCTTCGGGTCGTAGCCGGCCATGGAGCGCAGCAGCACGGCCGCGTCGTTCACCGTGCGGGCGAAGGGGCCGGCCTGGTCGAGGGACGAGGCGAAGGCGACGATGCCCCAGCGCGAGCAGCGCCCATATGTGGGCTTGATGCCCACCGTGCCGGTGAAGGCGGCGGGCTGGCGGATGGAGCCGCCGGTGTCCGTCCCGGTCGCGCCCGCGCACAGGAAGGCCGCCACCGCCGCCGCCGAGCCGCCGGACGAGCCGCCGGGCACGATGGGAGTGTCGTCGCCGTCGCGGTGCCAGGGCGACACAACCGGCCCGAAGGCCGAGGTCTCGTTGGACGAGCCCATGGCGAACTCGTCGTTGTTCAGCTTGCCGAGCATCACCGCGCCGTCCCGCCACAAATGGGAGGTGACGGTGGACTCGTACTGCGGCACGAAGTTCTCGAGGATCTTCGAGCAGGCAGTGGTGCGCACGCCCTCGGTCGCGAACATGTCCTTGATGCCGAGGGGAATGCCCTCCAGCGGCCCGGTATCGCCGGAGGCGATGCGCTTGTCGCTCTCGCGCGCCATCTCCAGCGCGATGTCCGGCGTCTCCAGCACATAGGCGTTGAGGGGACGCGCCTCCTCCATGGCCTTCAGATAGGCCTCGGTGAGTTCCACGGAGGTGAACTCGCCCTGGGCCAGCCCCTCGCGCGCCTGGGTGAGGGTGAGCTTGGTGAGCTTGGTCATTCCACCACCTTCGGCACGGTAAAGAAGCCACCCTCGGCGTCGGGGGCGTTGGCGAGCACCTTCTCCGGGCAGTTTCCGTCGGTAACGGCATCCTCCCGCATGGGCAGCTCCACGGGAACGACGCTGGTCAGCGGCTCGACCCCGGAGACATCGAGATCCGCCAGTTGCTCGACGAAATCGAGGATGGCGTTGATCTCGTTCTGAAGATGGCCGAGTTCCTCCTCGCGCACCGCGATGCGCGCGAGATGGGCCACCCGGCGGACTGTCGCCTGATCGACGGACATGAGTACGCTCCCAAAAGCTGCCCGCCGCTATAGCAAGGGGTATGCCGCGGTGGAAGGGTTTGGCTTGGGGGGCCCGATCAGACCGGCGCAGCGCATGAGCGCATGCCGCATCGAATGATGCTACTATTCGTGCCTAGAGAACTCACCAAAGGCTAACTCCAAATGCGGACGACCCTCGCCATAGATGACGAGCTCCTCTCGCGGGCGCAGGCATTGACCGGAGTGACCGAAAAGTCCGCCCTGGTGCGCGAGGCGCTGAAGGCGCTGATCGCACGAGAGAGCGCATTGCGCCTCGCACGTCTCGGCGGGAGCGAGCCCCAGCTGACGCCGATCCGCCGACGCCGGCCCGACGAATGATTCTGGTCGATACCTCCGTCTGGATCGACCACTTTCGCCAGGGGGATATGAGGCTGCAGCAGGTGCTGGCGGCGGGCGCCGCGATATTGCACCCCTTCGTCATCGGCGAACTGGCACTTGGAAACCTGCGCCGGCGGGACGTCATCCTGGAAGCCCTCGCAGCATTGCCGCAGGCTACCGTTGCCGAAACGGAGGAAGTGCTCGGCCTGATAGCGGCCGAGGCTCTCTATGGTCGAGGGATTGGCTACGTAGATGCGCACTTGGTCGCTGCGGTCCGATTGACGCCCGGAGCGGTTCTTTGGACTCGCGACAAGCGATTGGCAGCCGTCGCAGAACGCCTGGGAATCGCGTTCCAAACGTGACCCCCTTGCCCCGCCCGCCAATTCCTCTAACCCTCGCGCATGGCAGATACGCCCCTCCCCGCCCCCGTCGGTCCGCTCTCGGACATCGCCGCCCTGCTGCCGCCGCGCGGGGCGCTGATAGGGCTTGATCTCGGCACCAAGACCATCGGCGTCGCCGGGTCCGACCCCGACCGGCGCATCGCTACCGTGATCGAGACGGTGAAGCGCACGAAATTTACCGCCGAGGCCCAGCGCCTCGTCGCGCTGGCTGATGAACGGCGGGCGGTGGCCTTCGTGCTCGGGCTGCCTTTGAACATGGACGGCAGCGAGGGGCCGCGCGCGCAGGCGAGTCGGGCCTTCGCCCGCAATTTCGCGCGGCTCGCGGGACGGCCCATCGCTTTGTGGGACGAGCGCCTGTCCACGGCCGCCGTGGAGCGGGCGCTGATCTCGGCCGATATGAGCCGCGCACGCCGGGCCGAGGTGGTGGACCAGCACGCGGCGGCCTTCATCCTCGACGGCGCCCTGGGCTTTCTCGCCCGTCTCGCGGAGAACGCGACAGGAACCGAGTTCGAGGACTGATTCGGTCCACTTCAGTTCCCCGCAGGTTCACATGGCGGCGCCGTGGCGTCCCGATTCGGGACGGTGACGCTTTCCTTCTCGCGGCCACGGGCCTAAAGCGATCGCGCGGCGCATTCCTACCGTCGCGGAGGAATAATTGCCTGCGGCCAAACCGCGGGCACGGTAAGCGTCTGCCCCATGAGCCTCATCATCACGGCCCTCGTGCCGGTCTTCCTCATCATCGCCCTCGGTGCCGTCCTGCGCCGCATCCTGCTGAAGGATCCGGCCCATTGGGCGGCGCTGGAGAAGCTCACCTATTTCGTGCTGTTTCCCGCGCTGCTGGTGGTCTCGGCGGTAAAAGCGGACCTGAGCACCGTGAACGTCATCGCGGTAGCCGGGGCGCTGATCGGCACGGTGGTACTGCTCTCGGTCCTCATCCTCATCCTGCACAAGCCGCTCATTGCAGCGCTGGCGGCGGACGGGCCGGGCTTCACCTCCCTGTTCCAGGGCGCGGTGCGGTGGAACACCTACATCGTGCTGGCGGTGGCCGGGGGCCTTTACGGCGCGGCGGGAATCACCATCGCCGCCATCGCGCTCGTCGCCATGATTCCCGTGGTGAATGTGATCTGCGTTCTGGTGCTCGCCTCCTTCTCGGGCCGCCATCCGCCGACCTTCGCCTATGTGGCGGAACAGCTGGCGCGCAATCCCTATATCTGGGCCTGCTCGGCGGGGGCGCTGCTGAACGCGACCGGGTTTCCCGTCCCGAAGGTGATTCTGGAGTTCGGCGACATCCTGGGCCGCGCCTCGCTGGCGCTGGGGCTGCTGGTGGTGGGCGGCGGCCTCATTCTCGACCGGCTGAAGCGGCTCCGGCCCATCGTGTTCGCCAGCCTCGCGCTGAAACTGCTGGTGAAGCCGGCGATCGGCCTCGCTTTGGCGCTGGCGTTCGGCCTCAGCGGCACGGAGTTGGTGGTGGTCGCGATCACTGCTGCCGTGCCGTCAGCGCCCAACGGCTATGTGCTCGCGCGGCAGATGGGCGGCGATGCGCCGCTTCTCGCGGAGATTTTGACCGTCCAGATCATCGGCGCCGCCATTACCCTGCCGCTGGTGGTGACCATCGCCAAGATGCTGGCGTAACGAATGGAAGGGGCGGCCGAAAACCGCCCCTGAGCCATTCAGCCGTTCCTCAGCAGGGGGAGAAATAGCCCTGCCCGCCGGGGCCGGTGGCGATCCAGCAGCTGCGCGGGCGCGGCGGCGGTGCGGGTTCCAGATAGACGCGCGGCGCGGGCTGGTAATAAACGACCGGCGGCTGCTCGTAATAGACGACCGGGGGCGGCGGGGGCGCGGCCGCTGCGCCGGCAATGGCCGCCGCACCCAGCACGCCGATGGCGACGCCGGCCCCCAGCGCAGCGCCGTTGCCGCAGTTCCAGCAGCCGCCGCGATAATAGCGGCCGCGATACCAGTAGCCGACATCGGTGGCGGTCGCGGCCTTGGCCGGAGCCATGGCCAGCGCGCCGGTGCCGATGGCTGCGGCATGGCCCGTGGCAACGCCACCGGTCAGCAGCACGGCGACGCCGAGCGCCATGAGGCTTGTCCGCTTGAGAATGGACATGACGAGTAACTCCCAACCTCCCGGGGCGACGGTCTTTGGGCTCGCAAAAGCCCCACCGGTCCGGCTGCGTAAAGGCTCCGCGAGACTTCGTTCCAAAGTGTGGCGACGCTGGGGAATCACGAGGACCGCCCTTCACGGATGGTGAACGGCCGGTAAATCACAGCGATCATGGACTTGCGGCGCCTGCTCCCTTGCCGGGGCGGCGCTTGGGGGATATGCCTCCCGCCTGCCATGCAAGATGCTTCCGCCTTCACGCTCTCCGGCCGAGACCTCATCGGCATGGAAGGGCTTTCCGCCGGCGAGATCACGGGTCTGCTCGACCTCGCCGAGGAGTTCGTCGAACTCAACCGGCAGATCGAGAAGAAGCGCACGACGCTGCGCGGACGCACCCAGATCAACCTGTTCTTCGAGGCCTCCACCCGCACCCAGTCCTCGTTCGAGATCGCGGGCAAGCGGCTCGGCGCCGACGTGATGAACATGTCGGTCGCCTCCTCTTCGGTGAAGAAGGGTGAGACGCTGATCGACACCGCGATCACGCTGAACGCCATGCACCCGGACATCCTCGTCGTCCGGCATCATGCCTCCGGCGCGGTGGCGCTGCTGGCCCGCAAGGTGGATTGCTGCGTGGTGAATGCCGGCGACGGCGCCCACGAGCACCCGACACAGGCGCTGCTCGATGCCCTCACCATCCGCCGCAACAAGGGGCGCATCCAGGGCCTGACGGTCGCCATCTGCGGGGATGTGCTGCACTCGCGCGTGGCACGCTCCAACATCGCGCTGCTCAACACCATGGGCGCCAAGGTGCGCGTGGTGGCGCCCTCCACCCTGCTGCCCTCGGGCGTGGAGACCCTCGGCGTCGAGGTGTTCCGCACCATGGAGGCGGGGCTGGAAGGGGCGGACATCGTGATGATGCTGCGGCTCCAGCGCGAGCGCATGGCGGGCTCCTTCATTCCCTCGGTGAAGGAGTATTTCCACTATTTCGGCCTCGACGAGGCCAAGCTGCGCTACGCCGCGCCCGACGCGCTGGTGATGCACCCCGGCCCCATGAACCGCGGCGTGGAGATCGATTCCGCCATCGCCGACGGGGCGCAGTCCCTCATTCGAGAGCAGGTGGAGATGGGCGTCGCCGTGCGCATGGCGGTGCTCGATTCCCTCGCGCGGAAGCTTCCCAATGCGTAACGGCCGCTCCCATTCCAACGAAACCCGGCCGCTGCTGCTCGCCAATGCGCGGGTCATCGACCCCTCGTGCGGCGCGGACTTCCATGGCGATGTCTTCCTCGCCGACGGCATGGTGAAGGACGCCGGCTTCGGCATCGCCGCCGCCGGCATTCCCGACGGCGCGGAGGTGGTGGACTGCGCCGGGGCGGTGGTCGCTCCCGGCCTCGTGGACATGCGCGCCTTCGTGGGCGAGCCTGGCGCCGAGCATCGCGAGACGCTGGCCTCGGCGAGCCACGCGGCGGCGGCAGGCGGCGTCACCACCATCATCTGCCAGCCGGATACGGACCCGGCGGTAGATGATCCGGCCATCGTGGACTTCATCCTGCGCCGGGCGCGGGACACGGCGGTGGTGCGCGTGCACCCCATGGCCGCCATCACCAAGGGCCTCGAAGGCCACGAGATGACCGAGATCGGCCTATTGCAGGCCGCCGGCGCGGTGGCCTTCACCGATGGCCACAAGTCGATCATGAACGCCCAGGTGCTGCGCCGCGCGCTCACCTATGCCCGCGACTTCGACGCCCTCCTCGTGCACCACACCGAGGACGCGTCCATGTCGCAGGGGGCGATGAACGAGGGCGCCTTCGCCTCCCGCCTCGGGCTCTCGGGCAATCCGAAGGCGGCCGAGACCATCATTCTGGAGCGCGACGTGCGGCTCGTGGGGGCGGCGCGCTCGCGCTATCACGCGGCGGCGCTCACCTGCGCCGAATCGCTGGAGGTGCTGGAGCGGGCCAAGGCGGCCGGGCTGCCGGTAACCGCCTCCGTCAGCATCAACCACCTCTCGTTCAACGAGCTGGATATCGGCGCCTACCGCACCTATTTCCGCCTTGCCCCGCCCCTGCGCGGGGAGGAGGACCGGCAGGCGCTGATCCGGGCGCTCGCCTCCGGCCTCGTGGATGTGGTCGTTTCCGATCATCTCCCGCAGGACGTGGAAGGCAAGCGCCTGCCCTTCTCGGAAGCCGAGCCCGGCGCCATCGGGCTGGAGACGCTGCTCTCCGCCGCCCTGCGCCTCGTCCATTCCGATCAGGTGGACCTCGTGAACCTGCTCGCCGCCCTTTCCACCCGGCCGGCGGAGATTCTGGGGCTCGATGCCGGCACGCTCCGGCCCGGCGCGGCGGCGGACGTCATCGTGTTCGATCCCGGCCTGCCCTACGTGCTCGATCCCGCCTCCCTCAAGTCGCGCTGCCGCAACACGCCGTTCGACGAGGCGCGCCTCGACGGTCGGGTTCTGCGTACCGTCGTTGCCGGGCGCACCGTCTACGAATACGTTTGACCGACCGTGACCTGAGCCGTCCCGCCGCGGCGGCGCGGCGAGACCGTTCGAGGTGCGCATGCCTGATACCCCGCCCGCGCTCGTGCTGCTGATCGCCCTCGCGTTCGGCTACCTGCTCGGCTCGGTCCCGTTCGGGCTCCTCCTGACCCGCTTCGCCGGCACCAAGGACCTGCGCTCCATCGGCTCCGGCAACATCGGCGCCACCAACGTGCTGCGCACGGGGCGCAAGGATCTCGCAGCGGCCACCCTTGTGCTCGATGCGCTGAAGGGCACCGTCGCGGTCCTCGTCGCCCGCCACTTCGCTGGCGAGACGGCCGCCATGGCGGCGGCGGTCGGCGCCTTCCTCGGCCACATCGCGCCGGTATGGCTGCGCTTCAAGGGCGGCAAGGGCGTCGCGACCTTCCTTGGCGTCACCATCGGCCTGTTCTGGCCCGCCGCCATCGCCTTCGCGGTGGTGTGGCTGGGGGCGGCCTATTACACGCGATATTCCTCCCTGTCCGCGCTCATGGCGTCGGTGGCCACCGTGGTTGCGGCCATGGCCCTCGGGAACAACAATCTGGCCGTTCTGCTCGCCGTGCTCGCCATCCTGCTGTGGCTGAAGCATCACGAGAACATCCGCCGGCTGCTGGAAGGCACCGAGGGCAAGATCGGCGCGAAGGGCTGATCCGCCATGGCGCGGGGGAAGGCACAGGGACCCGCCAAAGGCGAATTGCTGGGGCCGGAGCAGCGCCGCGACTGGCTGCGGCTGATCCGCACCGAGAATGTCGGCCCGCGCACCTTCCGCGCCCTCATCAACCAGTTCGGCGGTGCCGGCGCGGCGCTGGAGGCGCTGCCCTCCCTCGCCCGACGGGGCGGACGGCTGATGCCGCCGCACACCCCGACCCTCGCCGAGGTCGACGCCGAAATGGAGGCGCACGCCCGCATGGGCGCCCGGCTGGTTGCGCTCGGCGAGCGTGACTACCCGCCGGCCCTCGCCGCCCTCGACGACGCGCCGCCGCTGATTTCCGTGCGCGGACAGGCCGAGGTGCTGCGCCGGCCCATGGTCGGCATCGTGGGCGCCCGCAACGCCTCGGCCGCCGGCCGCACCTTCGCCGCCCGGCTCGCCCGCGATCTCGCGGCCGGGGGATGGGTGGTGGTGTCCGGCCTCGCGCGCGGCATCGATGCCGCTGCCCATGAGGCGAGCCTCGAGGGTGGCACCGTCGGTGTGTTCGCCGGGGGGCTCGCCAAGCCCTATCCGCCGGAAAACCTCGGCCTGATGGAAAAGGTGGCCGCGACGGGAGCGCTCGTCTCCGAGATGCCCGTCGGCTGGGAGCCGCGCGCCCGAGACTTCCCCCGGCGCAACCGTCTCGTGTCGGGCATGAGCCTGGGCGTGGTGGTGGTGGAGGCGGCGGAGCGCTCCGGCTCGCTGATTACCGCGCGGCTCGCAGCCGAGCAGGGACGCGAGGTTTTCGCCGTGCCCGGCTCACCGCTCGATCCCCGCGCGGGCGGCACCAACCGCCTGCTGAAGCGCGGGGCGACCCTCGTCACCGAAGCGGCGGACGTGATCGAGGTGCTCACCCCCATCGCCGGGCGGCGGGAGGATCCGGTGGTGGAAGCGGAAGCCCCCTTCGTCCCCTCCGGACCGGCAACGCCCGGCGACGATGCGCGCGCCCGCGTCGTCTCGCTCCTCGGACCGGTGCCGACACCCATCGACGATCTGGTCCGCCTCTCCGGCTGCACGGCGGCGGAGGTGCAGATCGTGCTGCTGGAGCTGGAACTGGCGGGGCGGCTGGATCGCCCGGGCACGGGGCGGGTTGCGCTCAAATAGGAGGAAGTGGCCTACCGTGGCCCGGCGTCGGCACTGCCTGGACCGCGCGAGGAGACGCTGTCAGCGAGGACGCGGGCCTCCTGGCGTGCCATGTCAAGCACATAGGCGAGGGTTGAAAAGCCATGGTTGCGGGCGAGACGCGCCAGCTCGGCGGTGATGGCCGCGACATAGGCGGCCGTCGCAGCCGCATCGCCCGCGACATCGGCGGGAGACCGTTCGGTCATGTCGTTTGCGAAGCCCCGTTTGGTATCTGAAATACCGTCTTAAAGATTGAATTTGATATTAAAACATACTCTGGGTTGTACTTTCATCAAAGGCGTTGCCGCGCCTTGGACGGGTGGACGATTTGACAGGCGACCCGACGCTCCCCATGTTGCGGCGCTCCCGGTGTCTTGGTCCGCTCATGCTGGGTGACGGATCTCGATCAGGCGCCGGGCGCCGGAGCCGGAGCGTCTTGCTTCGCCCGCCGGGGAGCCGATCGGAACTCCGGCTGCTCCCTCCCCTTTCCAAGGCCGCGCAATGGGGCGGCGGCCCTTGATTGAGACACGGTTCGTCATGCAGGTCGTCATCGTCGAATCGCCGGCCAAGGCGAAGACGATCAACAAATATCTCGGTCCCGGCTACGAGGTCATCGCCTCCTACGGCCACGTTCGCGACCTGCCGTCGAAGGACGGCTCGGTGGATCCGGACGCCGACTTCCGCATGCTGTGGGACGTGGACCCCAAGGCGCAGAAGCGGCTCAACGAGATCGCCGCCGCCGTGAAGGGGGCCGATGGCCTGATCCTCGCCACCGACCCGGATCGCGAAGGCGAGGCCATCTCCTGGCACGTGCTGGAGGTGCTGCGGCAGAAGAAGGCGCTCAAGGCCCAGAAGGTCGAGCGCGTCGTCTTCAACGCCATCACGAAGCAGGCGGTGCTGGAGGCCATGAAGGCGCCCCGCGCCATCGACACCGCGCTGGTGGACGCCTATCTCGCCCGCCGCGCCTTGGACTATCTCGTCGGCTTCACCCTCTCCCCCGTGCTGTGGCGCAAGCTGCCTGGCGCGCGGTCCGCCGGCCGGGTGCAGTCGGTGGCGCTGCGCCTCGTCTGCGACCGCGAGCGGGAGATCGAGACCTTCGTCCGGAAGGAATACTGGTCCATCCTCGCCAAGCTTGCGACGCCGCGGAGCGAGGAGTTCGAGGCGCGGCTTTCCGGCGCCGACGGCAAGAAGATCACCCGCCTCTCGGTAGGCACGGAGGAGGAGGCCAAGGCCTTCCGCGCGGCGCTGGACAGCGCGGCCTTCCGGGTGCGCTCGGTCGAAGCCAAGCCCATGAAGCGGCATCCCCAGCCGCCCTTCACCACCTCCACTTTGCAGCAGGAGGCGAGCCGCAAGCTCGGCCTTGCCCCCGCCCGCACCATGCAGATCGCCCAGCGCCTGTATGAAGGCGTGGACGTGGGCGGCGAGACGGTGGGTCTCATCACCTATATGCGAACCGATGGCGTGGACATGGCGCCGGAGGCGGTGGCCGCCACCCGCAGCGCCATCGGCAAGCAGTTCGGCCCGAAATACCTGCCCGGCGTGCCGCGCAAGTACACCACCAAGGCCAAGAACGCGCAGGAGGCCCACGAGGCCATCCGCCCCACCGACCCCTCGCGCCATCCCCGCGAGGTCGCCCGCTATCTCGATGGCGAGCAGGCCAAGCTCTATGAGCTGATCTGGATTCGCACGGTCGCGAGCCAGATGGAATCGGCCGAGCTGGAGCGCACCACGGCGGACATCGAGGCGAAAGCCGGTGCCCGCACGCTGGACCTCACCGCCACCGGCACCGTGGTCAAGTTCGACGGCTTCCTCACCCTCTACCGCGAGGGCAAGGACGACGAGGACGACGACGAGGAAGGCCGCCGCCTTCCGGCCATGAGCGCCAACGAGGCGCTGGCGAAGCGCGACATCTCCACCACCCAGCACTTCACCGAACCGCCGCCGCGCTATTCGGAAGCCTCGCTGGTGAAGCGGATGGAGGAGCTGGGCATCGGCCGGCCCTCCACCTATGCCGCCGTGCTCGCGGTGCTGCGCGACCGCGAATATGTGAAGCTCGAAAAGAAGAAGCTGGTACCCGAGGACAAGGGCCGGCTCGTCACCGCCTTCCTCGAAAGCTTCTTCAAGCGCTACGTGGAATACGATTTCACCGCCGACCTGGAAGAGAAGCTCGACGAAGTGTCGGCGGCGGAACTGGACTGGAAAGAGGTGCTGCGCGCCTTCTGGCAGGATTTCCACGCCGCCATCGAGGCCACCAAGGACCTGCGCGTGTCGCAGGTTCTGGATGCGCTCGATGAGATGCTCACCGCCCACATCTTCCCGCCCACCGAGGATGGGACCGACCCACGCCTGTGCCCCACCTGCGGCACCGGCCGGCTGTCGCTGAAGATGGGCAAGTTCGGCGCCTTCATCGGCTGCTCCAACTATCCCGAGTGCCGCCACACCCGTCCGCTCACCGGCGACAATGCGCAGGAAGGCGACGGCACCCGCGTGCTCGGCCTCGATCCGGATTCGGGCGAGGAAGTCACCATCCGCTCCGGCCGCTTCGGCACCTATCTCCAGCTCGGCGAGGGCAAGGAGGGGGAGAAGCCCAAGCGCTCGTCCCTGCCCAAGGGCCTCGCCCCGGCCGACGTGGATCTGGAAACGGCGTTGAAGCTGCTCGCCTTGCCA
Organism: Xanthobacter flavus; assembly: GCF_017875275.1. Lineage (NCBI taxonomy): Bacteria > Pseudomonadati > Pseudomonadota > Alphaproteobacteria > Hyphomicrobiales > Xanthobacteraceae > Xanthobacter > Xanthobacter flavus. The sequence continues at coordinate 4,951,946 of NZ_JAGGML010000001.1, read as the reverse complement.
CGGGAGATCGGGCTCCATCCGGAGGATCGCGAGCCCATCCTCGCCGGCATCGGGCGCTATGGCCCCTATGTCCAGCACGGACGCACCTACGCCAACATCGAGGACGGCGACGACATTCTCGCCATCGGCCTCAACCGGGCGGTGGCGCTGATCGCGGAGAAGCAGTCCAAGGGCCGTGGCGGCCGCGGCGGCACGCCGGCCGGGCGGGTCGTCGGCGATCATCCGACGCTGGGCGGGCCAATCACGGTGCGGCCAGGCCGCTTCGGGCCTTATGTGAACCACGGCAAGGTCAATGCGACCCTGCCCAAGTCCACCGATCCCGAAGCGCTGACGCTGGAACAGGCGGTGCAGCTCATCGACGCCAAGGCGGCGTCTTCGCCGGCCAAGCCCGCGCGGGGTGGCACTCGCAAAGCTGCCTCGGCGGACGGAGAGAAGGCCGCGCCGAAGAAGGCCGCCGCGAAGAAGACGGCCGCAAAGTCCACGGCGACCAAGAAACCCGCTGCCAAGAAGCCAGCCGCCAAAAAGGTCGCCGCAAGCAAGCCCGACGCGGCCGAATAGGCGCCGCGTCCTTCACGCCGGGGCAGCGTCACATGAGGCTGCCCTCGCCCTCGCTGGCGTGGACCGACGTGCGCAGCGGCCGCTCCGGCAGGAATGCCAGCGCCACGGCCGCCAGCGCAACCACCACCGTCATGGTGAGAAACACCCGGCTGAACGCGCTGGCGAGGCGCGCCGGGTCCGCGTTGCGCGCCAGGGTCTCGATATCCCCCGCCCCGCCTCCGGCCAGCACGGCCAGAAGCACGGCGCCCAGAACCGCCACCGAAAGCGCGCCGCCGAGCTGGCGGAAGAAGGTCATCACGCCCGTGGTGGTGCCCATGAGACGCGGCTGCACCGCGTTCTGGATCGACACGGTGCAGACCGGCAACGGCGTGCCCATGCCCACGCCGATCACGACGAACAGCGCCAGTGCCAGCGGCAGCGGCATGCCGGGGAACAGCGCGATCGCGAGGAGCCCGGCCGTCGCGAGCGTCAGCCCGGCGAGGGCCGGGCGCTTGTAACGGGCGAGGCGCGCCATGGACCGGCCGGAGAGCACCGCGCCCATCACCACGCCACCCATGAAGGGGATCAGCCCGAGCCCGGACTGGGTGGCCGAAAGCCCCCGCCCCGTCTCAAGATAGAGGGGCACGAAGATGGAAAGCCCGACCATGCCCCCGAAGGCGAGGAATGAGGCGATCATCCCCCAGCCCACCACCTTGTCCGCGAGGAGCCCGAGAGGCAAAAACGGCTCCTCCGCCTTCCGCATCCGCCAGATGAACAGGGCCACGAACGCCACCGCGCCGGCGAACAGGGCGAGGATGAGCGGCGAGCCCCAGGGATAGCGCACGCCGCCCCAGCCGAGGGCGAGCAGGAGAAGCAGGCTTGCCACCGCCATGAGCGCCGCGCCCAGATAGTCCATGGCGTGGCGACGCTCGTGGCGCGGCAGGTCGCGCAGCCGCCGCTCGGTGATGAGCAGAGCCGCGACGCCGATGGGCAGGTTGATCCAGAAGATCAGCGTCCAGTCGAGATATTGCGCGAACAACCCGCCCAGCACCGGCCCGGCGATGCTGGAGGCGGCGAACACGCCCGCGATCTGGGCCTGATAGCGCCCGCGCTCGCGGGGCGAGACCAGATCGGCGATGATGGTCTGGGACAGGGAGATCAGGCCCCCGCCGCCCAGCCCCTGCACCGCCCGCGCGATGATGAGCGCGAGCAGGTTCGGCGCCAGCGCGCAGGCCACCGAGGCGGCCGAGAACACCGCGACGGCGGTGAGCAGCATCACCCTCCGCCCGTGGATGTCGCTGAGCTTGCCGTAAAGCGGCGTCGCCACCGTCGCGGTGAGGAGATACGCCGTCACCACCCAGGAGAGGTTGGCGAAATCGCCGAACGCATCGCCGATGGTCGGCAGCGCGGTGGCGACGATGGTCTGGTCCAGCGCCCCCAGCAGCATCGCCAGCATCAGGCCGAAGATGATGCGGCGGATTTCGGCATGGTCCGGCGGTGCGGACGGGGCGCGGTTCGGCTGCGGATCGGTGTACTGCATGAGGGGAATCGGGAACCCGGCGGGAGACGCCCATGGGCACCCCACGGGCGGGCGAACGCAAGGACGCCGATGCGGAAGGGGACACGCCGCCCCCTTCCGCCAAGCTTCACGACTGCGTGAAGATATCAGGCCACCGCGGCGACCGGGCTGCCCTCGGGTGCGTCGGCGGCGTTTTCCCCGCGCCCCGGCGGCACCTCCTCGGGCACCGTGTCCGGCACCGGGTCCGCCTCTACCAACCGATGGGCCAGATTGTGGATGAAGCCGATCTTTTGGATCACGCCCGGCCCGAGGATGAACGGATAGGCGTCCGACATGCCGAGGCAGCGGTTGAGATTGTTGAGCGCGAACGAGATGGGCAGCCAGGAATCGACCATCTGCTGGATGGCGCAGGCGCGATAGGGATTGAAGTCCACCTCCGCGCCGAGTTCGCCCGTCCGATCGAGACGCGGCTGAACGCGCATGCCGAAGGCGGAGGCCATCTCCAGCGTGTCCACGATGTGGATGTAGTGCTTGAACGTCTCGGCGAAGTCTTCCCACGGGTGGGCGGTGGCATAGGCCGAGACGTAATTGACCTGCCAGTCGGGAATGGGACCATTGGCGTAATAGGCCTGAAGGGCCTCACCATAATCCGCGGTCTCGTCGCCGAACAGGGCACGGAACGCCTGCAGCCGGCCGGCGTCGCGCACCAGGCGGTTCCAGTAATAATGCCCGGTCTCGTGGCGGAAATGGCCGAGCAGGGTGCGATAGAGCTCGCCAAGCTCGCCCTTGCGATGCTCGCGCTCGGCGTCGTCAGCCTCGGCCAGGGCAATGGTGATGAGGCCCTCATCGTGGCCGGTCATGATCTTCGGCGTGGTGCCATCCGGATCATCGGCGAGGAAGTCGAAGCACAGGCCGCCCTCGCGGTCCTTGTTGCTCTCCAGCGGCAGGTTGAGGCGCAGCATTGAATAGATGAGCCGGTGCTTGGCGATCTCCACCTTCTGCCACTTGCGCAGGTTCTCCGGCACGGTCAGGTCCGGCACCATGCGGTTGTGGCGGCAGGCGAGGCAGAATTCCTCCTCCTGCTCCTCGGGCACGAGCCAGTTGCAGGCGTCCTGGGCGGCATTGGCGCAGAAGCGGTAGCGCTGCTCGTTCCGGCCGACGGGGCGCCACAGCCCGCTTTCCGGTTCCCCCTCGCGCTCCAGCGGAACGAGCGCGTTGGCCTCGGGAATGTAGCCAAGGTCGTGGCCGCACTTTTCGCAGCGACGGTTCTCGAAATACAGGAGCTGATCGCAGGCGGCGCAGCGAAACAGACGCATTGTGGGTTCTCCCCCGGGAAAACAAACTCATGCAGACGGCCGTCATGCGACGCCCGTCCGGGTGGCCTTTGAACCCGTTGGGCGCCGCACGGTTCCCCACAGATCGCTCGCCACCCCAAGAAAGTGGCCCTTTCCCGACGGCAAGTCCATTTCGCACCTGCGAATACCGCCGCGCGGGATGACGGGTCGCCCCGCAGGGGGCATGATCGCCTCCATGACCAGCCGCGCAGATACCGCCCTCTTCACCATCGGCTATGAGCAATCGACGCCCTCGGCCTTCCAGGCGGCGCTGGACGAGGCGAAGGTGGGCCTCCTGGTGGACGTGCGCGCCGTCGCGGCCTCACGCCGGCCGGGATTCTCCAAAACGGCGCTGGCGGCGGGTATCGCGGAGCATGGGGTCGCCTATGTCCACCTCAGGGCGCTGGGCACGCCCAAGGAGGGCCGGCTCGCCGCGCGCAGCGGCGACCATGATGCGCTGATGCGCATCTACGACGCCCACCTCGCCAGCGATCCGGCCAAGGCGGCGCTGGAGGAACTCGCCGAGCTGGCGCAGGGGCGGCGCATCTGCCTCATGTGCTTTGAGCGCCATGTGGAAGGGTGCCACCGCCTGCGGCTGGCCGAGTTCCTGTGCGAGCGGCTGGACCTCGGCGTCACGCACCTTCAGCCGGCACCGTTCTGAGCGTTTGCTCGCCCTTGCCGGCCGCCTCGCGCGCCTCGGCGAGGAGGCGCGGCGTGTCCACGTCGAGGAAAGCGCCCTCCTCCGCCGTCACCGGCACTTCGGCCACCAGCTCGGCGTTGGCGGCGAGGATGGCACGGGCGCCGACATCGCCCTCCAGCGCGGAAAGCTCCCCGAAGAAGCGGCGTGACCACAGCACCGGATGGCCGCGCTGCCCGCCCTCCACCGGCGCGGCGATGAGCCGGCCGGCGGCGGGCGCATGGGCATCCATCAGCCGGTCGAGCAGTCCGGGCGCGAGGAGCGGCATGTCGCCGAGCACCACCAGCGCCCCCGCCACGGTCTCCGGTACGGCGGCAATACCGGCGCGCAGAGAGGAGGCCATGCCCGTCGCATGGTCGGGATTGTGGACGAAGATCACGTCGAGTCCCGCCAGCGCCGCCTCCACGCGGGCGCGCTCATGCCCGGTGACCACGAGGACCGGCCGCGCCCGCGAGGCCAGCGCCGCTTCCGCCACCCGGCGGATCACCGGCCGTCCGCCCACCTCGGCGAGCAGCTTGTTGATGCCCTCTCCCATGCGCGAAGAGCGCCCGGCGGCGAGGATGACGGCGGCGAACCCCTCCTCCGCCTCGTCAGTTTCGGCACGGGGTTGGGGACGGGCGGCGATCTCCTGCAGCAGCCCGCCGGACCCGAGCCGGGCGATGTCGCGTGCGCTCACCTCCAGCCCGGCGAGGAGACGGTGGAGAATGAAGTCGAAGCCGTTCTCCTTGGGGCTGCGCGCGCACCCCGGCGCGCCCAGCACGGGCACGGGGCCGAGCCGCCCCAGCATCAGGAGGTTGCCGGGGTCCACGGGCATCCCCAGCCGCTCAACCTCGCCACCCGCCGCCATGAGGCCGGCGGGGATCACGTCGTTGCGGTCGGCGATGGCCGAGGCGCCGAAGACGATGACGAGTTCCGCCCCACTTGCCACCGCATCCTTGAGCGCGGCGGCGAGGGCGGCCGTGTCGTGGGGCAGGGTCCGCTCCAACGCCACCTCGGCGCCAGCCGGCGCGAGACGGGCGCGGGTGATGGCGAGCGTCTTCGCGACAACCTTGTCGGCGAGGCCCGGCAGCAACGTGGAGAGCACCGCCACGCGCTTCAGCCGGAACGGCGCGATGGAGATCACACCCCGTGCAGCGGAGGCGGCGGCTTCAACCAGTGCGCCCGGCACGGCATAAGGAATGATCTTGACCGTCCCCACCATGTCCCCGGCCGCCACCGAGCTGAAATCGCGCAAGGTGGCGAGGGTGATGGCCTCGTCCACCGCATTGAAGGCATCGAGCGCCGCATCCGAGATGCGCAGCACGCCGGCTGCCCCCGCATAAAGATTGGCCCGGCCGGTAAAGGCGGTGTCGGGCGTGACATGGGCGCCCGCGACCGCCTCCGCGAGACGACGCGCGGCGGCATCTTCCGGGACGTCCTCTGGCTCCATGCGCGCGGCGACCACCTCCGTGAGACCGGCGGCGGCCAGGCGGGCAATGTCGGCGGACGCGAGATGCGTGCCCTTCTTGATGGTGCCGCCGGGAAGCCGCACGGAATGGGCGGCGATGGCGCCTTCGGCCTCGGCGAGCGGCAGGGGGCCAAATTTCACGCGGCCGCTCCGGCCGTAGCGCTCGAGCCGGTGCGCAAGGCGCGGATCACCTCGGCCAGCACCGCGACGGCGATCTCGGCGGGGCTGGAGGCGCCGATGTCCATTCCGATGGGCGCGTGGATGCGCGCCAGGGCCTGCTGGGACAGCCCCGCCGCCGCCAGCCGCTCCACGCGCTTGGCATGCGTGCGGCGCGAGCCCAGCGCGCCCACGTAGAAGCACTCGGCCCGCAACGCGGCGGCGATGGCCGGCTCGTCGATCTTGGGATCGTGGGTGAGGGCCACCAGCGCGGTGAAGGGATCGAGCGCATAGGCCGGCAGCGCCTCGTCCGGCCATTCGGCGATCACCGGCACGTCGGGGAAGCGCTCGGGCGTCGCGAAAGCGGTGCGCGGATCGAGGATCGTCAGGTCGTATCCCGCGAGGCGCGCCATGGGGGCCAGCGCCTGCGAGATATGAACGGCACCGATCACCAGCATGCGCGGCGGCGGCGCATCCACCGCGAGGAAGACGCTGCCCTCCGCCGCCTTGCCGCTGCGCCGGGCGGCGAGCGCCGCCGCGATCTCCGCGCCGAGCGGATCGGTGGCGAGCGTCGCGGCGGTGGCGAGGCGCTGGGCGCCAGTGGCCAGCTCGGTCACGACGACCGCGGCGCGGCGGGCGGCGCGCTCCGCATTCAGGGCGGCGAGCAGGTCGAGACGCATGGTGGTCCTCCCTCAGGGAGCATCCGGATCATCTTCCCCACTGAATATAACGCCGCGCGCCCCGCGTCACGACGCGCGTCATTCAGTCCACCGGCTCCACATAGACGGCGATCTTGCCGCCGCAGGAGAGTCCGACCTTCCAGGCGGTCTCGTCGGCGACGCCGAATTCCAGCGTGCGCGGTGTTCCGGCCGCGATCACCTCCGCCGCCTCGCTCACCACGGCGCCTTCCACGCAGCCGCCGGAGACAGAGCCGAGGAAATTGCCCTCCGCATCGATGACGAGGCGGCTGCCCACCGGGCGCGGGGCCGAGCCCCATGTTTCCAGCACGGTGGCGATGGCGACCCCCCGCCCCTCGCGGCGCCAGCGCTCGGCGGCGGCGAGAACATCGCTGTCGGTCACGTCCATGGGCGGCTCCCGTGTTCATTTGGCAGGGCGGCTGGCTTCCCATATAGCTGTCGCGAAGCCGATGCCGAACCCTCTCACCAAACTTGTGTCCTTGGCCGCCCGCGATCAAGGGACGCTGCGCACCGCCGATGACCTCATCGGCGCTGGCCTTGCCGCGCCTGACGCGCGCCCGGTGTTGGAAGAGGTGGCCGCCCGTTATGCCGTGGCGGTCACGCCCACGCTGGCGGCCGCCATCGACCCGACGCACGAAACCGACCCCATCGCCCGCCAGTTCGTACCCGATCCGGCCGAGCTGAAGGTGCGTCCGGAGGAACTCGCTGATCCCATCGGCGATGACGCCCACAGCCCCGTGCCGGGCGTGGTGCATCGCTATTCCGACCGGGCGCTCTTGAAGATCGTGGGCGTCTGCGCCGTCTATTGCCGCTTCTGCTTCCGCCGCGAGATGGTGGGGCCGGGTGCGGCCTCCCTGCTCTCGGACGATGCGCTGGAGCAGGCGTTCGCCTATTTCGCCGCCCATCCGGAGATCTGGGAAGTCATCCTCACGGGCGGCGATCCCTTCATGCTCTCGCCCCGGCGCATGGGCGAGGTGGTGGGGCGGCTGGCCGCCATTCCCCATGTGAAGATCGTGCGCCACCATACCCGCGTGCCCATCGCCGCGCCGGAACGGGTGACGCCGGCCTTCGTCGCCGCGCTCAAGACGCCGGGCATCACGCCCTATGTGGCGGTGCATGTGAATCATGCGCGCGAACTCACCCCCGACGCCCGCGTCGCGCTGGCCCGGCTCGCCGATGCGGGCATCCCGCTGCTGTCGCAAACCGTGCTGCTGCGCGGGGTGAACGACAGCGCGCAGACGCTGGCCGAACTCTTCCGTGCGCTCGTGGAATGCCGCGTGAAGCCCTATTACCTGCACCATCCCGACCTTGCCCCCGGCACCGGCCATTTCCGCCTGCCCATCGCCGAGGGGCAGGCGATCGTGCGCGCGCTGCGCGGGCGCCTCTCCGGCATCGCCCAGCCCACCTACGTGCTCGATATCCCCGGCGGGGCCGGGAAAGTGCCGCTCACGCCGGGCCATCTGGCCGCGACCGGGGGCGGCTATCAGGTGAGCGACAATTGCGGCGGCCTGCACGCCTATGCCGATGAGGGAACGAATGGCTGAGCTTCGCCGCATCACCCAGCCCGGGCCGGTCGCGGCCGAGCGCATCGAGAGCGCAGTTGGCATGCTGAAGGTACTCGATTTCACGCTCCAGGCCGGCCTCACCATCAATGCCGCCATCTGCGGCCCGCTTCTGGAAGCCGGCATGGGCGCGGCGCAGGTGGAGATTTCCGGCGGCGCGTTCGGACCGTTCACCTATGTGATGCCCGCTGCCTCGCCGGATGCCACCCACGCCGCCTGGTACAGCCGCGCCTTCTCGCCGGAGGGCGTGACGAAGCTGGAGCGCGGCAATGTGACCTTCGGCCGGAAGGAGGGCGCGCCGTTCATCCATTGCCACGCCTTCTGGATCGAGCCGGACGGCAGCCGCCACGGCGGCCATGTGATGCCCCACGAAGCCGTGGTGGCCGAGCCCATCCGTGCCCGCGCCTATGGCGCCGCCGAGGTGGAGACCACCGCCGATTTCGACCCCGAGACCAATTTCCCCCTCTTCACCCCCCATGCGGTGAATGCCCCGGCCGATGGCCCGCGCATCGCCTTCGCGCGGGTGCGGCCGAACACGGAGCTGTTCGGCGCGGTGGAGGAGATCTGCCGCCGCCACGGCTTCAAGGGCGGGCGGCTGCGCGGAGGGGTCGGCAGCATCATCGGCGCGCGCTTCCATGATGCGCCGCCGGTGGAAGACTACGCCACCGAGGTGTTCGTGACCTCCGGCGTGATCGCCCCCGATGCGTCGGGCACGCTGGCGGCGGATATCTCCCTCTCCCTCGTCGGCCTCTCCGGCGTTCTGGCCGAGGGACGGCTGGTGCGGGGGGAAAACCCGGTTCTCATCACTTTCGAACTGGCGGTGGAAGAGACCACCGGCTGATGGGGCCGGACAAAGCCGCCACCAAGCTTTCGAGGCTTTTCAGATCGTGGACGGGGCGCATCTCGTCCACCTGCGGCAGCATGGCGGCGACGCCCTGCGCCTTCGGCTCGAACCCCTCGTAGCGCAGCAGCGGATTGAGCCAGACGAGCCGGCGGCAGGAGCGCTTCAGGCGCGCCATCTCGCCCGGCAGCGTGTCGTCCACCTCCCGCTCCAGCCCATCGGTGAAGAGCAGGACGACCGGGTTCTGCGCCGTCACTCGCCGCGACCACTCCACATTGAAGGCGCGCAGCGAGGCGGCGATGCGGGTGCCGCCCGCCCAGTCCCGCGCCGACGCGGACACCGCCGCCAGCGCCGCATCGGGATCGCGCCGCGCAAGTTGCCGCGTGACATTGGTCAGGCGCGTGCCGAACAGAAAGACGGACACCTTCCGCCGCGCCGCCAGCGCGTGAAGGAAGGACAGGATGGGCCGGGAATAGTCGGCCATGGAACCGGAGATATCCACCAGCGCGACCACCGGTGGCGGCTTCTCCCGCTCGCCGCGCCGCTTCAGCAGCACGAGATCGCCGCCGGTCGCCACCGCCGCGCGTAGCGAGGCGCGCAGATCGAGCCGGCGGCCCTTCGGGTCGGGGACGAGCCGGCGGGTGCGGGCGCGGTCGTCCGGCATCCGCAAATGCGCGATGCGGCGGCGCGCCTCGGCGAGTTCGGCCGCGGACATCTGCGCGAAATCCTTGGTGCGCAGCACGTCCTCGACGGAGGCGGAGAGGCGCGCCTCCACCTCCACGCGGGGCTTTTCCACCTGCCGCTCGGTGCCCACCCCGGCGAACAGGGCCTCCTCCACCCGCCGGAGCACGCTTTCGCGCTTCTGCTCGCGCTGCGGCACGGCCACCGGCGAGAGCATGGCAATCAGCCGTTCCTGATGCGCCCGGCGGCGCCAGAACAGGCGGAAGGCCTGGTCGAACACCACACTGTCCTCGTGGCGCGAGACGAAGAGGGCATGGAGGGTCCAGTAGAAATCCTCGCGCGCGCCGACGCCGGCCATCTCCACCGCCGCCACCGCGTCGAGGATGCGCCCCGGCCCCACCTTGAGGCCTGCGGCGCGCAGGGCGCGGCCGAACCAGGCGATGTTCTCGGCAAGCCGCCCGTCCTCAGCGGCGGTCGCGGTGGTCACATACGTGCCGATCACTCCGCCGCGCGCGAGGCCTGCCGCGCCTCCTCGATGAGGCGCTCGATGCGGGGCGCATCGGTGCGGGCGATGTCGTCCTGATACTTCAGCAGCACGCCCAGCGTGTCGCCGACGAGGCCGGGATCAAGCGATACCGCGTTCAGCTCCACCAGCGCGGAGGCCCAATCCAGCGTCTCGGCGACGCCGGGCACCTTGAACAGGTCTTCCTTCCTGAGCGCCTGCACGAAGGCCACCACCTCGGCGGACAGGCGCGCAGGCGCATCCGGCAGGCGGGCGCGCAATATCTCCATCTCGCGGGCGGCGTCGGGATAATCCACCCAGTGATAGAGGCAGCGCCGCTTGAGGGCGTCGTGGATTTCGCGCGTGCGGTTGGAAGTGAGGATCACGATGGGCGGGGCCGCCGCCTTGATGGTGCCCAGCTCCGGGATCGTCACCTGATGGTCGGAGAGCACTTCCAGCAGGAAGGCCTCGAACGCCTCGTCCGTGCGGTCCAGCTCGTCCACAAGCAGAACGGGCGGGCCTTCGGCGTGGGGCTCCAGCGCTTCCAGAAGGGGGCGGCGCAGCAGATAGCGGTCAGAAAAGATATCTGCCGCGATGGCGCCCTTTTCGCTCTCGCCGGCGGCTTCCGCGAGGCGGATGGCGATCATCTGGGCGGCGTGGTTCCACTCGTAGACGGCGGCCGAAAGGTCCAGCCCCTCATAGCATTGCAGGCGGATGAGCCGGCGGCCCAGCGCCGCCGCCAGCGTCTTCGCCACCTCCGTCTTGCCGACACCGGCCTCGCCTTCCAGCAGCAGCGGGCGGCCCATGCGCAGCGCCAGGAAGACGACGGTGGACAGCGCCCGATCGGCCACATAGCCCTGCCCGGCCAGCAGCCGGCCGGTGTCATCGATGGAGCCGGGCAAGGCGCCCCGTGTCGCGTCCGCGGTCATGGCGCGAGTAGAGCATGGGGGAAGGGATGGGCCAAGCGGGGGTGGCTCGGTCTCCTTTTCCCTAGCGGGAGCAGAGAGCCATGGCTCTAAAGCCCCTTCTTCTTCGCGAGGTCAGCCAGCTTCTTCAGCACGGTCAGAGTGCCCTTCAGCCGGTGCTCGGCGTTCGGCCAGTCGCGCAGGAAGACGACCTTGAAGTCGGGCCGCACCTTGGCCTGCGCGCCCTCGTTGGCGATCAGCTTCACGAGGCCCGAGGGGTCGGAGAACTCGTTGTTGCGGAAGGTGAGCACCACGCCCTTGGGGCCGGCATCCACCTTCTCCACATTGGCCTTGCGGGCGAGCGCCTTGATCTGGGTGAGCTTGAGCAGCTGGCCCACCTCCTCCGGCGTGGGGCCGAAGCGGTCCACCAGCTCGGCGCCGAAGGCGTCGATCTCGGCGTCGTCCTGGATGTCGGCGAGGCGGCGGTAGAGGGCGAGGCGGACATGCAGGTCGCCCACATAGTCCTCGGGGATCAGCACCGGCATGCCGATGGTGATGTTGGGCGACCACTTGTCGTCGACGTAATCCGTGATGCCGGCCTTGATGTGGGCGATCGCCTCCTGGAGCATCTCCTGGTACAGTTCGTAGCCCACTTCCTTGATGTGGCCGGACTGCTCGTCGCCCAGCAGATTGCCGGCGCCGCGGATGTCGAGGTCGTGGCTCGCCAGCTGGAAGCCGGCGCCCAGAGTCTCCAGCGATTGCAGCACTTTCAGCCGCCGCTCCGCCTGCACCGTCACGGGCTTGGTGGCCGGAACGGTGAAGATGGCGTAGGCGCGCGCCTTGGCCCGGCCCACCCGCCCGCGCAGCTGGTAGAGCTGGGCGAGGCCGAACATGTCGGCCCGGTGGACGATGAGGGTGTTGGCGTTGGGCACGTCGAGGCCCGATTCCACGATGGTGGTGGAGAGCAGCACGTCGTACTGCCCATCGTAGAAGGCGGTCATGATGTCTTCGAGGGCGCCGGCGGCAAGCTGGCCATGGGCCACCGCCACCTTCACCTCGGGCACGGACGCGGCCAAAAACTCGCGCACCTCGGCGAGATCCTCGATGCGCGGCACCACATAGAAGCTCTGGCCACCGCGATAGCGCTCGCGCAGCAGCGCCTCGCGCACCACCAGCGCGTCGAACGGCGTGATGAAGGTGCGCACCGCGAGGCGGTCCACCGGCGGGGTGGCAATGATGGAGAGTTCGCGCACGCCGGTCATGGCCAGTTGCAGGGTGCGCGGGATGGGGGTGGCGGTGAGGGTCAGCACATGCACCTCGGCGCGCAGCTGCTTCAGCCGCTCCTTGTGGGCGACGCCGAAATGCTGCTCCTCGTCCACGATGACGAGGCCGAGATCCTTGAAGGCGATGGCCTTGCCCAGCAGCGCGTGGGTGCCGACCACGATGTCCAAAGTGCCGTCGGCAATGCCCTTCTTCACCGCCGTGAGGTCCTTGCCCGTCACCATGCGGGAGGCCTGCCCCACCTGAACGGGCAGGCCCTTGAAGCGGTCGGAGAAAGTCTTGAAATGCTGGCGGGCGAGGAGCGTGGTGGGCACCACCACCGCCACCTGCTTGCCGGAGAGCGCCACCGCGAAGGCGGCGCGCAGGGCCACTTCCGTCTTGCCGAAGCCCACGTCGCCGCAGATCAGGCGGTCCATGGGGTGGCCGGAGGCGAGGTCGTCCAGCACCGAGTCGATGGCGGCTTCCTGATCGTCCGTCTCCTCATAGGGGAAGCGGGCGCGGAATTCGTCGTAGAGGCCCATGGCGGGCACCAGCTTCGGAGCCTCGCCGAGCTGGCGCTGGGCGGCGATCTTGATGAGTTCGGACGCCATCTCGCGGATGCGCTTCTTCATCCGCGCCTTGCGCTGCTGCCAGGCGCCGCCGCCCAGCTTGTCCAGCTGGGCCTCGGTCTCCTCCGAGCCATAGCGGCTCAGGAGTTCCAGATTCTCCACCGGCAGGAACAGCTTGTCGCCGCCCGCATAGTGCAGTTCCAGGCAATCGTGGGGCGAGCCCATGGCTTCCACGGTCTTGAGGCCGATGAAGCGGCCGATGCCGTGGTCCACATGCACCACGAGGTCGCCGGCGGTGAGCGCGGTCAACTCGGTGAGCACGTCCTGCGGGCGGCGCGCCTTGCGCTTGGGCCGCACGAGGCGGTCGCCGAGGATGTCCTGCTCGCCGATGACGGCGAAGTCCGGCGTCTCGAAACCCGCCTCCAGCCCGAACACGGCGAGCGCCGCCTGGTTCTTCGGCAGGGCGGCGAGGCTGTCGAAGCGGGAGATGGCGGCGCAGCCCTTCAGGCCGTGGTCCGCCAGCACCGTGCCGAGGCGCTCGCGCGAGCCTTCCGACCACCCGGCGAGGATGACCTTCTTCGATTTCTGCAAGTCCCGCACATGGGCGATGGCGGCATCGAAGACATTGGCATCGGGGTCCGCCCGCTCGGCGGCGAAGGAGCGGCCCTGCATGCCGCCGAGGTCGATCACCTTCCCTGCCCCGCCGTCCGGCACCGCGAAGGGCGAGAGGCGGGCGAGGCGCATGCCGGCGAGGCATTTCGACCATTCCGGGCCCTGCAGATAGAGCCGGTCCGGCGGCAGCGGATTGTAGGTGGCGCCGCCGTTCAGCTCCTGCGCCTGCCGGCGGGCGTCGTAATAATCGGCGATCTGGGCGATGCGCTCGCCGCCGGCTTCCTCGGCGAGCGGATCGAGCAGCAGCGTGCCGCCTTCGAGATAGTCGAAGAGGGTGTCCATGCGCTCGTGGAACAGCGGCAGCCAATGCTCCATGCCGGCGTGGCGGCGGCCCTCGCTCACGGCCTCATAGAGCGTGTCGCCCTTCTGGGCGGCACCGAACTGGGCGATGTAGGCCATGCGGAAGCGGCGCATGGTGTCGGTGGTCAGCTGGAACTCGGCCATGGGCACCAGTTCCAGCGCGCGCAACTGCGAGGTGGTGCGCTGGGTCTCGGGGTCGAAGGCGCGGATGCTCTCCAGCGTGTCGCCGAAGAAGTCGAGGCGGATGGGCGCGTCGAGGCCGGGCGGGAAGAGGTCGATGAGGCCGCCGCGCACGGCGTATTCACCGGTGTCGCGTACCGTCGGGGTGCGCAGGAAGCCGTTCTGCTCGGCCCATTGGGTGACGCCATCGAGCGCGATGGCATTGCCCGGCGCCGCCACCAGCGACTGCGCTGCCACCAGCCCCTTGGCCGGCACGCGCTGCACCGTGGCGTTGACGGTGGTGATGAGCACGCTCGCCGCGCCGCCCTTGATGCGGGCAAGCTTCGCCAGCGCCGCCATGCGCCGCGCCACGATCGAGGCGTTGGGCGAGGCGCGGTCGTAGGGCAGGCAGTCCCACGAGGGAAAGGAGATCACCTCCAGCTCGGGGGCGAAGAAGGCGAGGCCCCGTTCCAGCGCGGCCATGCGCTGCCCGTCGCGGCACACCACCGTCAGGCTCGGCCACGGCGCATTCTTCTGCGCGGCGAGGGAGCGCGCGAGGTCCGCGACCACCATGCCCTCCATGCCGTCGGCGACGCGCGAGAGGGTCAGCGGCCGGCCTTCGGCCAGCACGTCGGCGATGGGCTGGGGACGCTTCAAGACAGGAACTCCGGAAGGACGGCGGGGGGCGCAAGATCAGCCCGGCAAGATCAGCCCGGCAGCCCGCGGCCCGAGAAATGGAATGCGCGGATCTTGCGGAACAGCTCGGTGTCGAACTCCGGCGGGATCGGTTCGGTGCCGCTCACCCAGGAGAAGACCTTCTGGTCCTCGGGCTCCAGCAATTCCTCGAAATCTGCAAGCTCCGCGTCCGACAGCGCGGTGATCTCGGCATCGGCGAAGCCACCGAGGATGAGGTCCATCTCGCGCATCCCGCGATGGCGCGCCCGGAACAGGATGCGGCGGCGCCGCTCGTCGAGGCCGTCGCTGGACCTGATGATGCCGGACATGAGGAGACCTCCAAAGCATGCGAACGGCCGGGCCAAAAGGCCCGTCCGTTTGGCGCATATAGGGTCATCGCCCCCGCTTTGGCCAGTGGGGACCGGGATGGCGGCTGGTCGCGGTGGGTTTTGGGCGGCGAAGACCGCCGCTAGTAGCCGGGCGCCACCGCGCCCCCTCTCCCCTTGCGGGAGAGGGCGGGGTGAGGGGTATCGTCCCCTTTGACCCAAAGCCCGGGAAAGCGGCGCCAGCCCCCTCACCCGTCTCGCGGCAAAGCCGAGATCCTCTCCCCTCGAAGTCGGCTGTTGCCGACTTCGACCCTAAAGACTCGAACTCGGCAAAAGCCGAGTTCGAGGGGAGAGGGGAAAATACCGGGATCCGCCTGTCCTCAGCCCGCCGCCCGCGCGATGGCGAGGAAATCTGCGGCCTTCAGGCTGGCGCCGCCCACCAGCGCGCCGTCCACGTCAGAGACGGCGAGGAGGGCGGCGGCGTTGTCCGGCTTAACCGAGCCGCCGTAGAGGATGCGGATGCCGTTGGCCTCCGCGCCGAAGCGTTCGGTGAGGATATGGCGGATGGCGCCGTGCACCTCGGCCACGTCGTCGGTGGTGGGGGTCCGGCCGGTGCCGATGGCCCAGATGGGCTCGTAGGCGATCACGAGGTTCGCCGCCGTCGCGCCCTCCGGCACGGACTGGCGCACCTGCCGCGTCACCACGGCGCAGGCCTCGCCGGCGTCGCGCTCCACCAGCGTCTCGCCGACGCAGACGACGGGCAGCAGGCCCGCCCGCCACGCCGCCTTCACCTTGGCCTTGATGATGGCATCGCCTTCCTGATGGTCGATGCGGCGCTCGGAATGGCCGAGAATCACCGCCACCGCGCCGGCATCGCGCAGCATCTCGGCGGAGATGTCGCCAGTATGGGCGCCGCTCTCGGCCGGATGGCAGTCCTGCCCGCCGATCATCAGCTGCGTGCCCGCGACATCGGAGGCGAACGCGCCGATGAGCGTAAAGGGCGGACAGATCATGGTTTCCGCGGAAATACCGGCAAGGCCGGCCGCCACAGCCCGCAACTCGGACTTGGCTGCACGCAGGCCGTTCATCTTCCAGTTGCCTGCGATCAGCGGGCGGCGCTCGGCCGTCATGTCGGTTCCTCCAGGGTTTGAAACAGCAGCATGGCTCACGTAGGGCCTCACCTACCAGAGCGGTGCGCCCGCTGGAAAGGGGTGCGACCATGCGCCGTTGCGAGGCCCCCTCCCCCTCCCTATGATGCGCCGCTTCCGCGCCGGGGCCTCCGGCGCTCTTTGAACGAATGAGCGATGGTCCTTCAGACACTCCGCAAGGGCGCCTCCGGCTGGGTCGCCAAGATTTTCCTCGTCGTGCTCACCCTCAGCTTCGTGGTGTGGGGCATCGCCGACGTGTTCCGCGGCATGGGCGCGTCATCTGTCGCGAGCGTTGGCGGCACGGAGATTTCGGCCCAGGTGTTCCGCCAGGAGTATCTCGACCAGCTCCAGCGCATCAGCCGTCAGGCTGGTCGCGCGATCACGCCCGAGCAGGCCCGCGCCTTCGGGCTTGACCGGCAGGTGCTGAACCAGATGATCGCCGACGCGACGCTGGACGCCGAGGCGGCCCGCCTCTCCCTCGCCGTGTCCGACGCGCAGATCGCCCGCGAGATCGCCGAGAATCCGAACTTCCGCGCGCCCGGCGCCAAGGCGTTCGATCCCGCCTATTTCCAGCAGTTGCTGCGCTCCAACGGCCTGACGGAGCAGCGCTACGTCGCCAGCGAGAAGCAGCGGCAGGTGCGGGACCAGCTGTTGCAGTCGCTCGGTGCCGGCGTTTCCGTGCCGCAGGTGCTGCTGGAGGCGGTCAACCGGTTCGAGGGCGAGACCCGCACCGCCTCCTACATCCGCGTGACGCCCGCCGCCGCCGGCACCCTGCCTGCGCCGACCGAGGAGGCGCTGCGCACCTATTTCGATGCGCACAAGCTGACCTTCCGCGCGCCCGAATACCGCAAGATCAGCGTGCTCGCGCTCACTCCCGCCACCCTCTCGGCCGGAATCACCGTGACCGACGAGGAGGCCAAGGCCGAGTACGACCGCACCCTCGCCCGCTTCGGCAAGCCGGAGATGCGCGAGGTGCAGCAGATCGTCTTCACCAACGCCGCCGATGCCACGGCCGCCGAGGAGAAGATCAAGGGCGGCGCGACCTTCGCCGACATTGCTGCGGCCCGCGGCCTGACACCCAAGGACACCGACCTCGGCCTCGTCGCCAAGTCGGCCATCCTTGATCCGAAGATCGCCGATGCCGCCTTTTCCCTCGCCGACGGCGCGGTGAGCGCCCCGGTGGAGGGCCGCTTCGGCACGGCGCTGGTGCATGTCACCAAGATCGTGCCTGGCGCCTTCCAGCCGTTCGAGCTGGTGAAGCCGCAGGTCGTCGCCGAGCTGCAGCTGGACCGCGCCAAGCGCATCATCCTCGACATGCACGACAAGGTGGAGGACGAGCGCGCCTCCGGCGCCACGCTCGCGGAGACCGCGCAGAAGCTCGGCCTCAAGCTCGCGAGCTACGACGTGGACCGCTCCGGCCGCGATACGGCCGGCGCCGCCGTGGACGTGCCCGGCGGCGCGGACGTGATCTCCGGCGCCTTCGCAGCCCAGCCGGGCGTCGAGACCGACACGGTGCAGCTGCCGCAGGGCGGCGGCTTCGTGTGGTACGAGACCGCCGCCATCACCCCCGCCCGCGACCGCACCTTCGAGGAGGCCAAGGAGGCCGTGACCGCCCGCTACACCGAGGCGGAGACCGAGAAGGCGGTGGAGGCCAAGGCGAAGGAACTGCTCGACAGGGCCAAGGCCGGCACGCCGCTCGCCCAGGTCTCGGCCGAGGCCGACATCCCGCTCCAGATCGCCGAGGGGCTGCGCCGCGGGCGCGCCGAAGGCCCGTTCAGCGCCGAGAGCGTGACCTCCGTGTTCGACGTGAAGGACGGCGGCTTCGGCATCGCCCTCGGATCGCCCGAGCCGGACCGAATCGTGTTCCAGGTGACCAAGGTCGAGATTCCCCAGCAGATGCCGCCGGACACCAGCCGCGTCACGCAGGAGCTGTCGCGCCAGCTGGAGAACGACGTGCTGGTGCAGTACCTCGGCGCCATCCAGAAGGAGCTGGGCGTGAAGATCAACGAGCGCCTGTTCGCCCAGGCGGTCGGCGGCAGCCCGGCGAACTGAGGCCGGCCCGTGAACGCACCCACCGACTTCGACCTCTTCGCCTCGCGCTATATGCGGGGCGAGGCTCAGGTGGTCTCCACCACCCTCGTCGCCGATCTTGAGACGCCGGTCTCGGCCTTCCTCAAGCTCGCCGGCGACCAGCCCAACGCCTTCCTGCTCGAATCCGTCGAGGGCGGGCAGGCGCGCGGGCGCTATTCCATGATCGGGATGAAGCCCGATCTCATCTTCCGCGCCTCCGGCGACCTCGCCGAGATCAACCGCACGCCGGACGCCGACAAAACCGCCTTCGTGCCCTGCGGGGAGCCGCCGCTGAAGGCCCTGCGCACGCTGCTGGCCGAATCCGCCATCGAGCTGCCGGAGGGCGCCCCGCCCATGGCGGCCGGCGTGTTCGGCTATCTCGGCTACGACATGGTGCGGCAGATGGAGAAGCTCGGCCCCGCCAAGCCCGATCCCATCGGCGTGCCCGAGGCGCTGCTCATCCGCCCCACCGTGATGGTGGTGTTCGACGCCGTGAAGGACGAGCTGACCGCCGTTACCCCCGTGCGGGCGAAGGAGGGCGTCTCGCCCCGCGCCGCGTGGGAAGCGGCGCTGGAGCGGCTCGACCAGGTGGTGGCGGACCTCGACCGCGCCATCGCCCACCCCGCCCCCGAGCCGTTCCACGGCGAGGTCTCGCAGGTGTCCAACACCGGCGCAGAGGAATTCTGCGCCATGGTGGAAAAGGCGAAGGACTACATCCGCGCCGGCGACATCTTCCAGGTGGTGCTCTCCCAGCGCTTCGAGAGCCCGTTCACGCTGCCGCCCTTCGCCCTCTACCGGGCGCTGCGGCGGGTGAATCCGGCGCCGTTCCTCGTCTATCTCAACTTCGACGGCTTCTCGGTGGTGTGCTCCTCGCCGGAGATCCTGGTGCGGCTGCGCGACGGCAAGGTCACCGTGCGCCCCATCGCCGGCACCCGCAGGCGCGGCGCCACCCATGCCGAGGACGAGGCGCTGGCGGCCGAACTGCTCGCCGATCCCAAGGAGCGCGCCGAGCATCTGATGCTGCTCGACCTCGGCCGCAACGATGCCGGCCGCGTCTCCCGCGTCGGCACGGTGAAGGTGACGGATTCCTTCTTCATCGAGCGCTACAGCCAGGTCATGCACATCGTCTCCAATGTGGAAGGCGCCATCGACAAGCGCTTTGACGCGGTGGACGCGCTGGCGGCGGGCTTTCCGGCCGGCACGGTCTCCGGCGCGCCCAAGGTGCGGGCCATGGAGATCATCGACGAGCTGGAGAGAGACAAGCGCGGCATCTATGCCGGCGCCATCGGCTATTTCGGCGCCAATGGCGAGATGGACACCTGCATCGTGCTGCGCACGGCGGTGGTGAAGGACGGGCGCATGTTCGTCCAGGCCGGCGCCGGCATCGTCTACGACTCGGTGCCCGACAGCGAGCAGCAGGAATGCGTGAACAAGGCCAAGGCCCTGTTCCGCGCCGGCGAGGAAGCCGTCCGCTTCGCCGCCCGCGCCGGGAAGGGGCAGTGAGGGGATGGGGATGACACGTCGCGAGCGATGGTGAAGCGGGAGCAGCCCTGACTCCCTCTCCCCTTGCGGGAGAGTGCCGGGGTGAGGGGTTCGCGCCGCTTGCACGAGGGCCGGGACGGCTGAGCCGCCCCCTCACCCCCGACCCCTCTCCCGCAAGGGGAGAGGGGAGCTACGCGAGTTACCTGCCCATCACCATTGACCGTCCGTCATTCCTCGCCTTAACACCCGCTATTCCCGCTAAAGCGGCGCGGGGCCGGAGTTCCAGATGTCCGCCACCCAGGTTTCGGCCAATCCCTCCCCGAAGGTCACGCTGATCGATAATTACGACAGCTTCACCTACAACCTCGTCCATTATCTGGGCGAACTCGGCGCCACCGTCACCGTCCACCGCAACGACACCGTGAGCGTGGAGGACGTGCTGGCCGAGAAGCCCGACGCCATCGTGCTCTCCCCCGGCCCCTGCACGCCCAACGAGGCGGGCATCTGCCTCGATCTCATCGCCAAGGCGGGGGACACCGTGCCGATGTTCGGCGTGTGTCTCGGCCATCAGGCCATCGGGCAGGTGTTCGGCGGCGACGTGGTGCGCGCGCCCTCCCCAATGCACGGCAAGATGAGCGAGATTCTGCACGAGGGCAAAAGCGTCTTCCGCGGGCTCAACCATTCCTTCCAGGCGACGCGCTACCACTCGCTGATCGTCGAGCGGGACACCCTGCCGGACGCGCTGGAAGTCACGGCCCACACCGGAGACGGCCTCATCATGGGCCTCGCCCACAAGAGCCTGCCCATCCACGGCGTGCAGTTCCATCCCGAGAGCATCGCCTCGGAGAACGGCCACGCGCTGATCCGCAATTTCCTCGAGATCGCCGCCGCCTTCAACGCGCAGAAGGCCAAGGGCTGAGAACGGGGACGAGGACACACCATGGACCAGTTCAAACCCCTGCTCGGCAAGGTGGCCACCGGCGCAAGCCTCAGCCGCGACGAGGCCGCCTTCGTGTTCGACCGCATGATGTCCGGCGAGGCGACGCCCTCCCAGATGGGCGCGCTGCTCATGGGCCTGCGCGTGCGCGGCGAGACGGTGGAGGAGATCGCGGGCGCGGTCTCCGTCATGCGCGCCAAGATGCTGACCGTGGAAGCCCCGGACGAGGCGGTGGACGTGGTGGGCACCGGGGGCGATGCCTCCGGCTCCTACAACATCTCCACCTGCGCCAGCTTCATCGTCGCGGGCGCCGGGGTGCCGGTGGCGAAGCACGGCAATCGGGCGCTCTCTTCCAAGTCCGGCGCGGCGGATGTGCTCTCCGCGCTGGGCGTGCGGCTGGATCTTGATCCGGCCGGAATCTCCCGCTGCATCGGCGAGGCCGGCATCGGCTTCATGTTCGCCCCCTCCCACCATCCGGCCATGAAGCATGTGGGCCCGACGCGGGTGGAGATGGGCACGCGCACCATCTTCAACCTGCTCGGCCCGCTCTCCAATCCGGCCGGCGTGAAGCGGCAGATGGTGGGTGTGTTCGCGAAATCCTGGATCGTGCCCCTAGCCGAGGTGCTGAAGGCGCTGGGCTCGGAGAAGGCGTTCGTGGTCCACGGCTCGGACGGGCTCGACGAGATCACCATCTCCGGCGGCACCGACATCGCCGTGCTGGAAGACGGCCGCATCCACACCTTCACCCTCAATCCGGAAGATGTGGGCCTTTCCCGCGCCCCGGCCGAGGCGCTGAAGGGGGGCGATGCCGCCTACAATGCCGCCGCCCTGCGCGCCGTGCTGGACGGCGCCCCCGGCGCCTATCGCGACGTGGCGGTGCTGAACGCCGCCGCCGCGCTCGTGGTGGCCGGACACGCGAAGGACCTCACCGAGGGCGTCGCCTTGGCGCAGACGAGCCTCGATACGGGCTCCGCCCGCGCACGGCTGGAACGGCTCGTCACCCTCTCCGCCTCTCTCGCCCCGGAGGCCGCGCAATGAGCGACATCCTCACCAAGATCGAGGCCTACAAGCGCGAGGAAATCGCCGCCGCCAAGAAGGCCCGCCCGCTGGCGGAGATCGAGGCCGCCGCCCGCTGCGCGCCCCGGGTGCGGCCCTTCGCCGGGGCCATCGAGCAGAGCCTCTCGGAAGGTCGCACCGCGCTGATCGCCGAGATCAAGAAGGCCAGCCCCTCCAAGGGCCTGATCCGCGCGGACTTCGATCCGCCGTCGCTTGCCCGCGCCTACCAGCGCGGCGGCGCCACCTGCCTCTCGGTGCTCACCGACACGCCGTCCTTCCAGGGCGCGCCGGACTATCTGAAGGCCGCCCGGACGGCGGTGAGCCTGCCGGTGCTGCGCAAGGATTTCATGTACGACACCTACCAGGTGGCGGAAGCCCGCGCCTGGGGGGCGGACTGCATCCTCATCATCATGGCCGGCGTGGACGACGCCCTCGCCCGCGACCTCGCGGATGCGGCGGCAGCGTATGGCATGGACGCCATCGTTGAAGTCCATGACGACGCCGAGCTGGACCGCGCGCTGGCGCTGCCCTGCCGGCTCATCGGCATCAACAACCGCAATTTGCGCACCTTCGAGACCACGCTCGAAACCTCCGAGCGCCTCGCGCCCCGCGTGCCGAAGGATCGCATCGTCATCGGCGAGAGCGGCATCTTCACGCCGGCCGACGTTGCGCGGCTGGCGCAGGTGGGCATCGGAACCATCCTCGTCGGCGAGAGCCTGATGCGTCAGGAGGATGTCGCATCCGCGACGTGCCAGCTGCTCGCCGGCTAGGCTTGCCGTATACGTGAAGTTACGCCTTAATACGTGAGGCGGCCCGAGAAGAGGCCGCAGCACCGGCCCCTGCGTCGCCGGTGCCTCACGGGAGGAACAGCTTCATGAGGACCACGCTTTTCACGGCGCTCGCCGCCGCCCTTCTCGCCACCCCCGCCTTCGCGGCCGACCCGACGGGCCTGTGGCAGACCCCCACCCGCAGCGGGCAGGTGGAAATCTCCAAATGCGGCGCCAGCCTCTGCGGCCGCCTCGTGTCCTCGGAAGGGCTGAAGGCCGATCCGGCGCTGAAAGACGTGAACAATTCCAACGCCTCGCTGCGCGGCCGGGCGCTGAAGGGCCTCACCATCCTCACCGGTTTCTCCGGCGGGCCACAGGAATGGACCGGCGGCAGCATCTACAATGCCGAGGACGGCAAGACCTATTCCGGCACCATCACCATGGACGGCGACAACACGCTGAAGCTGCGCGGCTGCGTGGTCGTTCCCCTCTGCAAGACGCAGGTGTGGACCCGCCTGCGCTGAGCGCCGACCCGCGCCGGCAACACAGCCTTTCCGCCGCCCTGCGGCTGCGGCGGTGGACAGGCGCCGCCGCGGACGCCATCTTCCCGTCCGACATCGAATCCGGGAAGACCGCGACGGCCATGGCCAGCCTGACCCATCTCGACGACCAGGGCGCCGCCCGCATGGTGGACGTCTCCGACAAGGACGCGACCACCCGCGAGGCGCTCGCCGAGGGCCGGGTGGCGATGGCACCGGAGACGCTGGACCTCATCCTCTCCGGCAACGCCAAGAAGGGCGACGTGCTGGGCGTGGCGCGCATCGCCGGCATCATGGCCGCCAAGCGCACCCATGAGCTGATCCCGCTCTGCCATCCGCTGATGCTGACCAAGGTGGAGGTGGAGGTGGTGCCCGACCCCGCTTTGCCCGGCCTTCACGTCACCGCCCGCGCCAAGGTCACGGGCCAGACCGGCGTGGAGATGGAGGCTCTGACCGCCGTCTCCGTCGCCTGCCTCACCATCTACGACATGGCCAAGGCCGCCGACCGCGGCATGCGGATCGAAGGCATCCGCCTCTTGGAAAAATCCGGCGGCCGCAGCGGCCATTTCCGCGCCGACGCCGGAGCGGCCTGAGCCTTTTCCGCTAATCACAGCACGTCCAGAGTGAGGGAGCCGCGCCATGGCGCTCATGACCGTCGAGGAGGCCACCGCGCTCATCACCCAGGGCGTCGTCGCGCTCGGCATCGAGGAGGTGCCGGTGCAGGCCGCCGCCGGCCGCGTGCTGGCGCGCGATCTCGTGGCCCGCCGCACCCAGCCGCCGGCCGACATGTCGGCCATGGACGGCTATGCCGTGCGCGGCGCCGACATCGCCGAGACACCCGCCCACCTGACGGTCATCGGCGAATCCGCCGCCGGCCGGCCCTTCGCGGGCACGGTGAGCACCGGGCAGGCCGTGCGCATCTTCACGGGCGCGGTGGTGCCGGAGGGCGCCGACACGGTGGTGATCCAGGAGAACGTCACCCGCGAGGGCGACACCATCACCACCACGGCGCCGACCGCAGCGCTCCGGAATGTGCGCAAGCGCGGCTGCGATTTTTCCGAAAGCACGCCTGGCCTCTTTGCCGGCCGCCGCCTGACCGGACGCGACATCATGCTCGCCGCCGCTATGGACCATGCGACGCTGCCGGTCGCCCGCCGCCCGCGCGTCGCGCTGCTGCAGACCGGCGACGAACTCGTGCTGCCGGGCCAGGGCACCGGCAAGGACAGCGAGATCGTTGTCTCCAACGCCTTCGGCCTCGCCGAGCTGGCCCGCCGCGCCGGGGCGGAGGTGACCGACCTCGGGCTCTTCAAGGACGATCTCGCCGCCATCCGGGCCGTGGTGGCGCGGGCGCTCTCCGGTGAATTCGATCTCGTGGTGTCCTCGGGCGGCGCCTCGGTGGGCGATCATGACCTCATGGCGCCGGCGCTGAAGGCCGAGGGGGTGGACCTCTCCGTCCACAAGATCGCGCTGCGCCCCGGCAAGCCGCTGATGTTCGGCCATCGGGGCGATGTGCGGGTGCTGGGGCTGCCCGGCAATCCGGTCTCCTCCCACGTCTGCGGGATGATCTACCTCGTCCCCCTCGTCCGCGCGCTCCAGGGCGATTCCCGCCCCGGCCCCGAGACCGTGCCGGCGCGCCTCGCAGCCAACCTGCCGGCCAATGACGTGCGGCGGGATTTCATGCGCGCCACCCTCGAACGCCGGCCGGACGGCACGATCCACGCCACGCCCTCACCCTCGCAAGACAGCGCCATGCTGAGCATTCTCGCTGCCGCCGACTGCCTTCTGGTGCGCCCGCCTTTCGCGCCCGAAGGCCGCGTCGGCGATGCGTGCGAGATTATTCTCCTCGACGATTGAGCGCTTAACGGGGCCTTCACCACTTGCGGAACACAAAAGGAACAGATAAAGACTGTTCATGATTTGTTTCGCGGCGCACCGGGCTGGATGCGCCTGAAATCGGGACCGGCCAGAGGCGCTGGCTCCAGACGGTGCGTGCAAGGAACGGGGCCAGGGAATGCTCACTCGGAAGCAATACGACCTTCTGCGCTTCATCCATGAGCGGCTGAAGGAAACCGGTGTTCCCCCCTCCTTCGACGAGATGAAGGAGGCTCTGGACCTGCGCTCCAAGTCCGGCATCCATCGTCTGATCACCGCTCTGGAAGAGCGCGGCTTCATCCGCCGCCTGCCCAACCGCGCCCGCGCGCTGGAAGTGGTGCGCCTGCCCGACAGCGTGGCGCCGGGCCTTGCCTCCGCCCGCTCGGCGGGGCGTGGCTTCTCCCCGTCCGTCATCGAGGGCAGCCTCGGCAAGGTGCGCCCGGTGCCCGAGGATGATGAGGCGGGCCAGGTGGTCTCGGTGCCGGTCATGGGCCGCATCGCCGCCGGCACGCCCATTTCCGCCATCCAGAGCCGCAGCCACACCCTGAACATCCCGCCCGAGATGCTGGGCAGCGGCGAGCATTTCGCCCTTGAGGTGCGCGGCGACAGCATGATCGAGGCCGGCATCCTCGACGGCGACACGGTCCTCATCCGCAAATGCGATTCCGCCGACACCGGCGACATCATCGTCGCGCTGGTGGACGACGAGGAAGCCACCCTCAAGCGCCTGCGCAAGAAGGGCGCCTCCATCGCGCTCGAGGCCGCCAATCCGGCCTATGAGACGCGCATCTTCGGTCCCGACCGCGTGCGCATCCAGGGCCGCCTCATCGGCCTCATGCGCCGCTACTGATCCTTATTTCTCCTGCGGGAGATCCGGAACGGGGTGAGGGGCGCGGCGGTCCACGCTCAACGGGCGCCTGCGCTTTCCTGAAGGCGTTGCCCCTCACCCCGACGCTTTGCCGGCATGTCACGGAGCCATTGCATCCGCCTGCGGATCGCCGGCATCGGCGGCGCCGGGTTCGGATGCGGGCTCCGGCGGCAAGGGCGCCATCCAGGGGCGGGATACGGCGGCCTTCCGGCTTGGCTCGGCGACGAGCGTGCCATCGCGGAGGGAGAAGGCGAGCGTTCCCGTCCGCACCAGCTTTTCCAGCGTCAGCACGTCCGCCGGGCACGCGCGCGGTGGGGCATCGCGGGTGACAACCATGCGGGAATTCAGGCAATCCGCCTCCAGGCTTTCGGCACGTCGGGACACGGCGATGGTGCCGCCGCCGGGCAGCGGCGCAGTGCAGCCCAGGGGATCGCAGGTGAAGCCGGCGGCAAGGTCCCTGGTTCCGGCCGTGCGGCGGTCCCCCTCCCGCGTCAGCCACTGCTCCACCACCAGCTTCTGGCCGGAGGCGCCGAGCACCGAGAGGCGTCCGTCCGGCATCCGCACCGCCACCGTCTGCGCATCGGGCGCGACGAGGAGATCCGGCCTCATCGGCGCACCCGCGACCAGTCCCGCGATGCCGAGGGGAACCAGCGCCGCGAGGGTGAGCACACCCCGCAGCAGGCAGAGGGCCAGCAGCGCGAGGGACAGCCACAGCAATGTTCCGGCGCCGATGAAGGCGGCGCGGACGTCGGCGCCCGGCAGGGTACCCACCCAGTCGGACACCGCCGTCATGATCTCGATGCCACGCCCCATCACGGGCCAGGCGAGATGATCCCAGCCGAACGGCATCAGCAGCACGCCCGCAAGTCCCGCCGGCATCACCAGGAAGGACACGGCCGGCATGGCCGCGAGGTTGGCGAGAAGCCCGTAGGGGGCAACCCGCTGGAAATGGAAGATGCCGTAGGGTGCCGTCGCAAGGCCCGCCACCAGCGAGGTGAGCGCCGTTCCCGCCACCAGCACCGCGACCCAGGAGACCACCGCCCCGGCGATCCCGTCCGGCCGGGGGATCGCCCGCAGGGGCTGCAGCCGCTCATAGGCGGCGACGAGGGCGAGGGTGGCGGCGAACGACATCTGCGTACCCGGATCCAGCGCCGCCTCCGGCGTCAGCGCCAGCACCAGCACCGCCGCGACACCCACCGACCGCAGCGAGAGGGACGGTCGCCCCACCATCACGCCGGCCAGCACCAGTCCGGTCATGACGAAGGAGCGCTGGGCCGGCACGTCATTGCCCGACAGCACGAGATAGAAGGCGCTGCCGGAAAGCGCGATCAGCGCCGCCATGGACTTGATGGGCCACGCCAGGGCCAGCCCCGGCACCAGCGCCAGCACGCCCCGCGCCAGCGCAAACAGGGTGCCGGCCACCAGCGCCATGTGCAGGCCGGAGATGGAGAGGATGTGCGAGAGGCCGGACACCCGCATGCTCTCCTCCACCGCATGGGGAATGCCGGAGCGGTCGCCCGCCACCAGCGCTACCGCCACCTCCGCCGGCACGCCGGAAAGCGAGGCGCGGATGCGGGCCGACAGGCTCTGGCGCACCCCGTCGAGCGCCATGGCGAGGCGCACGGACAAGGGCGGGTCGCGCGCCGGCGCCGCCTTCGGCCGGCCGAGCCCGTAGCCGATGGCGCCGATGCCCTGAAACCACGGCGCGCGACCGAAATCATGGGCACCCGGCATGGCGGGGCCGGAGGGCGGCAGCAGCTGGGCGAGCTGCGTCACATGGCTTCCGACCGGCGGCGCCCAGCCCTTGCGCAGCGAGAGCCGCACCAGCGCCGGCGCCGTGGCGAGCCCGCGCACGGCATTGCCATCGAGCCGCAGCAGGATGCGGTCGCCGGTGGTGCGCCGTTCCACCCGCTCGATAAAGCCGGAAAGGCGCACCGGCGTCTTAGGCGGAACGATCGTTTCGTGGGCGATGAGCGCCGTCCGCGCCCCGCCCGCCGCAAAGCCGGCGACAGTGGCGAGAAGCACGGACGTTAGGGCGAACATCACCGGCCGCGCCCGCGCCGCCACCGCCGCCCCCGCCAGCAAGGTCACCAGAACAAGGCTGGCGGCCAGCGAGGGTTCAGTGGAGGCGCCGAAATACAAGAGAATCCCGGCGGCAAAGGCGGCCGGCAGCCACAGGATCAGCCGGCCGGATGCGGCCTCGGCCGCCGCGTCGTGGGCGATGCGGGCGGTCAGCGCGTCGGCGAGGCGGAGAAGCCCGCGCGCGGAGGGGAGCGGGAGCGTCCGCGCGCCCGCCCGTGATCCCGCCCGCGCGTGCCCCGAAGCCCGCTCGTCCATCCCCGCCCGCCCGGGGCACGGCCGGGCCGCGCCTGCCCCCGTGTTCCTTGTGCCCCGCCTCTATGCTACACGGGCGCCTCCCGCGCGCCATGTGGCTCGGTTTGCGTTCCGCAGGGCTGCCGCACGCGCGTTTCCCGTCCAAGCGGACCCAAGCCCGCCGAGCCCCGCCCGATGTCGCAGATCGTCACCCGCTTCGCCCCCTCGCCCACCGGCTTCCTGCATATCGGCGGGGCGCGCACGGCGCTGTTCAACTGGCTCTATGCCCGCCACACCGGCGGCAAGATGCTGCTGCGCATCGAGGATACGGACCGCCAGCGCTCCACCAAGGAAGCCATCGAGGCCATCCTCGAAGGCCTTTCCTGGCTGGGCATCGAGTGGGATGGCGATCCCATCTACCAGTTCGCCCGCGCCGAGCGGCATCAGGCCGCGGTGGCGGAGATGCTGGCGAAGGGCAACGCCTATCGCTGCTACGCCACGCCCCAGGAGCTGGACGAGATGCGCGAACTGGCCCGCAAGGAGGGCCGCCCGCCGCGCTATGACGGCCGCTGGCGCGACCGCGCCCCCTCCGAGGCGCCGGCGGACCGCGCCCCCGTCATCCGCCTGCGCGCGCCGCAGGAGGGCGAGACGGTGATCGACGACATGGTGCAGGGCACCGTGACCTTCCCCAACAAGGATCTCGACGACCTCGTGCTGCTGCGCTCGGACGGCACGCCCACCTACATGCTGGCCGTGGTGGTGGACGACCACGACATGGGCGTCACCCACGTCATCCGCGGCGACGACCACCTCACCAACGCCGCCCGCCAGACGCAGATCTACCGGGCGCTCGGCTGGGACGTGCCGCGCATGGCGCATATCCCGCTCATCCACGGGCCGGATGGCGCCAAGCTCTCCAAGCGCCACGGCGCGCTCGGCGTCGATGCCTATCGCGACATGGGCTATCTGCCGGCCGCGCTGCGCAACTATCTCGTGCGCCTCGGCTGGAGCCATGGCGACCAGGAGGTGTTCTCCACCGAGGAGATGGTCGAGTTCTTCGATCTCGACAAGGTCGGCCGCTCGGCCGCGCGCTTCGACTTCGCCAAGCTCGAAAGCCTCAACGGCCATTACATGCGCGCCTCCAGCGATGCGGAACTGCTCGCCGCCATCGACGCGCTGGTGCCCTACCTGCCCGACGCCGAGCACCGCCTGCCGCGCATGACCGACACGCGCCGGACCCAGCTCGCCGCCGCCATGCCGGGCTTGAAGGAGCGGGCGAAGACGCTGGTCGAACTGCTCGACAATGCCGAGTTCATCTTCGTCGAGCGGCCCATCCCGCTGGATGAGAAGGCGACGACCCTGCTTTCGCCCGAGGCCCGCGCCCATCTCGCCCGCCTCGTGCCGCTGCTGGAAGCCGTGGAGTGGACCGCCGCCGCCACCGAGGCCGTGGTGCGCAGCTATGCCGAGGCGCAGGGCGTGAAGCTCGGTGCCGTCGCCCAGCCGCTGCGCGCCGCGCTCACCGGCAAGTCCACCTCCCCGCCGGTGTTCGATGTGCTGAGCGTGCTCGGGCGCGAGGAGAGCCTCGGCCGGCTGAAGGACCAGATCGCGGAGGCTGTGGCTTGAAGGCGGCCGCCGTCACCGTCGCGCTGGATCTGAAGGGGCTGAAATGCCCCCTGCCCGCCCTGCGCACCCGCAAGGCGCTGGCGCAGTCGGCGGCGGGCACGCGGCTCGTCGTCACCTGCACGGACCCCATGGCGGTGATCGACATCCCCCATCTCGCGCACGAGACGGGCGCGGTGCTCGAAAAACAGGAGGTCGAGACCGGCCTCCTAACCTTCGTGCTGGTGAAGGCGTAGCGCTGCCTCGCTCAGGCGCCGCGCGGGCGCTTTGCCTCGCTCAGGCGCCGCGCGGGCTTGGAGGCCTTACGCCGTGAGCGGCAGCGCCCGCTCCACCAGCCGCACCCAGTAGGATGCGCCATAGGGAATGGCCGCATCGTCGAAATTATACTGCGGATGATGCAGTCCGGCGGACGGGCCATTGCCGATGAAGATGTAGGCGCCGGGCTTCTCTTCCAACATGTAGGCGAAGTCCTCGGCCGCCATCAGCGGCGGTGCGGCTGCGTCCACTTCCGAAGCGCCGGCCACCTCGCTCGCCACTTCGGCGGCGAAGGCCACCTGATCGGCGTGGTTGCTGGTGACCGGATAGCCTTCCTTGAAGCTCACCGTCGCGGTGGCGCCATAGGCTGCCGCGACGCCCTCGGCCACCTGCCGGATGCGCTCGCGCAGCTGCGCGCGGACACCCTGATCGAGCGTGCGGGCAGTGCCCACGAGGGTGGCCGAAGGGGGCAGCACGTTGTCCGCCTCGCCCGCGTGGAACATGGCGATGGAGACCACCGCCGCCTCCAGCGGATCCACATTGCGCGAGACGATCTGCTGCAGCGCCATCACGATGGCGGCGCCGGTGAGCACCACGTCCACGCCCTGGTTGGGCCGCGCCGCATGGGCGCCGCGCCCGTCCACCACGATCTCGATATGGTCGGCGGAGGCCATGATGCCGCCCGGCCGCATGGCGAAGCGGCCCACGTCCAGCCCCGGCAGATTGTGCATGCCGTAGACCTCGCGGACCGGGAAGCGCGTGAACAGGCCATCGTCGATCATGGCCTTGGCCCCGGCTCCCCCCTCTTCCGCCGGCTGGAAGATGAGCACCGCCGTGCCGGAAAAGGCCCGCGTCTCCGCCAGATGCTGCGCGGCGCCGAGCAGCATGGCGGTGTGGCCGTCATGGCCGCAGGCGTGCATCTTGCCGGGGGTTTCAGAGGCATAGGCGGCGCCGGTCTTCTCCAGAATGGGCAGCGCGTCCATGTCGGCGCGCAGGCCGATGAGCGGGCCATCTCCCTTGCCACGCACGATTCCCACCACGCCGGTGCGGCCGATGCCGGTGATGACCTCGTCGCAGCCGAAGGCGCGCAGTTTCTCCGCCACCGAGGCGCTGGTGCGGTCCAGGTCGTACATCAGCTCGGGATGGCGGTGGAAATCCTGCCGCCAGGCCGCGATTTCTTCGGCGCGGGCGGCGATGTGGTTGTTGACCGGCATGGCAATTCCAGAAGCAATGGGACGGCCATGGTGCGGAAGCCGTCCGGCCCGGTCAATGCCCCGCCCGCGCCGCTCCCCGCTGAAATGCCGGGACATCCCGCCCTCCCGGCCTTGACCCCGCCGCCTTCGCACCCTAACCAACGCGTCAAGTGAGCCCGTAGCTCAGCCGGTAGAGCACGTGACTTTTAATCATGGGGTCTCGGGTTCGAATCCCGACGGGCTCACCACCTCTTCCGTCTCGCGCGTCGCAGCACCCGTCATCCGCCCCGCGCGCGGGCACGGGCGACATTCCGGCGCACCCGCACCATGATCGCCAGGTGGACCGCGATGGCGATGGCGAGCGCGAGCAGGTGCTGCGCGGCGCTGGCCGGCACCGCCATTGCGGTGGAGAGGCCGAAGGGGATGAAGATCAGGGCGCCTGTCGCAAGGCCCGGATTGTAGCTGCGAAAGCGCGCCGCCATGCCGAGATGTGCGATCCCGTTCACCAGGATGAGATAGGCGGCCGCGAGGCCCCAGCCGGGGCCGGCGAGCCAGGCGGCGTAGAGCGCCAGAAGGTTGAGGCCCCACACTCCGGGCAGGTTGATCCACAACACGTCGCCGACCGTGAGCGCCTCGGCTCCGCCGAACACCACCCTGTTCACATACGAGCGGAAGCGGTCCCCGGCGTGCTCCTCGATCTGGTGGAGCATGTAGACCGGCGAGGCGAGGAAGATGGCGAGGACGCCCCAGCCCGCCCCCGCCACCAGCGGGGCAACCAGCAGCAGGGCGCCGGCCATGAAGCCCGCGCCGCTCACCCAGACGCGTGCGAGCCAGTCCTTCATCGGCGGCGCTCTCCTCAATCCGTCGCCGCCATCATCTTGCGCAATACCGCCTGAGCCAAGCATCGGCCGCGACGACCATCGCAGCCCGGTTAGTGGATTCTGCCGCCCAGTGCCTTCAGAGCCTGATGCTCCCGGCGGAGAGGGTGGTTGTGTTGTTGAGGGCGATGAGGAGGTCGGCGGTGCCGTCGCCGTTGGTGTCGCCCTGGAGCTGGCCGCCGGAGAAGCGCAGTTCCCCCGCCGTGCCGGAGAAGGCGGCCGCGCCCACATAGATGAAGGCGTCGTCCGCCGTGCCGCCCACGGCGTTGGCGTCGATCGCCGACAGGTCGATCAAATCGCCCTCGCCCGCCGAGAAGTCGGCGATGGTGTCGAACAGGCCCGCGCCCGACTGCGCCGCATCCGTGTAGACGAACACGTCCGCCCCGGTCCCGCCGGTGAGCGCATCCGCGCCGAGCCCGCCGATCAGCGTGTCGTTGCCGGCCGCCCCGTTCAGCAGGTCGTTGCCCGAGCCGCCGGTGATGACGTTGGCCGCGGCATTGCCCGTGCCGGTGAAGTCCCCGGCCCCGGCGAAGGTCAGGTTCTCCACCTCCGCCGCCAGCGTGAAGCTCGACGCCGTGGAGAGCGCCGTGTCCGTTCCCCCGCCGGAATATTCGGTGATCACGTCCAGCGCGCTGTCCACCAGATAGGTGTCGTTGCCCGAACCGCCGATCAGCGTGTCCGCGCCCGTGCCGCCGTCCAGCGTGTCGTTGCCGGACAGGCCATAGAGCGTGTCGTTGCCCGCGCCGCCCGTGAGCACGTCATGGCCCGTGCCGCCCTTCAGCGTGTTGGCGAGGCCGTTGCCCGTGCCGGCGAAGTCCGTCGTGCCCGTATAGGTCAGGTTCTCCACCTCGGCCCCGAGCGTGTAGGCCGACAGGCCCGTGCGCACCTGGTCCGCCGTGCCGCCCCCGGCCGCCTCCACCACCACGTCGCCCGCCGCGTCCACCACATAGGTGTCGTTGCCCGAACCGCCGATGAGCGTGTCGTTGCCCGCCTTGCCGTCCAGCGTGTCGTTGCCCGAACCGCCCGTGATCACGCTCCCAAGGCTGTTGCCCGTGCCGGTGAAGCCCGCGCTGCCGGTGAACGTCAAATTCTCCACCTCGCCCGCCAGCGTGTAGGTGGCGAGCGCCGTGCGCACCGTGTCGGTGCCGCCGACCGCATATTCGCTCACCACGTCCCCGGAATTGTCCACCACATAGGTGTCGTCCCCCGAGCCGCCGATCAGCGTGTCCGCACCCGAGCCGCCGTCCAGCGTGTCGTTGCCGGTGAGGCCATAGAGCGTGTCGTTCCCCGACCCGCCGGAGAGCACGTCATGGCCCGCGCCGCCCTTCAGCGTGTTGGCGAGGGTGTTGCCCGTGCCGGTGAAGGCCGCCGTCCCGGTATAGGTCAGGTTCTCCACATTGTTGCCGAGCGTGTAGGCGGCGAGCGCCGTCTTCACCAGGTCCGTCCCCCCGTCGGCGGCTTCCGAGACGCTGTCGCCCGTGTCCACCACATAGGTGTCGTTGCCCAGCCCGCCGATCAGGGTGTCGTTGCCCGCCCCGCCGTCCAGCGTGTCGTTGCCGGCCCCGCCGGTGATGACGTTGTTCGCCGCATTGCCCGTGCCGGTGAACGATCCGGTGCCGATGAAGGTGAGGTTCTCCAGTTCGGCGCCGAGCGTGTAGGTCGCGCGGGTGGTGCGCACCGTGTCGGTGCCGCCGCCCGCCGCCTCCACGATCACGTCGCCCGCAGAATCCACCACATAGGTGTCGTTGCCGGCCCCGCCGGTCAGCGTGTCGTTGCCCGTGCCGCCGTCCAGCGTGTCGTTGCCCGCACCGCCGATGAGGCTGTCGCTGCCGGCACCGCCGATGAGCGTGTCGGCCCCGTCGCCGCCGTCCAGCGTGTCGTTGCCCGACCCGCCGGTGATGATGTTGGCCGAGGCATTGCCGGTGCCGGTGAACGCCCCCGTGCCGACGAAGGTGAGGGCCTCCACCTCCGCCGACAGGGTGTAGCTCGACGCCGTCGCGCGCACCGTGTCGGTGCCGCCGCCGGAATATTCGGTGATCACGTCCAGCGCGCTGTCCACCAGATAGGTGTCGTTGCCCGAACCACCGATCAGCGTGTCCGCGCCCGTGCCGCCGTCCAGCGTGTCGTCGCCGGAGAGGCCATAGAGCGTGTCGTTGCCAGACCCGCCGGCGAGCGCATCATTGCCCGTGCCGCCCTTCAGCGTGTTGGCGAGGGCGTTGCCCGTGCCGGCAAAATCGCCCGTGCCGATGAAGGTGAGGTTCTCCAGTTCCGCCCCAAGCGTGAAGCTCGCGGTGCTCGCGCGCACCTGGTCGGCCGTCCCGCCGCCGGCCGCCTCCACGATCACGTCCCCGGCCGAATCCACCACATAGGTGTCGTTGCCGGCCCCGCCGATCAGGGTGTCGTTCCCCGCCCCGCCGTCCAGCGTGTCGTTGCCCGCGCCGCCCGTGATGGCATTGGCGAGGGCGTTGCCCGTGCCGGTGAAATTGCCCGACCCGGTGAAGACGAGGCTCTCCACCTCATCCCCGAGCGCGTAGGACGAACGCGACGTGCGCACCGTGTCGATGCCGCCCCCCGCCGCCTCCACCACCACATCGCCCGCCGCATCCACCACATAGGTGTCGTTGCCGGACCCGCCCACCAGCGCGTCGTTCCCCGAGCCCCCGTCCAGATAGTCGTTCCCGGTGCCGCCGGTTAGGGTGTCGTTACCGGATCCGCCATACAGCTTGTCGTCGCCGTCATCGCCGAACAGGAGGTCGTCGCCGCCACCGCCGTTGAGCGTGTCGTTGCCGGCACCGGCCCAGATGCCGTCGGCACCCGCCGTGCCATTGAGGGTGTTCGCCCCCGCATCGCCGATCAGGACGGAGGGCGGCTCGGCGAAGTCCGTCACCGTGAGGGCGAGCGCCTGCTGCGTGGTCAAGGCGCCGTCGCTGGCGGTGAGGATCAGGTCATAGACATTGTCGCCGCCGGCATCCGCCGGCGCCTCGAAGTTCGGCGGGCTCTTGAAGGTGAGCCGGCCATCGGCGGACATCTCGAACAGCGCCGCATCCGTGCCCGAGATGCCATAGGTGAGCGCATCGCCGTCCGCGTCCGTGGCGCTGACCTGGAGGACGAGGCCCGAACCATTCTCCTCGAAGCCCACCGCCGTGGGTGCGGTGATGACGGGGGCGTCGTTGATGTTGGTGAGGGTGACACTGACGGACTGCGTGGTGCTGTTGCCGTGGCCGTCGTCGAGGGTGAGGGTGAAGACCTCGACCCGCGTCTCACCGCCCTGGAGACCGGAGAACTGCGCCTGATCGATCGTGTAGTTCCAGTCCACGCGGTCGGGACCGGATGGCCGGTCGACCACGATGGCCGTCAGCGTGCCGAGCGTGCCGGCTTGAGGCGTGATGGAGACGGTGTGGGTGTCGCCGGCATCGCTGTCGCTGAAATAGATCCGCCCCTCGGCCGCAAGCCCCTGCGCACCGCCGGCTTCGGTGAGGCTCCTGGACGTGACGCTCTCGTCGCCGAGTTCCTTGATGAAGATGTCCTGGGCGCTGTTGGTGTCGCCCGGGACGAGGCTCGGGGCATAAGACGTGAAAATCACGCTCGTCCCGTCCGCCGAGAACGACGCGTGCATGTCGGTGTATCCCAACTGGACATTTGCCGCGCTGGAGGACACGCGCTCCACATCTCCGGTGATGAGATCCTTGATGTAGAAATTTGCCCCAGACTGCGAACCGGGCACCAGATTTTTCGCATTGGACCGGAACAGGATCTTGGTGCCGTCCGGCGAAAATTGCGGCTGCTCGCTCGAATTATTGCCCGCCACGCCTGATGCGCTCGTGGACACGCGGGTGATTTCCCCCGTCACCAGATCCTTGACGAAGACATCGACCGAATTATTGGTATCATTTGGGACGAGATTGCTCGCGCGCGAGGAAAACGCCACCTTGGTCCCGTCGGGTGAGAAGACCGGATCCAAATTGAGATAGTCGTTTGCGGCGCCGCCGGCGGCATTGGTCGAAACGACGGAGAGCGCGCCCGTCGTCAGATCTTTGACAGTCACCCGGCCACTGCCGTCGACAAAAACGATCTTCGTGCCGTCCGGGGCAAATGAAAAATCCCGCTCCGAACTATCACTGACGTAGCTATTGCCCTCGGTCACGAGGGTGAGCTCTCCGGTTGAGAGGTCCCGGATGTAGAGGTCCTCCGAACCGTCCGTATCGGAGGCGGTCAATGCGGACGACGAGATGAAGGCGACCTTCGTACCATCCGGCGAAAAGCGCGGCTCCCGGCTGTTGGAGGTCCCGAAACCACCCGTGTCGGTGCCCGAGACCAGCGTCACCGCTCCCGTCGCAAGATCTTTGACAAAGATATCCGCGGACCAATTTCCGTCCCCGTCGACCAGATTGCCGGCAGTGGAGGCGAAGGCGACCTTGGTGCCGTCCGGCGAGAAAACGGCATCGGTCGAGCCGCCGATGGCTGGCGCGCCGCTGGACGTGGCGGACACGATCGACACCGCGCCCGTCGTCAGATCCTTGATGAAGACGTCGTAATTCCCGTTGGTGTCGCCCGGCACATAGGCGTTGGACCCCGAATAGAAGACCACTTTCGTGCCGTCCGGCGAAAATTCCGGTTTCAGGCTATCGTTCGAGACCTGCGCGCCTGCGGAGGTGGTCGAGACGCGGGTGATGCCGCCGCCCGGCTTGCCGTCGAGAAATTGTGGAGCGGCGTTGCCGGTCTCGACCACGTCACCGACGGTCACGGTGATGGCCTGCGTCCCGCTCTGCGTTCCGTCCGTGGCCGTCACCAGAAGATCGTAGACATTGTTGGCGCCCGCGTCCCCCGGGGCCTCGAAGTTCGGCGGCGCCTTGAAGCTCAGGGTTCCATCCGGCGCAAAGTTGAACAGCGCAGCGTCCGTTCCCGACAGGGTGTAGCTGACCGGAAGGCCCTCGGGATCCGTGGCCACCACTTTCAGCACCGCCCCGCCGCTGTTCTCGCTGACCGTCACGGCCGCAGGCGAGGAGAAGGCGGGGGCGTCTTCGATGCCGTTCACCGTCACGGTGACGGTCTGGGTAATGGTGCCGCCCGGGGTGCCGTCGCTCAGGGAGAGGGCGAAGGTCTCGGTCCGGCTCTGTCCGGCTCCCAGCGAGGCGACCAGTGCGCTGTCGATGGAATAGCTCCAGTCGATGCGGTCGGGACCATCGGCGCGCGGCACGACGCTCGCCGTCACCGAGCCCAGCGCGCCGGCCTGCGGCGCAACCGAGACGGTGTGGATGTCGCTCGCATCCGCATCGGTGAAGTAGAACCGCCCGGCGGCCGTCAGTGAGGGTTTGGCGGCATCGTCGGTGACGATTGCGGACGAGACGGTCGGGGGCGTGGCGTCCTTGATGAAAATGTCCATCGCGGCGTTGGTATCGCCCGGCACCAGGTTGGACGCGTAAGATGAAAAGACGACCGATTTTCCATCAGGTGTGAAGGCAAGGCTGGCGCCGAGCAGGCCGTTTGCTTCAACTCCGTCAGCCGAGGTGCTGACCCGTGTGATCTGGCCGGTGGCAAGATCCTTCACGAAAACGTCGTTCTTGGCGTTGGTATCGCCTTCGACCAGATTGGAGGAGGAGGAGATGAAAGCGAGCTTCGTTCCGTCCGGAGAGTATGCCATGAGGGAATAAGTGGACGGAGCGACGAACTCTATTGCCCCAGTCTGGATATCCTTGATGTAAATGCCGCTGTTGGAGATGCCCGGCATCAGATTTGTGGCGCTCGAGTAGAAGGCCACCTTCGTTCCGTCGGGAGAGAAGACGCCGCCCTGGCTCCCATAATTTCCCGGCGCGCCGGCTGCGGACGTGGAAAGGAGCGTAACTGCGCCGGTGGTGAGATCTTTCAGGAAAACATCCGACTGTCCGTTCGTGTCGCCGGACACGAGATTTGTCGCGTAGGACCAGAAGACAATCTTGGTGCCATCTGGCGAGACGACAGCATCGTGGCTGCCAAAATAGTTATTCGGAACGCCGATTGCCTCCTGACCGGAACTATTCGTCGAAATGCGACTTATGGCCCCCGTGTTCAGGTCCGTTACAAAGATATCCGGAATATTGTTTGTATCTCCGGAAACAAGATTGGAAAAACCAGATGAATACACGACCTTTGAGCTATCGGGCGTGAAGGTGGGATTGTAGTAGCCGAGCGCGTTTCCACCGGTGCCCTCCGCCCCCGAAGCGCTGGTGATGCGCGTCACCGCCCCGTTTGTCAGATTGAGCACGAAGATGTCATACTGGCCGTTGGTATCGCTGCCGACGAGGTTTGTGGCCTGCGACGCAAAGGCGATCTTGGTCCCGTCCGGCGACAAGGAGAGGTCGTAGGCGCCGCAATCGTTCAGCAGGCGTGTGGTTTGCCCGGTGGCCAGGTCCTTCACATAGAGATCCGCGACGTTGCCCGTGCTGCCGGGAACAAGGTTGCTGGCACCCGAGACGAAATAGAGCTTCGTCCCGTCCGCCGAAAGCACGCCCTCCGAGCTTGCGCCGTTCGCCTGCGCCCCCGCGGATGAGGTGGAAACACGGGTGATGCCGCCCACGCTCGCCCACTGGGGCGCGTTCTCGCCCACGTCCGTCACGCTCACCGCCACGTCCTGGGCCGTGGACAGCGCCCCGTCGCTGGCGGTGATGGTGACGTTGTAGATGTTGTCGGCGCCGGCATCGGCCGGGGCTTCGTAGTCGGAGGCGGACTTGAAGCTGAGGGTGCCGTCGGCGGCAAGGTCGAAGAGCGCCGCATCGGCGCCGGAGAGGGCGTAGGTGAGCGCCGCGCCCTCCGGGTCCTGCGCGGCCACTTGCAGCACCGGGCCGGTGGCGGCCTCGGCGAAGCTCACAGTCGCGGGCGAGGTGAAGACGGGCGCGTCGTCGATGCCGTTCAGCGTCACCGTCACGTCCCGGGTGGCGGTGCCGCCCTGCCCGTCGTCGAGGGTCAGGGTGAAGGTCTCGGTGCGGCTCTGGCCAGTGCCGAGGGCGGCGATCAGCGCCGTGTCGACGCTGTAGCTCCAGTCCACATGGCTCGCGCCGCCGGCGACCGGCACCACGACCGCCGTCAGCGCCCCCAGCGCCCCGGCCTGCGGCGCGATCGAGACCGTGTGGCTGTCGCCCGCATCGGCATCGGCGAAGAAGATCTTGCCGGCGCCCGTGAGGGCGGATTTGGCGGCGGCGTCGGTGAGGGTGGCCTTGGCGACGGAGAGGTCTTTGACGAAGATGTCGGTGGTGTAGTTGGTGTCGTCAAGAACGAGATTGGGTGCGCCGGAATTGAAAACCACTTTGTTTCCGTCCGGTGAGAACACCGGAGAATCACTATAGCCATTCCCCTGCGCGCCGGCCGCATCGGTGGACAGACGGGTGACGATACCCGTGGTCAGATCCTTCACGAAGACGTCGGGGGTGTTATTAGTGTCCCCCGGAACGAGGTTGGTGGCATAGGAATAGAATGCCAGCTTGGTCCCGTCGGGTGAGAACTGTGGGGAATAGCTATCGCTGTCTGCCTGGACGCCTGTGGCATCAGCCGTTACTAGTGTGACCATCCCCGTCGTCAGGTCTTTAACAAAGACATCAACAATGCCGTTGGTGTCTCCGGGAACGAGGTTTGTGGCAACAGATGTGAAAGCCACTTTGGTCCCGTCGGGCGAGAACACTGGTGTATAGCTGGAGCTGTTTCCCTGAATGGCTGCCGCGTCAGTTGACACTAGCGTGACGGCCCCGCTGTTGAGGTCCTTTATGAAAATATCGGCATTATTGTTGGTATCGCCCGCAACCAGATTGGAAGCATATGAATAGAATGCCACCTTGGTCCCATCGGGCGAGAACACTGCCTGATAGCTATAGTCATTTCCCTGAGCCCCGGTCGCATTAGTGGCAATGCGGATCGTTTCGCCCGATAGAAGGTCTTTAACGAATATATCGATGGCACCGTTTGTGTCGTTAGGAACAAGGTTGGATGCAAGGGAGTAAAATGCAACCTTAGTTCCGTCCGGCGAAAACACCGGGCCGTAGCTGGAGCTATTCCCCTGAGCGTCCGTTCCGTCAGTGGAGACCAGGGTAATGACTCGTGTGGTCAAATCTTTGACGAATATGTCGTTGGCGCCGTTGGTGTCGCCAGGAACGAGATTCGAGCCATAGGAATAAAATGCCACCTTCGTTCCGTCGGGCGAAAACACTGGCCGATAGCTAGAGCCATTCGCCTGCGCGCCGCTCGCGTCCGTCGAAATACGCGTAATGACGCCTGTGGTGAGGTCCTTCACGAAGATATCGCCAGCGCCGTTGCCGTCGCCCGGCACGAGATTTGACGCATAGGAATAGAACGCCACCTTCGTCCCATCCGGCGAAAAGACCGGACCGTAGCTGTCGGAATCCCCCTGCCCCCCCGCCGCATCCGTCGAGACGCGCGTGATGGACCCGCTCTCGGTGAATTCCGGTGCCGTATTCGCCATGTGCCGCCCCCGACCAGACCGCGGCGCCCAGCGGGGCGCACGCCGCGCGCGTAGCCGCGCACGTTTTCATTCTGGACCGTAGCGGGTTCCGGTCCGGCGGACATACTCCATCTAGGGTAGGTGTTCCGAAAAGGCGGGCTCGGCCCGCGGAGCATTCACCATCACCGAACACCACTCGGCTTGAGGCGCTCCACAAATTTCATTGTCACTGAAATTCGCCCTGCTATGCTTGTCCCATGAAGCTCGCGGAATGGCTCTCGGCAACCGGAACGAAGCGCAGTGCGTTTGCGCGGCAGGTGGGCATGTCCCCGGCCAGCGTGACGGCGTTGTGCAATGACGAGCGCGCCTGGATCTCCCGCGAGACAGCCGAAAAGATCGCCGAGGCGACCGGGCAGCAGGTGACGCCCAACGATTTCCTCGGCCTCGTCCCGCTCATCCGAGGTTTGCCCGTGACCGACACCACCCAGACCCGCGTCCAGTCCGCCATCGAAGCCATCGCGCGCGGGGAGATCATCGTCGTCACCGACGACGACGACCGCGAGAACGAAGGCGACCTCATCCTCGCCGCCTCGCTGGCGACGCCGGAGAAGATGGCCTTCGTCATCCGCAACACCTCCGGCATCGTCTGCACGCCGCTGCCCCCATCCGAGGCGAAGCGGCTGCGGCTCGATCCCATGGTGTCGAACAATGACGCGCCAATGGGCACGGCCTTCACCGTCTCCATCGACGTGCGCCACGGCACCACCACCGGCATCTCGGCGGAAGAGCGCACCAACACCGTGCGGGCGCTGGCCAACCCCAACATGGGCGCCGGCGATTTCGTTCGGCCCGGCCATGTCTTCCCGCTGATCGCCCGTGAGGGCGGCGTGCTCATCCGCTCCGGCCACACGGAAGCGGCGGTGGATCTGTGCCGCCTCGCCGGCCTGCCGCCCATCGGCGTCATCGCCGAGCTGGTGAACGATGACGGCACGGTGCAGCGCGGCCCGCAGGTGACCGCCTTCGCCGAGAAGCACAACCTCACGCGTATTTCGGTGGCGGACCTCATCGCTTATCGCCAGGCCCGCGAGAAGCTGGTGAGCCGCGCGGCGGAATTCCCGGTGCCCACCATCGTGGGCGAGTTGCAGGGCTATTCCTACGTGACGCCGTTCGATCCGGTGAACCACCTGGCCCTCGTCAAGGGCCGCATTGGCGACGGCGAGAAGGTGCTGGTGCGCCTGCATCGCGCCGACCCCATCGGCGATGCCTTCGGCGGCGGCAAGGTGTTGCAGAAGAGCCTGCAGCTGATCGAGGCGGAAGGCCGCGGCGTGCTCGTCTACCTGCGCGACGGCACCAGCGGCGTCCCGGCGGTGGCCATGGGCCAGTCGACGGAGAAGAGCTCCAGCGAGCTGGAGCGGGATCGCTACTGGCGCGAGGTCGGCCTCGGCGCGCAGATCCTGCGCGATCTCGGCATCCAGTCGATTCGGCTCCTCACCTCAAAGACCCGCACCTATGTGGGCATCGCGGGCTTCGGCATCGAGATCGTCGGCACCGAAACGCTGGATTGAGCCGGTGACGGCCGCGGCCGGGGTGCCGCGGCTAACCCCTTGTGACGATTCGAAGACATCTGCGTGACGGGCGCGGCACACGCGCCTGCAATGATTCCGCCGCAAAACGTGACAGGCCTGAAGGCGGCAAATCTCTTCTCCCGGCACGGGAACGGTGTCAGCATTTCTCGGACGTGATGCCGCACCGTTCCTTCCCCGGGAGGAGGCCGTCCATGTCTCTGCATTCGATGTCTTCGCACTCGATGTTTTGGCGCCCCGTTTTCAGGCGCGTCCCTCCCCTGCGTCCCGCCGCTCTGGTCGCGGCCGGGCTTCTCGCCCTCGGACTTCTTCACGCCGCGCCAGCCAAGGCCGGCGGCGCGGGCCGGCTCCCGGTGGATGTGGAATTGGTGCTGGCCGTCGATGTCTCCTACTCGATGGATGCGGACGAGCTGGCCCTCCAGCGTGAGGGCTATGCGTCGGCCATCGTCTCGAAGGAATTTATCGACGCGCTCCGCCTCGGCCCCAATGGCCGCATCGCCGTGGAATATGTGGAGTGGGCGGGCGAGAACGAACAGAAGATCGTGGTGGACTGGCGCGTTATCGATGGGCCGGAAAGCGCGAAGGCCTTCGCGGATGCTGTCCTGGCGGCACCCATCCGGCGCATTTACCGCACCTCGATTTCCGGGGCTCTGCTGTTCGCGGCCGACCAGTTCGATCTCAACGGCTTCAAGGGCCTGCGCAAGGTCATCGACGTGTCGGGCGACGGGGTGAACAATCAGGGGCCGCCGGTGGCGCTGGCGCGGGATTCGGTGGTCCGCCGCGGCATCACGGTGAATGGCCTGCCGCTGCTGATGAAGCGCTCCACGGCGTCGGCGCTCGATATTCCGG
This sequence comes from Xanthobacter flavus, assembly GCF_017875275.1. Classification (NCBI taxonomy): domain Bacteria; kingdom Pseudomonadati; phylum Pseudomonadota; class Alphaproteobacteria; order Hyphomicrobiales; family Xanthobacteraceae; genus Xanthobacter; species Xanthobacter flavus. The sequence continues at coordinate 4,909,251 of NZ_JAGGML010000001.1, read as the reverse complement.
AACTCGACGTCTATTACGAGGACTGCGTGACCGGCGGGCCGGGTTCCTTCGTCATCCCCGTGGAGAAGATGGAGGAATTCGCCCGCGCCATCCGCACCAAGCTGGTGCTGGAGGTGGCCGGCGTGGTGCCGAAGCCGGGGCCGGGCCTCATCCAGCATGCCTCCGCCGAGCAGCCCCGCATTTCCTGCACCATCGGCGAGAAGATCTGGATGGATCACTGGTCGAATTGAGGGATGGGCTGCATGCCCTCACATTTCGGCCCGCCGTCGCCCCCTGCTTGACGGGCAGCCCATCCCGCCGCCTCTGCAAGCTTTCGGGGTCAGGGACAAATGGCGCCGTGGGTCCTCCGGTCAAGCCGGAGGACGACGGCATTGACGTTTCTCACCGCGCCTCGACCAGCGGCACGCCCCGCAGCGCCGCGAGATTGCCCGCGCCGGCGGCGAAGGCGGCGATGCGCAATTGCTCCACGAGCACCTCGAAATGGGCGATGACCGCCTCGGTGGAGGTGACGGCCGCCTTCAGCGTCGCCGCGGCCTGTCCCACCAGATCGGCCCCGAGGCGGATGGCCTTGGCGGCGTCCACGCCGTCGCGGATGCCGCCGGAGGCGATGATCGGGATGTCCGGCAGCGCCGCCCGCAGGTCCACCACGGCGTCGGCGGTGGGAATGCCCCAGTCGGCGAAGGCGGAGGCCAGCGCCTGCGTGCGGCCGGACCCGCGCGCGCCCTCCACCAGCGCCCAGTTGGTGCCGCCCGCCCCGGCCACGTCGAGGCCGGCCACGCCGCAATTCACCAGCCGGCGCCCCACGGCGGCGGAGAGGCCGAAGCCCACCTCCTTCACCACCACCGGCGCACGAAGCGTGGCGCACAGGCCGGTGATGGCATGCAGCACGCCGTGCCAGTCGCGGTCACCGCCCTCCTGGATCGCCTCCTGAAGCGGATTGAGATGGATGACGAGCGCATCCGCGCCGATCATCTCCACCGCGCGCCGCGCATGATCGCGCCCGCTGGGGGAGAGAAGCTGCGCGGCGCCGAGATTGGCGAACAGCAGGGCGTCCGGCGCCCGCCGCCTCAACTCGCCGCCGAGCCCCGCCGCCGCGCCGGTCTCGACCGCGATGCGCTGGGAGCCGACCCCGAGCGCGATGCCCAGCGCCTGCGCCGCCTCGGCAAGGTGGGCGTTGATGGCCTCGGAGCGCGCCGGCCCGCCGGTCATGGCGCTGATGAGCAGCGGCGCCTTCAGCCGCCGCCCGAGCATCCGGGTCGAAAGATCGATGGCGTCGAGGCTGAGTTCCGGCAGTGCGCAATGGACGAAGCGCCAGCGATCGAACCCCGCGTCCACGCGGGAGGCGACGCGATCGCCGGACAGCACGATGTCGATGTGGTCTTCCTTGCGCCGACCGGCTGCGTTCTCGTTCATGCGCCTGCGGCACTCCCCGTCCTGCGCGCCCGCCCGCGCCCGGCCGCCCTCGCGGCACGCGCGCCACACGCGAGCAAAATGTGCGGCGCACCACGGGCCGCGCACTGGCATGATTGTGTAAGCGGTGATCTAAAGTCATTCAAGGCAACGTATGTGCCTGTTGTGAGGGGATTGTCGCCCCCGGGCGGCCAACAACAGAGTGAGGGGGCGTATGGGGCAGAAGGGCGGACGGGACCGGCGGACCGAAGCTTCGGCGGCGGCGTCCCGGGAGGCGCTGTCGGCAGCGGCCGGCGGTATCGCGCTCGCCGTTGCGGCGCCGGACATGGAGGCTGCGCCGGCCCACGATGACGCCCTGCCGGACTTTCCGCCCCGTTCCCGCGACCTCTCCTACCTCCGCGCGGTGGTCGACCGCCGGCTCGGCCTGCTGGTGCCGCCCGCCGCCTCCCATCCGGCGGTGCTGCATTCCGCCATGCGCCACATCCTGCTCGCGCCGGGCAAGAGGCTGCGTCCGCTGCTCGCCATGGCGGCGGCCATGCAGCTCGACGCCTCCGAGCACGCCGTGCTGGATTTCGGCTGCGCGCTGGAGATGATCCACGCCTCCTCCCTCATCATCGACGATTTGCCGTGCATGGACGACGCCATGGTGCGTCGGAACCAGCCGACGACCCATGTGAAGTATGGCGAGGATGTCGCCGTGCTGGCGGCCGTCGCGCTGCTGTCGCGGGCGCTCGGCGTCGCCGGCGCGGCGCCGGGCACGAGCGACCCTGTGCGGCTCGACGCGGTGTGCATCCTCTCGAAGGCGGTGGGCTCCCTCGGCCTGTGCGGGGGGCAGTATGACGATTTGCGCCCCAGCCCCGGTCGCTCGCTCTCGGCGACCGAGGATGTGAACCGCCGCAAGACCGGCGTGCTGTTCTCCGCCGCCGTGGAGATCGCCGGCCGCGCCGCCGGAGCGGACGAGGCGCAGGCCGGCCACCTCCGGGCGCTCGCCGGACATGTGGGCAGCGCCTACCAGATTCTCGACGACATCCTCGACACCTCGAGCTCGGCCGCAACGCTGGGCAAGGATGTGGGCAAGGATGCCAACAAGGCGACGGTCATCGCCTCCCTCGGCGCGCCGCGCGCGCGCAAGCTGTTGTCGGAGCACTTGGCGGGGGCGCTCGCAGCCTCTAAAGACATCGGGCCCAACAAGGAGGGCCTGCAGCCCCTGCGAGACTTCATGACCGCTGCCTTCGGTGAACTGATGGGGCCGCTGGCGCCGTGAGCGCCGCTGCCCGCCATTACGACGACCCGATAGACGAAAGCCCGGCACCGCCCCTCGCCATTCTCGGCCTCACCGCAGGCTATGGCGCGCGCACGGTGCTGGCTGGCGTGGACCTCGTTTTGCGTGCGGGAACGGTGACCGCCCTTGTCGGGCCCAACGGTGCCGGCAAGAGCACGCTGGTGCGTGCCATCTGCGGCCGCATCCCGCCCCGCACCGGCATCATCCGCATCTGCGGCATCCCCGCCGCCGAGAGCGAGGCGCGCGCCCGCATCGGCCTCGCGCCGCAGGACATCGCGCTGTATCGCGCCCTCACCATCGCCGAGAATCTCGCCGTCTTCGCCCGCCTCGCCGGGGTCCGCCGCGCCGATGTGCCCGCCTGCGTCGCCGGCGTCATGGCGCGCACCGGCATCGAGGAGCGCGCCAACGAGCGCATCGACCGGCTCTCCGGCGGCTGGCAGCGCCGCGCCAACGTCGCCGCCGCACTCGTCGGCAATCCGCGTCTCCTGGTGCTGGACGAACCGACCGTTGGCGTCGACGCCCCCGCCCGCGCCGACCTCGCCGCGCTGGTGCACCGGCTGGCGGCGGACGGGCTGGGCATCCTCGTCATCACCCACGATTTCGCCTTCGCCGAGGCGATCGCCGAGCACGTCGCCATCCTGTCCGAGGGGCGGATCGCGCTGGAGGGGCGGCTCGCCGCGCTCATCGCCGCCCGCTTCCCCAACCAGCGGCGCGCCGCCGTGACCTTCGCCACGCCCCCCTCGCCCGCCGGCCGGCAGGTGCTTGCCTCGCGCGGGCTCACCGGGGACGAGGGCGGCACCTCCTTCAGCGGCGTCGTCTCCGACACGCCGGAAGGCGCGGGCGGCCTCATCGCCGCGCTCAAGGTGGCCGGCCTCGTGCCGCGCACCATCGCCTTCGAGGCGGCGGGCCTCGACGCCCTCTATGCCGACGTGACCGGGAGCGACCATTCATGATGGGCGCCATCGTCCGGGCCATGGCGCTGACGCTGATGCGCGACCGCGGCGCGCTGATGATGACGTTCGTGCTTCCGCCGATGCTGTTCATCCTGTTCGCGGCGGTGTTCGCGGGCACCGGGGGCGAAACCTCGGTCATCAAGGTGGCGGCGGCGAAGGCGACGCAGGCGGCCTCCGCCGACGCCTTCCTCAAGGCGCTGGGCGGCACGGCGGATGTGGATCTCGTCACCGTCACGCCCGAGGAGGTCCGCGCCCGGGTGGCGGACGGCCGCGCCGACGTGGGGCTGGTGGTGCGCGGCGACGTGGCCGCCGCAACCGACAAGCCGCCGCTCCTCCTCGTCACCGACCCTGCCCGCAACGTGGCCGCGGCCCTGCTCTCGGCGCGCATCCAGCGCGTGTTCACCGAGGATCTGCCCGGCCTCGCCATCCGCCGCGTGGCGGCGCAGATCGAGGTGCTGGTCGGCCCCTTCTCGCAGACGCAGACGTCGCGGCTGGAGCAGTCCATCGCCCGCGCGCCAGAACTGGTGGCGGGCGGCGGCGCGGATCTGCTGGAGCGCCAGCCGCTCACCCGCCGCCGCTCCGAGCCGGGCGTGAGCTATTATGCCGGCGCCATCGCCATGCTGTTCCTGCTGTTCTCGGCGGTGCAGGGCGCCGGCAGCCTGGTGGACGAGCGACGCTCCGGTGTGTTCGACCGCATCGTCATGAGCCGGGGCGGCGTGCTGGCGCTGGTGGGCGGCAAGCTCGCCTTCCTGATTCTCCAGGGTCTCGCGCTCACCGCCGTGCTGTTTGCCGTAGCGCAGGCGGTTTACGGCGTGGACGTGCTGGAGAATTTCTGGACCTTCGCGACCGTCGCCGTCGCAGCCTCCGCCTCGGCCGCCGGCATCGCGCTGCCGCTCGCGGCGGTGTCGCGCACGCGGCAGCAGGCGCAGACGCTCTCCACCTTCGCCGTGCTGCTGCTCTCCGCCGTCGGCGGCAGCATGGTGCCGCGTTTCCTCATGCCCGAATGGCTCCAGCATGCGGGCGTTCTCACCCCCACCGCCTGGGGCATCGAGGCCTTCCAGGGCGCGCTCTGGCGCGGCGAGGGCATGGCGACGCTGGCGCCGTCCCTGCTGATCCTGCTCGGCTGGGCCGCCGCCGGGGCGGCCGTGACGCTCTGGTTCATCCGGCGACAGGTCCGGCTCGCCTGAAGCCGCACCGGCGGACCCTGCGACACGAAATCCTGAACGTCCTCGGCGCTTCCATCCGACGCCTGCCCGCACTAGAACGCCTCCATGGCGATCCTCGACCTTGCCAATCCGGTCCGCTTCCTCAGCCTGTCCGCGCGCATCCTGCCCTGGATCGCCGCCGCGGCGGTGGTGACGCTCGCAATCGGCTTCACTCTCGCCTTCCAGGCGCCGCCCGATTACCAGCAGGGCGAGACGGTGCGGATCATGTACATCCACGTCCCGTTCGCGTGGCTGGGCCTGTTCGGCTATTCCATGATGGCCGCCTCCTCCATCGGCATCCTCGTGTGGCGGCATCCTCTGGCGGACGTGGCGCACAAGGCGGCCGCGCCCGTGGGCGCCACCTTCACGGCTCTCTGCCTCATTACCGGCGCGCTGTGGGGCCGGCCCATGTGGGGCACCTATTGGGTATGGGATGCGCGGCTCACCTCCATGCTGGTGCTGCTGCTGCTCTATCTCGGCCTGATGGCGCTGCGCGCGGCCATCGACGATCCCAACCGCGCCGGCCGGGCCGCCGCCGTGCTCACGCTGGTGGGCTTCATCAACGTGCCCATCGTGAAGTTCTCGGTGGATTGGTGGAACACCCTGCACCAGCCGGCCTCGGTGTTCCGCATGGGCGGCTCGACCATCGATTCCAGCCTGCTCTGGCCGCTGCTCATCTGCGCGGTGGGCTTCACGCTGGTGTTCATCGCTTTGCACATGCTCGGCATGCGCACGGAAATCCTCCGCCGCCGCGTGCAGGCGCTGGAGGCCCGCGCCGCTGCGGAAGCCCTGGCCTGAGCCCGCGCGCATGACCCATTTCGTCTTCATCGCCGCATCCTACGGCGTCTCCCTCCTCGCCCTCGGGCTCCTCGCCCTCTGGCTGATGCTCGATTACCGCAGCCAGCGCCGCGCCCTGTCGGAGCTGGAGGCGCGCGGCGTCGGCCGCCGCAGGGCCAACCGCACGGGAGAGGCGGAATGAGCGAGCCCGTCGATACCCCCGCCCGTCCGCGTCGCCGCCTGTGGCTGGTGGCGCTGCCGCTGGTGGTGTTCCTCGCGCTGGCGGCGCTGTTCTTCTCGCGGCTGGAAACCGGGGGCGACCCCTCGCGCATTCCCTCCGCGCTGGTGGGCCGGAAGGCGCCGGTCGTCACCCTGCCGCCGCTCGCCGGGCTCAAGGGGCCGGATGGCCAGCCCCTGCCCGGCATCGACCTTGCCGCGCTCGGCGGCAAGCCGGCGCTGGTGAACGTGTGGGCCTCCTGGTGCGGCCCCTGCCGCGAGGAGCATCCCCTGCTGATGCAGCTCGGCAAGGACCCCCGCTTCAGCCTCGTGGGCATCAATTACAAGGACGCGCCGGACAATGCCCGCCGCTTCCTCGGCCAGTTCGGCCTGCCCTACAAGGCGGTGGGGGTCGACCCCAACGGGCGCGCGGCCATAGAATGGGGCGTCTACGGCGTGCCCGAGACCTTCGTGGTGGCGAAGGACGGCACCATCGTCCACAAGTTCGTGGGGCCGCTGACACCCGAGGCGGTGACGGGCACGCTCCTGCCGATGATGGCGCGCCTCTCCGGCGGCTAAGGCGACGCGCGAGGCGTTGCCCGAGGATGATCGATGGCCTTCTCCCCCGAAGAGATCGAGCGCTACGCCCGCCATATCGTGCTGCACGACGTGGGCGGGCCGGGCCAGCAGAGACTGAAGGCGGCCACCGTGCTGGTGATCGGCGCCGGGGGCCTCGGCGCGCCGGTGCTGCTCTATCTCGCGGCGGCAGGCGTCGGGCGGCTGATCCTGGTGGAGGACGACGTCGTCTCTCTCTCCAACCTCCAGCGGCAGGTGATTCACCGCACGCAGGACGTGGACCGGCCGAAGACCGATAGCGCCCGCGACGCGGTGGCCGCCCTCAATCCCCATGTGGAGCTGGTGACGCATCCGGTGCGCATCGATGCCGGCAACGCTCTGGACCTCATCGCGCAGGCCGATCTGGTGGTGGATGGCTCGGACAATTTCTCCACCCGCTATCTCGTCTCCGACGCCTGTGTGCTGGCGAAGAAGCCGCTGGTGACGGCGGCGCTGGGGGCTTTCGACGCCACCGTCACCACCATCCGCGCCCATGAGAGTGGGCCGGATGGCACACCCAACCCCACCTATCGTTGCCTCTTCCCCGAGCCGCCACCGGCCGGCACCGTGCCCGCCTGCGCCGAGGCCGGCGTGCTGGGCGCGCTCGCTGGGGTGGCGGGATCGCTCGCGGCGCTGGAGGCCATCCGGGCCATCGTCGGCTTCGGCGAAGGGCTGGTGGGGCGCCTCCTGATGATCGACGCCCGCTCCATGCGCTTCGAGACGCTGAGCTACGCGTGGGACCCGGAGAACCCGCTCACCGGCGAAGGGCCGCGCATCACCGACCTCTCCGCGCACAGGCGCAGCGCGGCGGCCTGAGGCATGATGGCACCGACCGGGCGCGCGTGCGTCTATACCTGCCTGATCGGCGGCTACGAGGCGCTGAACGAGCAGCCCATGGCCGCGGCCTCCGGCCTCGACTTCATCTGCTTCACCGACGATGCGGAGCTGACCAGCGCGAGCTGGCAGATTCGCCGCCTCGACCCCGCCTTCCCGCTCGATCCCGTGCGCAGCCAGCGCATGGCCAAGCTCTCTCCCCATGAGCTGCTGCCGGATTACGATCTCTCGCTCTACATCGACAACAGCGTCATCCTGACCGCGCCGCCGGAAGAGGTGATCGCCCGCTACCTCCCCGGTGGCGTCGCCGTGGCCATGCCGGGCCACAGCTTTCGCGCCAGCGTCCGCGACGAGTTCATGGAAGTGCTGCGCATGGGCCTCGACGATGGTGGGCGCGTGCTGGAGCAGCTCAACCATTACATGATGAGCGATCCGTTGGTGCTGGAGGCGGTGCCCTTCTGGTCCGCCATCATCCTGCGTCGGCACCACGACCCCACGGTCGCTGCCGCCATGCGCCTCTGGCTGGCGCAGGTGCTGCGCTACTCCCGCCGCGACCAGCTCTCCGGAACCCATGCCTTGGGACGCTCTGGGCTGGAGGTCGCGCGGTTCGAAGTGGACAATCTGGGATCATGGTTCCACCGCTGGCCGGTGACGCAGGCGCGCGACCGGGACGCCTTCCCCTTCTCGCCCATCCTCAGCCAGCTGCCCGCCGGTCTCCTGGCCGACGACTGGCGCCGCGAGCGTGCGGCGCTGGTAGCGCGAATCACGGCGCTGGAGACGGAGCTGGTAACGGCGCAGAGCGAGCGGGTGATCGTGGCGGAGACACCGCCGGTCGGCGACGCCCCGGAGAGCGATCTCGGAAGGCAATTTAATACCGCCGCTAACGTCAGCCCCGCAGCTGACCGCGCGTTCGAACCTGAGTGCACCTCGAACCCGCCGATATCGGCCCCGAACGGCACCCGAACCGCATCGACATCGACGCCTTTCGGGTGGCTCGTCGAGGTCGCGGCCCGCCTCAAGGGCGACCGCGACCGCTGACGGTGCTGCCCGCCTCAGAGCATCGCGGGCAGCACCCGATCCGGCGGCCGGTGGCCGTCCATGAAGGTCTTGATGTTGACGATGACCTTCTCGCCCATGTCCACGCGGCCTTCCAGCGTCGCGGAGCCAAGGTGCGGGAGAAGCACGACTTTTCCCTGCCGGGCGAGGCGGATCAGCTTGGGGTTAACCGCCGGCTCGTGCTCGAACACGTCGAGGCCGGCCCCGGCGATCTCGCCGGCTTCCAAGAGGCGCGTAAGGGCGTTCTCGTCGATCACCTCGCCGCGCGCCGTGTTCACCACATAAGCGTCTGGCTTCAACAGCTTAAGGCGGCGAGCCGAGAGCAGATGGTAGGTCGCGGGGGTGTGCGGGCAGTTCACGGACACGATGTCCATGCGCGCCAGCATCTGGTCCAGGCTGTCCCAATAGGTGGCGTCGAGCATTTCCTCGATGCCGGAATTGAGGCGGCGGCGGTTATGGTAATGAATCTGCAGGCCAAATGCCTTCGCCCGCCGCGCCACCGCCTGGCCGATGCGCCCCATGCCGATGATGCCGAGGCGCTTGCCCCAGATCCGCCGGCCAAGCATCCAGATGGGGGACCAGCCGGCCCACTCTTCCTTGTCCGCGATCATCACCTGCGCCCCCTCGGCCAGCCGCCGGGGCACGGAGAGGATGAGCGCCATGGTCATGTCCGCGGTGTCCTCGGTGAGGACGCCGGGGGTGTTGGTGACGGTGATGCCCCGGTTCAGCGCGCTGGCGACATCGATGTGGTCGACGCCGTTGGAGAAAGAGGCGATCAGCCGCAGGTTTTCCCCAGCCTGCGAGAGCACGGCCGTGTCGATCCGATCGGTCACGGTGGGCACGAGCACGTCCGCCATCTTGACCGCTTCCACCAACGCGGCCTGATCCATGGGCACGTCGTCGATGTTGAGTCTGGCATCGAACAGCTCACGCATCCGAGTCTCGACCGAGTCGGGCAGCTTGCGCGTGACGACGACGAGGGGCTTGCGACGCACCATCGTTACTCCCCATTCCCCATTTCTTAACGGTTCTGGTCCCGTCTATCAGACAGCCGGGGAAACACAAGGCGCGCCGAGACGCAGGGCCTTGACGTGCCCGCCGCGGCGGCGCACCCCTCCGGTCTGTTAGGTGCGATGCGAAAGGACGGTCCCATCATGCCCGCAAAACGAACTCATCTGAAGCGAAGCCTCGACAGCCGGTCGGTGAAAGCCCTGGCCCTTGCGGCGGCGATGATGGTGGGAACGGCTGCGGGTGCAGTCGCCGCCGAGCCCGGCACCTCCGGCCTGCCGGTTCCCCGCTTCGTCTCGCTGAAGGCAGACAAGGTGAACGTCCGCAACGGTCCAAACCGGGACCAGGACGTGGCCTGGGTGTTCAACCGCGCCGGGCTGCCGGTGGAGGTGACCGCCGAATATGAGACGTGGCGCCGCATCCGCGATGCCGACGGCGCGGAGGGATGGGTCTACCACTCCATGCTGTCCCTGCGGCGGACGGCCCTCGTCGCCCCCTGGCTGAAGGGCGAAACCGTGCCCCTGCGCAGCTCGGCGGATTCCGATGCCAAGGTCGTGGCCAAGCTGGAGCCGAGCGTGCTGGGCGTGGTGAAGGCCTGTGATGGCAAGGTCTGCCGCATCACCGGCGACGGCTTCGACGGTTATGTCCAGCAGAACCAGCTGTTCGGCGTCTATCCCGGCGAGAAGGTGGACTGAGAGGAGCGCAGCTCCCCCCAGGATCCGACCTCAGCCCTGGTTTTCGGGCGTGTGGAGCACCAGGCCGTCCAGCGCCGCTGTCAGCTTGATCTGGCACGACAGACGGGAGGTGGGGCGAAGGTCGGTTGCGAAATCGAGCATGCCCTCCTCCATCTCGGAGGGCTGGCCGACCTTCTCAATCCACGCCTCGTCCACATAGACATGGCAGGTCGCGCAGGCGCAGGCGCCGCCACATTCCGCAACGATGCCCGGAACGCCATTGCGCACGGCGGTTTCCATGGCGGTAGCGCCTTCCGGCCCGTCGACCTTATGGACAGCGCCGGTGTGTTCGATGAAGGTAATGGCAACCATAGAGTGTCGCTTCCCGGCTTCCGCCGCGGGCGCGGCGGTGGCTTGATTTGACGGCTCGCAAGCCTCAGCCCGAAGGCCAAGGCGGAGCCGCTTTCCGGCCACTGGCTATAGCGGCTTGTCCCGCGCCGCACCAGCGCGGGCGCCGATTGTCGCGGATCCCGTCCCCTCACCGGGAATGCCCAAGCTGAAGCCAAGCCGCTCGATATTAACGATATCTTCATTAATGCGGCACGGGCGGTTCAAACGGAGGCGAGGCCTGTCTAGGATAAGAAACGGTAAACCATCTTCGTCCGGCGTGGCCGGATGATGGGGGCGTGTACGGGTATCGGAGCCATTGGCGGCATCATGCCCCGGCACCGAAAGCGGGCAGAGGCGACAGCGAGATGAAGAACCCGAAGAAGATCCAGGATCCGACCGAGGCGGCTCTGTCGGCCATCCAGGAGGCTCTGACGCTCGAGCTCGACAATGCCGAGGCCAATGCGGCAGCGGCAAAAGGAGGCGAAGCGCCCCTGCCGCCGGATCGCGGCACCCCGCTGGACCGCCCGCCCTCTCCCGATCGTGTCATGACCGGCCCCGGACAGCAGCGCGAAGGACGCCCCATCAATCGTCGCCCCCGTCCCTCGGAGGGCGGTGAGGTGCGTGTCGACGGCGGCCGCCGCGAGGGAGCGCCCCGCCCGCGCAGCGAGGCCGAGCGCCGCGCCGCCAACGACGATCGCCAGCCCATCGGCCAGCTTCTCGGCCAGTTGCAGAAGAAGCCCCCCGTTACGCCCTTCTATTGGGCAACGGGCGCCTCGCTGGTCTGGATCGTGGTCGGCATCATCTTCGCCTACACCGTCCATCATGGCCTGATGGCGAGCTCCAACGGGCTGCAGTCGCTGGGCGACTCCCCGGCCCTGCTCGGCATCTTCGCCGGCATCCTCATTCCCCCGCTCGCCTTCTTCGGCATGGCCAGCATCGTGCGCCGGTCGCTGGAGCTGCAGGGCATCGCCCGTTCCATGACCGAGGTCGCCCTGCGCCTCGCCCAGCCGGAGTCCATCGCCACCGAGAGCGTCGTCACCGTTGGCCAGGCGGTGCGCCGCGAGGTGGCCGCGATGGGTGACGGCATGGACCGCGCCGTCGCCCGCGCCGGCGAGCTGGAGGCCATGGTCCGCGCCGAAGTCTCCACCCTCGAGCGCGCCTACGAGGAGAACGAGACGCGCATCCGCACGCTCATCGACGACCTCCAGGCCGAGCGCCACAATATCCAGATCGAGACCGAGCGCCTGCGCGAGGGCATCATCGCCGCCGAGACGGTGCTCTCCAGCGAGGTGAAGGACGTCGCCTCCCGCATCCACACCACCATGCTGGAGGCGAGCGAGCAGGTCACCGAGATCCTCGGCCAGAAGGGCGAGCACATCACCGCCGCCCTCGCCCGCGTGGGCGACAGCATGATCGACAGCCTCACCGCCAAGGGCGGCGAGCTGATCGACCGCCTGCAACTCACCGGCTCCGACATCCGGCAGGATCTCTCCGAGTCCGGCGATCTGCTGGTGGAGACGTTGCGTTCGCGCACCGACGACCTCGCCTCCAACCTGCTCGCCACCACCACCGACGTGTCGCAGCTCGTCGAGCGCTGGGGCGACGAGGTGAACAGCAACATTGACCGCCTCAAGCAGGGCATCACCGAAACGCTGGCCGAGAACGTGGGCCGCTTCGCCGACGACATCGACGTGCGCGTGGCCGAGGTGAACTCCGCCTTCCGCGCCACCAGCGAGAGCGCGGTGGTGGAATTCTCCACCCGCGGCGGCGAACTCGTCCGCAAGCTGGAGGAGACCGGCGAGCGGGTCGCGGAGACGCTGGCCGTGCGCGGCACCGACCTCGCCGACCGCATCGAGGCCACTGGCAACCGCATCTACGAGGCCGTCGCCGTGCGCGGCGAGGACCTCCAGCAGCGCCTCTCCGAGACGGGCGAGCGCATCACATCCTCCCTCGACCGCTCCAGCAACCAGGTCGTCACCGCGCTGGTGGACAAGGGCAACGAGGTCGCCGCGTCCCTCAACGGCGCAGGCGAGGACATGACCGAACGCCTGTCGCGCGTCGCCACCGAGGTCACGCAGGCCATCGGCGCCCGCGGGTCCAAGGTCACGGAAGCCTTCCGCGAGACCGCCGACATCCTGGTCGCCACCATCGGCACCAAGAGCGACGCCATCAAGGAGATGCTCACCGCCCGCCTGAAGGCCATGGAGGAGACCATCACCGTGCGCGGCGCCGAGCTCGCCGATCGCATGCAGCATGACTCCTCGCACCTCGCCCGCGTCATGCAGGACGGCGTGAAGAACTTCGACACCACGGTGAAGGTCCACGCCCCCGAGCTGGTGGACCAGATCACCCACCGGGTGGCGCTGGTGAACGAGAACCTGCGCCTCGCCACGTCCACGCTGGACGAGCGCCTCTCCGCCACCACCGACACGGTGGCGACCATCATGGACCAGCGCTTCTCGCGCATCGAGCAGACGCTGGACCAGCGGGCTCAGAGCCTCACCGAGACCCTGGCCACCCGCACGGTCAACTTCGCCCGCACCATCGCCGAGGGCACGAAGAACGCCACGGACTCCCTCGACAAGTCGGTGGAGACGCTGGAGAACTTCTTCGCCACCCGCTCCAAGGCGCTGGGCGAGGTGCTCACCGACCGTGCCGACGCGGTGAACCGCAACATCGGCGTCCGGGCGCAGGAGATCGCCTCCGTGCTGGATGGCCGCGTCCATCGCATCGAGGAACTGGTGCTCGGCCGCCTCGACGGCGTCGCCACCTCGCTTGAGGTGCGCGGCACTGCCATCGCCGATGCCCTTGTCGGCCGCATCGAGACCGTCTCCGGTGCCCTGCGCGCGGAGGCGAGCCAGGTGGAGCGCTCGCTCACCACCCTGTCGAGCAACGTCAGCCGGACCCTCACCGAGCATTCGGAGAAGGTGGCGGACAACCTCGGCACACGCCTGACCGAGATCGCCCACCTCATCGACGACAAGAACGGCACCTTCCTCTCCGCGCTGGAGCGCACCAGCCAGCGCGCGGTGACGGAGATCACCGCCACCAACAGCGCCCTGCGCACGGACGTGGGCGTCATCATCGAGCGCCTCGACGACGCCAACGCCACCTTCCAGGGCGCCCTCACCCAAGCGGTGTCCAACCTCGACGCCTTCGCCGGCTCCTTTGCCCGGCAGGTGGAAGGGTTTGGGGGGACGGTTGCGGGCATCGCCCTCAGCGCCGATGCCACCGCCGATCGCTTCCAGTCGCAGATCGGCTCGCTCAAGGAAGTCTCCGCCAGCGCGCTGGCGCAGATGTCCTCCCTGTCCGAGCGGCTCGACCAGAACCGCCGCCTGATGGACGAGGCGACCCAGACGCTGGCCTCCACCCACGATCAGGTGGACAGCACCCTCGCCGCGCGCCGCGAGGCGATGGAGCAGCTGGCCAGGTCTTTGGCGCAGCGGGTCGGAGACGTGGAGAGCCGGCTCGCCGCCTTCCACACCATGCTCGACGAGACCTATACCGCCTCCCAGCAGCGGGCCGGCGAGATCGCCAACGTCATCGCCGCGGCCACGTCGGGCTCCACCGAGGCGGTGTCGCAGCAGCTCGCGCTGGTGCGCCACGCGGCCGAGGCCGAGCGGGAGCGCTCCGCCGCCGCCCTGCGCCAGACCTACGAGGCCGCGCTCAACGACGTGCACACCCTGTTCGGCGAAACCGGCAACCGCTTCACGGCCGTGGCCACCGACCTCAAGCGGGTGGCAGAGGACGTGCAGCAGGCCATCACCCTCGCCCGCGAGGAGATGAAGCGCGGCATCCTCGAACTGCCCGCCGAGACCGAGGCGAGCGCCGCCACCATGCGTCGCGCCGTGGCCGAGCAGATCAAGGCCCTCGCCGAACTCAACGAGATCGTCGCCCGCCAGGGCCAGGCGCTGGACGTGGTGGAAGCCTCGGCCCGCGCCGCCCAGCAGGACAGCGCCCGCGCCAGCCGCGAGACGGCCTCCGCCCTCCGCAGCCGACCCGAGCGCGAGCCCCGCGCCGAGAACACCCGCTCGGACATCCAGCGCGCTGAACCGACCCGCGGCGAAACGAGCCGTAGCGAGACCGGCCGGCAGGACCTTGCCCGTGGCGACCTCGCCCGCGGCGAAACCGGCCGCACCGAGCCGGCCCGCAGCGAAGGCGCCAGCCTGCTCCAGGCCGAACTGCGCCGCGCCCCCGCCACCCCGGCGAGCCGCCGCGCCGAGCCTGCGGAACGTCCCGCAGCGCGTCCGGCCAGCCGCGCCGAGAACACCGGCGAGGAGCGTGACAGCTGGCTGAGCGAGCTGCTCGCCCGCGCCTCCGGCGATATCGACGAGGAGGCGCCGCGCTCTACCCGCGCGGCGGCCCCAGCTCCCGTCGCGGCCCCGGACAGCCTCGACGACCTCTCGTCCGACATCGCCCGCATGGTTGATCATCAGGCGGCCGTCGAGATGTGGGAGCGCCACAACAATGGCGATAGCCACGTCTTCTCCCGCCGGCTCTACACCCTCCAGGGCCAGCAGACCTTTGACGCCCTCAAGCGCCGCTACCGCGCCGACGCAGGCTTCCGCGAGACCGTGGACCGCTATGTCGCCGAGTTCGAGCGGCTGATCGATCAGGTGTCGGGCGACAACCGCGGCAGCACGCTGGCGCGCACGTACCTGACCTCCGACACAGGCAAGGTCTACACCATGCTCGCCCACGCCTCCGGTCGTCTCGACTGAGGAAGGCGCTCGCCCATCCCGGACCAAGTGCCGGAAGATCAGAACCGCGCCGGGCCGATGACGCCCGGCGCGGTCTTTTTTATCCCGTGCCCTGTCGTATCGTCGGCCGAACGCCGTCCAGCCTGAGGAGCGCGCGCTGCGCAATCTGATTACCGACGTCCCCGGCCTCCTGGTCGGCAACGCCACCGAGCCGCACATCGGCACCGGCGTCACCGTGATCCTCGCCGAGGAGCCGGCGGTAGCGGCGGTGGACGTGCGCGGCGGTGGGCCGGGCACGCGGGAGACCGACCTCCTCGACCCCGCGGCGACCGTGGAGCGCGTGGACGCCATCACGCTGTCGGGCGGCTCGGCCTTCGGGCTGGATGCCGCGTCCGGCGTCATGGCGGGGCTGGCGGCGCGCGGACGGGGCTTCGCGGTCGGCACCGCGCGTGTGCCCATCGTGCCCGGCGCCATCCTGTTCGACCTGCTCAACGGCGGCGACAAGGGCTGGGAGGGCCATCCGCCCTACCTCCAGCTCGGCCGCGACGCTCTTGAGGCGGCGGATGTAGACTTCCACCTCGGCTCGGTCGGCGCGGGCACGGGCTGCACCACCGCGACGGTCAAGGGCGGACTGGGTTCGGCTTCGGCGATGACGTCCACCGGCCATGTGGTCGGGGCCATCGTCGCGGTGAATGCCGCCGGCAGCCCCCTCTTCGGCGACGGCCCGCATTTCCGCGCCGGCCACTATGAGCGGGATGGGGAATTCGGTGGACTGGGCGTACCGGCGCGGGTTCCTGACGAGGCCGGCGATCCCCGGCTGAAGGGCGGCATCTCTCGCTTCGCCACCACCATCGCCGTTGTGGCGACGGATGCGGTGCTCTCCCCCGTGCAGGCGCGCCGCCTCGCCATCATGGCGCAGAACGGATTGGCGCTCTCGTTGTTTCCCGTGCACACGCCGCTGGATGGCGATGTGGTGTTCGCCATGGCCACGGGACGCAAGCCGCTGGAAGCGCCGCTGCCCGATCTCGCCCGGCTGGGTGCGCTCGCCTCCATCGTGCTGGCGCGGGCCGTGGCGCGGGCGGTCTACGAGGCGCGGCGGCTGCCCTTCGCGGATAGCCAGAAGACCTGGCGCGACCATTTCGGCGCCTGACACAGCTTGCAGCGTGTCAGGCCGGGGTTGCCGGGTGCATGGCGAGCGGGATCGTCTATAAGCCGGAGGATCCGAGGATCCTCATGACCGCTCCCTCCATGCCCCAAGTCCCGCCCCGCGCCCCCGCCCCGCCCACCGACCCGGCCCAACGCCCGGCCCGTCTCGGCGGGCCGCTGGCCTTCCTGTTCTGGTGCGCCTGCGGCATCGCCGCTTTGCCCTTGGCCGGGCTCTTCACGCTCATTTCGGCGCTAGGCGTCACCGGCGCGCGCTCGGCGTTGTTTGATTCATTCGCTGGCTCCGGGGTGCCGCAGCAGGTGATGCGGCTGGGGCTGATGCCGCAGGCGGTGCTGTTCGGCTGGGCGGTGACCATGGTGGTGCTCACCGTCGCCCGCGCGCGCATCGCCCTGCTGGTCCTGCCGTGGCTGCTTGTGCTGTGGCTGTTCACCACCGGCTACTGCCAGTTCGCCATCCGCGACGCCATTGCTCCGGACGGCGCCGATCTCGGCGCGTTCGCGGCGCTGATGCCGGGGCTTCTGGCGCAGGCGGCCGGTGTGGCCGCGTTCTTCGGCTATTTCCGCGAAGGCACGCGCCCGCAAGCCTTCTATCGCCGCTGAGGCGGTGCCTCCTCGTCCGGCTCTCCATGCGGATCGAGTCCGTCCGGACGACGGCGGCGGCGGGTGCGCTCCAGAGCGGCACGCTCCGCGAGAGCGGAGGCCCAGCCGGACGCCGCATGCAGCGCCGCGCGCGCCGCGTGACGCGAGGCCGAGGCGGCGGAGGCGAGGCTGCGGCGCACGAGGGCGCCTGCCGTGGCCGGCGTCGGCAGAGGCTGCGAACCGTCCGCCGCCTGCGCTGGCGCCGATACCGGCGCGGCCTTGTCCAGATGCAGGCGGGCAGCGAGGCGGACGTGCCAGAAGGAGGCGAAGCGCGCCGCGCGACCCGTCCAGCCGGTCAGCCCGCCCGTCGCGAATGGCTGGAGGAGCGCGATCCGATCATCGCGCTCGGCGATAGCGCCGACAATGAGCCGGGCGGCCAGGAACTCCAGCCCCAGCGATCCCGCCCCCGGCGCAAGCGCGTACCAGACGCCCCGCTCCCCCTCATATAGCAACGGCATGCCGCCGGGATCGGGCACATTGCGCCCCCGTGCGCCCTCCACCAGCCCGGTGCCGACCGGATAGACCTCGGCCGCATGGCGCCGCAGCACGCGCGCGGCACCGACCCGTGTCATCACCGGCAAGGCGCATTGCGCCGCCAGCGCCAGCCGGTCGCCGTCGAAATGGTAGGCGAGCCCCGACAGGCCGAATTCCTCGACGAGGCCCCCATACGGTACATTGCTGTTCGGCAGGCGAAATCCGCCGGACACCCACGGCGCGCGCGGCAGACGGGCAACGCCGGACCCGAGGCGGGCAAAGGCCGCCGCGCCGCAGACCGCGACCTGAAATGCGCGCACCCGCTGGTTTGACGTATCTAGATACTTCCGAACGCCCTTGAGATCGACCGAAAGCGCGCTCTCCACGCTGAAGAAGCGGACGCCGGCGGTCCGTGCCGCCTCTTCCAGCGCGGCGACCAGCGATGTCGTGCGGACGCGCTCGGCCGGCACGACGCCGATGCCGGCGGCAAATGCATCGGTCCCGAGAAGGGCGGCGAGATCCTCCGCGCCGACGAAGACGGTGGTATCCGGCACCAGCTCCTGGCGCAGATCCTGCTCGCGATGAAGGTCCTCGGCGGCGTGTGCGCGCGCCACGGTCAGCCGGCCGCGCGGGCCGATATCCACCCCGAGTCGCTCGGTCAGCGACAGCCCCGCCTCCGCGGCCTGGGCGGACAGAATGAGCAGCTCCTGAGCGTCATCGCGGCCAATGCGTGCGACAAGCTCGCGCGTCGAAAGCGGAAACCCCGCCGCGATGACCCCATCGAGCGACCACGACGGAACGGCAGCGGACGGCCCGGCCATTGCCAGCAGCACCACGTCGCGGCCGCGCCGCGCGAGATCTCCGGCCAGAACGAGACCGGCGACATCGCCTCCCACCACGCAGACGTCGCAGTCGATAATCCGTTTGGGGCCGGAGGAGGCGCGTTCGGACCCCATCGCATCGTGCGCTTGGGGCCGGGGCGCGGACGACTGGCTCATGAATTGGTCCAATGAGAGACAGGCGATGCTGACGCCGCCAGCTTGAGAAAGCGTTTATTTGCGGCGCTCTAATGACGTTTCCGTCATCGCCGTCCGTGGGGGCGTGACGCTGCGGCGCGGCAGCAGGCGTTGCGCTGCACTAGCCGCGTGCTTCATAAGGGTCCGCCTTTCGTCCATCGGTTGGTAACCATGCGCCGACTCATCTTGCTGCGCCATGCGAAGTCGGACTGGCCGAACGGCATCGCCGATCCGGAACGCCCGCTTTCGGCGCGGGGCCGCAACGCAGCGCCCCGCATCGGCGCCTATATCGGGCAGGAACACCTGCTGGCCGACCGCATCCTGGTGTCACCCGCCCGCCGCACGCGGGAAACCTGGGATCTCGTCGCCGCGCGCCTGCCGCCGGCCAAGGTGGTGGCCAGCGAGCCGCGCATCTACGACGCCTCGGCCGCGCGTCTCATGACCGTGCTGCGCGAGCAGCCCAAGGACGCACACAGCGTGATGTTTGTGGGCCATAATCCCGGCCTCGAAGACCTCGCCGAGCTGCTTGTGGCTTCCGGCCCGGCCCCCCATGTTGCAAGCATGGCAGAGAAATTCCCGACCGGCGCCCTCGCCGTCATCGACCTTCCCGTGGACGAGTGGAGCGCCGCAGCCCCTGGCATCGGCCGGCTCGACCGCTTCGTCACCCCGCGCGATCTCGGCGGAACCGACTGACGATGGCGTTCTTCACGGACGCCGTGGACGATGCGCGCATCGCGCTTCAGGCCCTGGCGGACCGGGTGGAGGGAATCGCCCATCCCACCCTGCGTCTTGGTGTGACCGGCCTCTCACGGGCGGGAAAGACCATCTTCACCACAGCGCTCATCCATGCCCTCACCAAGGGGGCGCGGATGCCGGTGTTCGAGCCCTACCAGTCCGGCCGCATCGCCCGCGCCGAGCTGCAGCCCCAGCCGGACGACGCGGTGCCGCGCTTCGCCTATGAGGGCCATCTTGAGATGCTGGGAGCGGAGCGGCGCTGGCCGTCCTCCACCACCCGCGTCAGCGAGCTGCGCCTCGCCATTCGCTACGCCAACCGGCGCGGCAGCCTGAGGACGCTGACCCTCGACATCGTGGATTATCCCGGCGAGTGGCTGCTGGACCTGCCGCTGCTCAACATGTCCTACGCCGAATTTGCCCGGCAGAGCTTGGCTCTGGCCCGCGCTGGCGTGCGGGCGGAGGTTGCGGCGCCGTTCCTGGCGGCAGTGGCCGACGCGCCGGTGGACGGCCCCGCCGACGAGGCCCGGGCGCGGGAGGTGGCGGCGCGGTTCACGGACTATCTCGCCGCCTGCCTGAGCGAGCGGCTGGCCATGAGCCTGCTGCCGCCCGGCCGCTTCCTCATGCCCGGCGACCTCGAAGGCTCGCCCGCCCTCACCTTCGCCCCTCTGGACGTGCCGGATACCCCCGCCCGCGCGAATACGCTGGGCGCGATGATGGAGCGGCGCTTCGAGGCCTACAAGAACGCGGTCGTTCGCCCCTTCTTCCGCAATCACTTCGCCCGGCTCGACCGGCAGATCGTGCTGGTGGATACGCTCTCCGCCCTGAATGCGGGGCCGGCCGCCCTCGCCGATCTGGAGCGGGCGCTGGATGGCATCCTCGCGGCATTTCGTACCGGCCGGAACAGTCTGGTGAGCGCGCTCTTCCGGCCCCGCATCGAGAAGGTGCTATTCGCCGCCACCAAGGCAGACCACCTCCATCGCGCCAGCCACGACCGGCTGGAGGCGGTGCTGGGGCGGCTTGTGGAACGGGCCCGCGAACGGGCGCAGGATCACGGCGCGGCCCTCGACGTAGTGGCGATCGCCGCCATCCGCGCCACGCGCGAGGCGCGTGTGCGGCGCGGTGGGCATGAACTCGACGCCATCGTGGGCACGCCGGAGGCCGGGCAGGACGCCGGCGGACATGTGTTCGACGGTGAGGAGGAGGTGGCGGTGTTTCCGGGCGAGCTGCCGGCCAATCCCGATGCGCTGTTCGATCCCTCCGGCACCGGTTTCCGGGGGCTCTCATCGTCCATGGCGGGCGAGGCGGAGGGGGATGTGGACTTCCGCTTCCTGCGCTTCCGTCCGCCGTCCGGCATCGGCGACGGGCCGATCCCGCATATCCGGCTCGACCGGGCGCTTCAGTTCCTGCTCGCCGACCGGCTCACCTGAACCGGCGGGGGCTCCGCTCAGAACTTGGCCCGCTCAGAACTTGGCCGAAGCCCAGCGCACCATCTGCACCAGAACCTGTTCCTGCGCCTGATCGAGCGCGGCCGTCGCGTTGGCACCGGCGGACGACGCCGCAGGCACGGCGGCGCGGAACACCTGCGCGGCAAGGATGCGGCCGCTCTGGGTGCCGATGAGCTTGGCGGAGACCTCCACCACGGCCACCGGCCCCTGATCGGTGATGCGCAATGCGAAGGTGCGGATATCCGTCACCAGCGTGTAATCGGCGTTCACGCCATCACCGGGGCGGGCGACACGGCGCAGTTTGCTGGCGTTCTCGAACGCCTGGATGGTGCGGGCGTGGAGCAGCGCCGGAAGATTGTCGCTCCATTGGGCGTCGGCGAGATAGGCCACCTGCCCCGCGCCCGGCTCCACCATGATCTTGTCAGTGTTGAGCACAGCGAGCGCCGTCGGCGCCACCACCACCAGCTGCCCGTTGCCGCTGCCGCCGGCGGTAAAGCCGCTGGGGGCGGAGAGGTTGTAGGTCGGCAGAGGGGTGGAACCACATGCGGCGAGGGACAGCGCGGCGGCAAGGAGCAGAACCGCGCCAGCGACCCCGCGCGCGAGGGCGGAGACGCTACGGACCAGCAGTTCGGTACGGAGGGCGAAACGGTCGCTCATGATCGGCTCATCGCCCGTATTTCGGAATGGAGTTGCCGCCGCCCAGGATGAACTGCTGCGGATTGCGCTCGATGCCCCTCAGCACTCGATCGATCTCGCCGAGGGTGCGGCGTCCGTCGGTCGCCAGCGCCTCGAACTGCTTGAGGCCCGGTCCGGTGAAGCGGCTGATCTCGTTGGTGAGGAGCGCGGTCCGCTGGTCCAGATTGTCGGCGAGCTTGCGCACGGACGTCGCCGCCTCGGTGGCCTGGTTGAGCAGGCCGTTCTTGTCCTCGGTCGCGGACTTCAGGTTCACCACCACCTCGTCCACCCGCTGGGCCACGCCGTTGAGCTGCTTCACGAGGGCGTTCGCCTGCTCGATGACGCTCGCCACGTCGTCGGACTTGGAGGCAACGGCCTGCGAGAAGGTGTCGATGTTGCGGATGATGTTCTTGATCTCTTCCGGGTTGATGGAGTCGAGGACCACCTCGATCTTCTTCGCAACGCCCTGCGCGGTGTTGATGAGCCCCGACATGCCCGCACCGCCGTCCGCCATGATGCGCGGGTAGCCATTCGGTCCGGGCGGAAGCGGCGGCGCGTCGGGCTTTCCGCCGCGGATGGACACCGCGATGATGCCGGTCAGACCTTGCGACTCCAGGCCGGCGCGCGCATCCGCCAGCACCGGAACCTTGTTGTCGATGCCGACATGGACGAGCACCTGTCCCGGCTGACCCGGCACCAGGCCGAGGCTGGTCACCTGGCCCACGGGAATACCGTTGAACAGTACCGAGTTGCCTTGGCGCAGACCGGCCACGGACCCGTCGAAGACGATCTCGTAAATCTTGCGGGCCGTGGAATCCTGCGGCCTCGCGAACCAGTACACGAAGCCGAACGCAGCCGCGATAACGGCCATCGTGAAGGCTCCGATGATGGTGTAGTTGGCCCGTGTTTCCATGCCTCATCCCGGTTTCGTTGCAACCTGCCCCGCTTGACCGGCCCACTCCTTGTCCCGGCGCGCCAGACGCGCGCGATTGGCCTCGATTGCGCCTAGCGGCGCACGTTCTGTACCGCCCTTGCCCGCGTGCCATGGAAATAGGCCCGCAGCCAGGGATGTTGTTCCGCCATCATGTCCTCGATCGTCCCCTGCGCGATCACCTTGCCATCGGCGAGGGCCGCGATCCGGTCGCACACGGTATGCAGGCTGTCGAGATCGTGGGTTACCATGAAAACCGTAAGCCCCAAAGTCTGTTGCAGCGTCCTGATCAGCTCGTCGAAGTCGCCGGCACCGATCGGATCGAGACCCGAGGTCGGCTCGTCCAGAAAGAGGATTTCAGGGTCGAGCGCCAGAGAACGGGCCAGAGCGGCACGTTTTATCATGCCGCCGGAAAGCTCGGAGGGTAACTTTTCGGCCACATCGCATTTCAGGCCGACCATCTCGATCTTGGTGAAGGCGATCTCGTCGAGCAACCGCTGCGACAGCTTGAGATTTTCCCTGAGCGGGAACTGGATGTTCTGCTTGACCGTGAGCGACGAGAACAGCGCGCCCTGCTGGAACAGCACACCCCAGCGCCGTTCCAGCGCGGAACGCTCGCGCTCGGAGAGGTCGTCGAGATTCTGCCCGAACACCTCCACGGTGCCGGATGTCTTCGGCACGAGGCCGAGGATGGTTCGCGTCAGCACCGACTTGCCGCCGCCGGACGTGCCCACGAAGCCGAGGATCTCGCCGCGATACACGTCGAGATTAAGGTGGTTGAGCACCACCCGGTCGCCGAATCCGACCACGATGTCGCGCACCCGGATGATGGCTTCGCGGCCGCTGGTCTGGAGGGTGGAGGGTAAGGTCTGTGCGTCCATGGCCGCTCACATGTCGATCGCGGCGAAGAACATGGCGAACACACCGTCCATCACAATGACGAGGAAGATGGCCTTCACCACCGAGGCGGTCGTGTGCGCGCCGAGCGATTCCGCGCTGCCGCCGACCCTCAGGCCTTCCATGCAGGCGACCAGGCCGATGGTGGCGGCCATGAAGGGCGCCTTGTACATGCCGACCTTGAACTGATCGAGGTCAATGGCGAGCTTCAGCCGGTCGAGGAACACGTCCGGTGTGATGCCACCGTAACCCCAGGACACGAGACCCGCGCCGAAGATGGCCGACATGGAGCCGATGAAGGTGAGCAGCGGCAGGGCGATGATCAGCGCGAGGATGCGCGGCACCACCAGCACCTCGATGGGATCAAAGCCCATCACCCGAAGCGCGTCGATCTCCTCGCGCATGCGCATCGAGCCGAGCTCCGCCGTATAGGCGCTGCCCGAGCGGCCGGCGATCATGATGGAGACGATGAGCACGCCAAGCTCGCGCAGCACCAGCACGCCCACCATGTCCACCACATAGATGTCGGCGCCGAACCTGCGGAAATTGAAGATGCCCTGCTGGGCCAGGATGCAGCCGATCAGAAAGGTGATCAGCAGGATGATCGGCACGGCGCGAAAGCCCACGCGGTCGATCTGGTTCACCATGGCGGTGAAGCGGAAGCTGCGCGGGCGGGCCACCACCCGCAGCATGGCTGCAACCGTCGCGCCGATGAAGTTCAACAGCGAGAGCGCATCCTTGGCGGCATTGACGACCTCGTGGCCGAACCGCTCCAGAATGCCTTCGTGACGGCGCGTGGGCGGCGCCGGCTCGTGGCCCATGCGCGCCAGCTCTTCCAGGAGAACCTTGTAGCGCGGCGCCAGCCCGACCACCGTCGGTTCGATGCCCGCGCCGGCCCAGGCGCGGCGCAGCCGCTCCAGCAGCAGGGCGCCGAAGGTATCCATGCGCTCGACAGAGGCGAGATCGATCTCCACGCCCTTGGGCTTGGCATAGGCATGGGCGGTGTCGTTGACCGCCGCTTCCAGTTCGTCGGCATATTCGGATGTCCACGCACCGCGACCGGCCACTGTCAGGCGGTCGTCCTGGCTGTGCACGGAAATCAACGAGGCGTGCGGCAACGCGGCGTCTCCAACGGCGACCGGCGCGACGCACCGGCTGGTCTCAACCTCAAACAGGCATTCGGGCCGATAGACCCGACGCCCTACCACGGCACCAGCCGCGGTCAAGTCCGACGCCCCGCTTGATCCACCGGCGGCGCAGGCCTCCTGCGGATGCGCCCGCACCGGAGGCGTGGGCACAAACTAGCCATACAGATACGCGGTGGCGGCGTCGAGATCAGCCAGGACACACCGCGCCACCATCGTCACATGCCCGGCGATGGGGCGTCCGGAATCGGCTATTAAGCTTAATCCATGGCCGAACTGTCCCTCAGCGTCGAACGCTTCCCCATCGCCGGAACCTTCACCATTGCCCGCGGCTCCAAGACCGAGGCGGTGGTGGTCGAGGCCCGCATCACCTCGGGCGGCATCACCGGCCGAGGGGAATGCGTGCCCTATGCCCGCTATGGCGAAACCGTGGAGGGCGTCCTCGCCGCCATCGAGTCCCTGAGGGCGGATCTCGCGTCGGGCCTCAGCCGCGAGGCGCTTCAGCACCGCCTGCCGGCAGGCGCCGCCCGCAATGCCGTCGACTGCGCCCTGTGGGATCTCGAGGCGAAATCCTCCGGCATGGGCTGCGCCGAGCTTGCCGGCCTGCCCACCCTGCGACCGGTGGTCACGGCCTACACGCTGAGCCTCGACACGCCAGAGGCCATGGCCCGCGCAGCGGCCGCCGCGACAGACCGCCCCCTGCTCAAGCTCAAGCTCGGCGCGCCCGGTGACCGCGAGCGCCTCTCCGCCGTGCGGGAGGCGGCGCCCGACACGCGGCTCATCGTGGATGCCAATGAGGGATGGAAGGCCGCCGACCTGCCCGGCTTGCTGGATGCCTGCGCGGCCGTCCGGGTCGAACTCGTCGAGCAGCCGCTGCCGGCGGATGACGACCGCCGCCTCGCCCGGATCGATCGGCCGGTCCCCGTCTGTGCCGATGAGAGCGTTCACGACCGGGCCGGGCTTGCCGATCTGCGGACGCGCTACGACGCCATCAATGTGAAGCTGGACAAGGCGGGCGGCCTCACCGAGGCGCTGGCCTTGGCCGAGGTGGCGCACGGCCTCGGCTTTGGCGTCATGGTGGGGTGCATGCTGGCGTCGTCGCTGGCCATGGCCCCTGCCCTGCTGGTGGCTCAGCGGGCGAAATGGGTAGACCTCGATGGGCCGCTTCTGCTCGCCCGCGACCGCCTGCCCGGCCTTCACTACGAGGGTGCCGTGGTCTCCCCGCCCGAGCCGCTGCTGTGGGGCTGAAGCCGCGCGGCGGCGAGGGCCGCGCCCACGCCCGCGAGGCCGAGCGCGCAGCCGGCCAGATACGCCAGCGGGCCGAACGCCGCCCAGAGCGGTCCCGCGGCCACGTTCGCCGCCGATGACATGAGGCTTGAGGTCCAGGCGGCGGTGGTCTGCCCCGTGCCGGAGCGATGCTCGCTCACGCCCCGCGCCACGAGATCCACCATGGCGAGGTAGGTCGCGGCGAAGGTCAAGGCGTGCAGCAATTGCAGGGGCAGCAGCACTGCCAGCGGTGGATCGCTCGCCATCACCGCGAAGCGCAGCACCGCCCCCGCGCCGCCCATGGCGATCATGCCATAGGGACCGACCCGGCCGAGCAGTGGACGGCCGAAGCGGAACAGCACCATCTCGGCCGCGACCCCCACGGCCCAGAGCACGCCGACGACCGACAGCGAGATGCCTTCCGAGCGCCAGTGGACCGTCGCGAAGAGGTAGAGCACCGCGTGGCTCGCCTGCACGAGGCCGGCGGCGACGATGCCGGCCAGGAAGCCGAGCCGCGCGCGCCGCCCCACAAGGGGCGAGGGCTTCGGCTCGGCGCGCGGCAGTTCCGGCAGGGCGAAGGTGGCGAGCACATAAGTGACGTGCCCGGCGATCATCAGCAGCACGACCGAATCCGCGCCGAGCGCACCAATGATCACGCCACCGGCGAGATTTGCGGCGAGGAAGCTCGCCGAGCCCCATTGCCGCGCCCGCCCATATTCCGCGCGTCCCGCCCGGGCGAGGCGCGAGGTGTAGGAATCCAGCAGCGAGAAGCCGGGAAACCACACCGCCGACATGACGCCGAGGATCAGGAGAATGGCCGGCAGGCTGGACGTGAAGGCCAGCAGCGCCATGGCCGCGACCGTGGCCATGCCCAGGAGGGTCAGCAGCGCCCTTGGACGTCCCAGCCGGTCGGAGAGGAGGCCGAGAAGAGGCGTTGCGGCAAGACGGCTCAGCATAGGCACGGCGAGGACGAGGCCGATAGCCTCGGGCCCCAGTCCACGCGCCTGCAGCCACAACGGCAGATAGGGCTGGAAGATGCCCAGGGCGACGAAGAAGGCGCCGTAGGTCGCGCCAAGCCTCAGCGCGAGCGAACGCGGTGATAACGACCCCCGCCCGGTCTCCTCTCCTCTGCCCTCCACGATGCGTCAGGCGGCGGCGAGGCAGCGGGCGAAAGTTTCCGCATCCACATTGCCGCCGGACAGCACGATCACCGCCGTACCGCCGGAGACGCCGAGCCGCCCCTCCAGCAGGCTCGCCAACGCCACGGCGCCGCCCGGCTCCACTACGAGCTTCAGCTCGCGGAAGGCATATTCGACTGCGCGCGCCACCTCGGCGTCGGTTACGGCCGCAGCCTCGCCGACGATGCGGCGGGTGATCTCGAAGGTGATGGCGCCGGGCGTCGGGGCCAGCAGTGCGTCGCAGAACGAGCCGTCCGGCTGGGCATTGCGCTCGCGCACGCCGGAGCGGAAGGAGCGGGCGTGGTCGTCGAAGCCGGCCGGCTCGCAGACCACCACCCGCGCCTGCGGCGCGACGCGCTTCACGGCCAGCGCGATGCCGGCCACGAGGCCGCCGCCGGAGGCGTTGGCCGCCACAAGGTCCGGCACGCGGCCGAGCGCGGCGAGATCCTGCACGATCTCCAGACCCACCGTGCCCTGCCCGGCGATGATGTGGGGATCGTCATAGGGCGGCACCATGATGGCTCCGCGCTCGGTGGCGATGGCGCGGGCGATGGCATCGCGATCCTCGGTGCGGCGATCGTAGCCAACCACCTCCGCGCCAAGCGCGCGGGTGCGGTCGCGCTTCAGCGCCGGGGCGTCGTGGGGCATGACGATGACGGCCGGCATGCCGAGGATCTTCGCCGCAGCGGCGACGCCCTGCGCGTGGTTGCCGGAGGAGCAGGCGACGACGCCGGCGGCGCGCGCCTCTTCCGGGATCTGCACCATGCGATTGAAGGCGCCGCGGAACTTGAAAGAGCCCGTGCGCTGCAACGTCTCGGGCTTCAGGAAGACATCCGCGCCGGCGCGCTCGCTCAGCACCGGCGAGAACACCAGAGGCGTACGCACGGCGAAACCGAGCAGCCGCGCGGCGGCTGCATCGACATCTTCGGCAGTGGGAAGCGGGGCGGGCTGAATCTCTGAGGCGCTCATGCGCCGGAAGCTACCCGACGCCGCCGCCGAAGGCGATAGCGCCGCGCGATGGGCCCGATATCGTGGGCAATCAGCACGTTGTCGAGGAACTGGCGGGCGCTCTCCCGCCATGTGTAGCGCAGCGCGAAGCGGCGGGCGGCAGCGGGCGACAGCTCCAGCGCCTTCAGGCAGGCGGTGCGCAAATCCTCGTCGAGAACCCCCACGGGCTCGGTGGCGTCGGCCAGCACGTCCGTCGGCCCGGTTACCGGATAGGCAGCCACCGGCAGGCCGCTCGCCATCGCCTCCAGCAGAACGATGCCGAAGGTGTCGGTGCGGCTCGGAAAGCAGAACACGTCGCAGGCGGCATAGACCTGCGCCAGATCCTCGCCTTCCTTGGCACCGAGGAAATGCACGGCCGGAAAGCGTTCTTTCAGGCTGGCGAGGGCCGGACCATTGCCCACGACCACCTTGGAGCCGGGCAGGTCGAGATTGAGGAACGCCTCGATGTTCTTCTCCACCGCCACGCGGCCGACGAAGAGATAGACGGGGCGCGGCAGGTTCAGCGTGGCCTCGGGGCGCGGGCGGAACATGTCCGCATCCACCCCACGCGACCACCGCATCAGCCGCTTGAACCCGCGCGCCTCAAGGTCCCGCTCCAGCGTGGCGGTCGACACCATGACACCGCCGCCGGCATTGTGGAAGGAGCGCAGCCACGCATAGGTCAGCCGCTCCGGCACCGGGGCGCGGGCGGCCAGATATTCCGGAAACTTGGTGTGGTACGAGGTGGTGAAGGTGCGTCGCGAGGCGATGCAGGCCCGGCGCACCAGGATGCCGATCGGCCCCTCGGTGGCGATGTGCACGAAGTCCGGCTGCAGGGCCTCGATGCGCCGCATGATCATGCGCGGCGTGGCGAGGGCGAGCCTGATCTCGTTGTAGGTGGGCAGCGGAACGGTGCGGAAGCCCTGCGGAGTCAGGAACTGCATGTCCGCGCCAAGGCCCTCGGCCTCGCGGGCGGTATGCTCCAGGGACCGCACCACGCCGTTGATCTGGGGATGCCACGCATCGGTGGCGACAAGAACCCGCATCAGGCCGCCGCGCGCGCCCCCTCGACCACCTCGCCCTCCTGGGCCGGGCTCTTCTTCTCGACCTTGCGAGTCCAGGAGATGATCTCGAGGCGTCCGTCCTCATGCTCGGCGACGGCGGTGCAGCTCTCCACCCAGTCGCCGCAGTTCACATAGCGGACGCCGAACTGGTCATGGATCACGGCGTGATGGATATGGCCGCAGATCACGCCATCCACCTGATGGCGCTTGGCCTCCTCGGCCACCGCCTCCTCGAACTTGCCGATGTAATTCACCGCATTCTTCACCTTGAGCTTCGCCCACTGGCTAAGCGACCAATAGGTGAGACCGAGGCGACGGCGAACCTTGTTCAGGTACGTGTTGATGCCGAGCGCGGCCGTGTAGGCCCAGTCGCCGAGGAAGGCGAGCCAGCGGGCGTGGCGCACGACCAGATCGAAAACGTCCCCATGGATCACGAGGTAGCGCTTGCCGTCCGCCGCTTCGTGGATGGCCGTCTCCACCACCTCGATGCCGCCGAAGTGGGTGCCGTAATAGTCGCGCAGGAATTCGTCATGGTTGCCGGGCAGGTAGACCATGCGCGCGCCCTTGCGGCCCTTGCGCAGCAGCTTCTGCACCACGTCGTTGTGCTTCTGCGGCCAGTACCAATTGGCCTTCAGCCGCCAGCCATCGACGATGTCGCCGACGAGATAGACGGTATCGGCGTCATTGTACTTGAGGAAGTCGAGGAGCAGTTCGGCCTGGCACCCCTTGGTGCCGAGATGAACGTCCGAGATGAAAAGGGCGCGAAAGCGGCGCGTTTCAGGACTGTCGCTCACGCCCGATACCTCCACTTTCCCGCGGCCCGACGGAGAAGCCATGACGGCTCAACCGGCTAAGGCGGCATCGTGGCACCGATGTGGCGCCCCGTTCGAGATCGCCGGCGGGCTTGCCGGATGGCCTTCCCCAGGGTCCGGCACGCTTGCCTTGCACGCTCCGGACTTAGCCGGAGTCGTGTATCCCTTTTATGACGCCGGCCCTTGAATTGGAAGGCCGCCTGCCCAATCAAACGTCTTGCACAGATTAGATGCAGGTCCCGCACGCACAGGGAAGACGGCTAATAGTCGAAGGCCGAACGCGATCAAGTCGAACCCGCCACATCCAGAGGCGGCAACCTGTCGAATCGCGCCGCTTCATCTCTGGCTGCCATCGCCTGCGAGGAGGCACCGGCCGCGGCATATTGGCCGTGGACGCAGCTGGATGGCCCCGCATCGCTGTCGCGGGCGCGCGGTCCCCCGACGGCGAAAAATGTGGCCGGCGCCATTGACCTGAGCCCAAGTCCGCGCGAGCGTGCGCCGCCCTGGACGGAGCGGCGTTCGCCACGCGCCGCCCGCACAAGAACAACGCCATACAATTCGATCAGGAGTTTCCCGATGAAGCTGGTCCGCTTCGGCGATTTTGGACAAGAGAAGCCGGGTCTAATCGATTCAACCGGCAAGGTCCGAGACCTGTCCGGCGTCATCGCGGATCTCAACGGCGAAACCCTCGCCCCCGAGAGCCTGAAGAAGATCGCCGCGCTCGATCCCGCCTCCCTGCCGCTCGCGCCCGAGGGGGCGCGCCTGGGCTCCTGCGTCGCCCGCCCCGGCAATTTCGTCGCGGTCGGCCTCAATTTCGCGGACCACGCGGCCGAGACCAACAATCCCATCCCCGAGGAGCCGGTGCTCTTCAACAAGGCGCCGAACTGCATCGTCGGCCCGAATGACGACGTGATGATCCCCAAGGGCTCGCTGAAGCTCGACTGGGAGGTGGAGTTCGCCTTCGTCATCGGCAAGCGTGCCCGTTACGTGGAAGAGCAGGACGCCCTCGATCACGTTGCCGGCTATTGCATCTGCAACGATGTCTCCGAGCGTCATTTCCAGATTGAGCGCTCCGGCCAGTGGATGAAAGGCAAGGGCTGCGAGACCTTCGGGCCGCTCGGTCCGTGGCTCGTCACCACCGACGAGATCGCCGATACCTCCACCCTCGCCATGTGGCTGGAAGTGAACGGCGAGCGCGTGCAGAACGGCTCCATGAAGACCATGATCTTCCGGATCCCGTTCCTGGTGCACTACATCAGCCAGTTCATGGTGCTGGATCCCGGCGACGTCATCACCACCGGCACCCCGCCCGGCGTCGGCCTCGGCTTCAAGCCGCCGCGCTTCCTGAAGGCCGGCGACGTGATGCGTGTCGGCATCGAGGGCCTCGGCGAGCAGCAGCAGACGGTGGTTCCGTTCAAGCTCTGAACCTTTCACGTCGCTTCGATGTAATTCACGGTCGCCGCTTCATCGGCGGCCGTTTTCATGTCCGATGGACGGTTGCAACGCCCATGGCATAGCGCTTCACCCGTTGCGCGCAGGCGAGATAGACGAGGGTGATGCCGGCAACCGCGGCAAGGGTGGTCGCCGGCAGCGGGACGAAGCCGAACCACCCCCCGAGGCCGCTGAGGGGCACCACGAACGCGACGGCCAATGCGCCGACGGCCGAAAGAACAAGCGTTCGGTCCGGCGGTGTCTCGCCAAGCGGCAGGCGGGTGCGGATGAGGAAGACCACCAGCACCTGCGTGGCGATGGATTCCAGGAACCAGGCGGTGCGGAACGCCTCCACCCCGTGTTGAGCACCAGAAGCAGCACGCCGAAGGTGAGGAAGTCGAACAGCGATGAGAGCGGCCCCATCACTGCCGCGAAGCGCACCAGCCCCGTCATATCCCACTGCTGCGGCGTCGCGAGATCCGCCTCGTCCACGGCGTCGAAGGGGATGCCGACCTCCGAGAGGTCGTAGAGCAGGTTGTTGAGCAGGATCTGGGTGGCGAGCAGAGGCAGGAAGGGGAGGAAGAGGCTTGCCGCCGCCATGGACAGCATGTTTCCGAAATTGGAGCTGGCGCCCATCCGCACATATTTGAGGATGTTGGCGAAGGTCCGCCGCCCCTCCTCCACCCCGTCCGCCACCACGTCGAGGTCGGGTGCCAGCAGGATCATGTCGGCGGCGGCGCGGGCGACGCCCGTGGCCCCGTCCACCGACAGGCCGACGTCCGCGAGCTTCAGGCCGGGCGCGTCGTTCACACCATCGCCGAGGAAGCCGACTGTCTCGCCATCGGCCATCAGGGCACGCACCACCCGCACCTTCTGGTTCGGCGTCATGCGGCCGAAGACGTTCACGCTGCGCACGCGCACCCGCAGCGCATCGTCGCTGAGGTGCGCGACTTCGGCGCCGGAGAGCATGTCGGCGGCATCGATGCCGAGTTGCCGGGCGACGTGAGCGACCACCGTGGGGTCATCCCCCGACAGCACCTTCACCTTGACCCCCGTCGCCGCGAGCCGTGTGAGTGCATGGGCAGCGGTGGGCTTGGGCGGGTCCTCGAACAGGCAGAAGCCTTCCAGCACGAGGCCGGACTCGTCCTCCGGCTCAAGGCTGCCGGTCCGGGCCATGCCGTCAGGGGTGCCGGCGCGCGTCGCCACCGCAATCGCCCGAAGTCCCTGTTCCCCGTGACGCTTCAGCTGCGCGGCCAGGGCGGCGCGGGCCTCGGCATCGAGATCGGCTATGGCGTCTCCGACCCGCCGGCTGGTGCAGACGTCCATCACCGCTTCCGGCGCGCCCTTGCAGACGAGGAGGCGCTCGGCGCCACCGTCCCCAGCGCGCTCCGCCAGCACCGAGCCCCGGCGGCGCTCGTAGCCGAAGCCGAGGCGGGAGGGCGCCGACCAGCCGTCGTCCGCATCCGGCGCGGCGGCGGCGAGCGCCGTATCCATCCAGCTGCGGTCGCCGGCCAACTCCGCGCACAGCGCGGCAAGCTCGGCGGGCCGGTGCGCCGCCTGCCCGCCCCCGTCCTCGCTGGCCGCGAGCACGATCTCGGCGGAGGTGAGGGTGCCGGTCTTGTCCGTGCAGAGCACCGTCATGGCGCCGAGGTCATGGATGGCGGTGAGACGCTTCACGATCACCTTGCGCTGGGCCATGCGCACCGCGCCGCGCGAGAGGGTCACGGTGGTAATCATGGGCAGCAGCTCGGGCGTGAGGCCCACCGCCAGCGCCACCGCGAACATGAGCGATTCCAGCAGCGGCCGACCCAGCACGAGGTTCACGGCCAGCACCGCCACGGACAGGACGCCGGCCGCCCGGGCGATGACGAAGCCGAGCGCGCGCAGATCGCGCTGGAAGGGTGAAAGCCCGCCATCCTCGGCCAGCAGCGCGGCTGCGGCGCCGAACAGGGTGGCGCGGCCCGTGGCCACGGCGAGCGCCACCGCCTCGCCGCTTTGCGCAACGGCACCCCTGAACAGCGCGTTCGTCGCCTCCGCCGCCACTGTGGACGAGACGGCCCCGGGCCGCTTCTCCACCGCGAAGGGCTCGCCCGTGAGCGCGGCCTCGTTCGCGGAAAAGCCATCGGCGGACAGGATGACGGCATCGGCAGGGATGATGTCGCCGGCGCGCACGCGGAAGACGTCGCCGGGCACGATCCGGTCGGTTGAGAGGGTACGGAAGACGCCGTCGCGGCACACCTCGGCGGTGAGCGCCACCTGCTCGCGCAACGCCGCTGCGGCTTTGGAGGCCCGAGCCTCCTGAACCGTGTCGAGGCCGATGGAGGCGACGATGACGAGGACGATGATGACCGCGCTCGCCGCATCTCCCGTCGCCGCCGAGACCCCGGCGGCGAGGAGGAGCATCAGCATCAGCGGCTCCAGCAGGCGCCGAAGCAAGGCGCGCAGGGGGCCGGTGCGGCTGGGAGGCTTGTCGAGGTTGGGGCCGAAACGGTCGAGGCGCTCTGCGGCCCCCGTGGAGGAGAGGCCCGCACTGCCGCAGCCGAGGCGCTGGCAGAGCAGCTCATGCGGTTCGGTCCAGAACGCCCCCGCACCGGCGTCGCCCGCGACCGTGGGGTTGGCGGATCGACGCGCCGCGTCCGGGAAGTGCTGTCCGGCGATCTCCACGGGGCGGCCTCCGGCCCTGTTCAAGCGGCCGGGAGCCTAGAGCATATTGTCGGCCGGCAGATACCGGCCTCGATCAAGAACGGCGGCGAAAATCGTTCCTTTCGCAGCGGCCTCATTGCACCGTCGTGGTGGCGAGCCAGCTCTTCACCGCGCCGAGGGCCTCGGTACGGTTGCCGGTGCGGTGCTGGGCCTCCTGGAAGACGGCGAGCTGCACGTCGGCGCTGGTACCCTCCTCGGCGATGGTGCGCACGCGCAGCAAGGCATCGAGACAGCCCAGCGCCTCGGCGTCGGACGACACGAGATTGACGAGCCCGTCCACCGCATCCCGCACCGCCACGGCGCGGCGCTGGGCGAGGTCCACGAACGACCCGTGCACGCCATAGCGCTGGGCGCGCCACTTGTTCTCGTCTGCGATGGCGCGATCCACCGGACCCACATCGCGATTGTGATGGGGATTGCGCACGAGGAAGCGCACGAGCGCGCGATAGAGGGCAGCGATGGCCACCGTATCACCCGAGCGGGTGCAACTGTCCGGCGCGCGCAGTTCGAGCGTGGGCAGCTGGCGCGATGGGCGGATGGCCCACCAGACATAGCTTGAGTCGGTGATGGCCCGCGCCGCGACCATGGCCTCCACATAGCGCTCGTAGTCGCCGCTGTTCTCGAACATCTCAGGCAGGCCGGTGCGCGGCAGCTCGTCATAGGCGGCGAGCCGGTAGCCCATCAGGCCGGTCTGCTTGGCGCCCCAGAAGGGCGAGGAGGTGGAGAGCGCGATGAAATGGGGGATGTAGGGCACCATGCGGCGCATCACATTCACCCGCTGGTCGGGGTCGGGCAGTTCCACATGGACGTGCAGGCCGCACACCATGTTGCGCTCGCCGAGCATCTTGAGGTCGTTCATCACCCCGTCGTAGCGATTGGCCCGCGTGGCGCGCACGCCGTCCCAGGTGGCGGTGGGATGGGTCCCGGCGGCGATGACGGCGAGCCCGTGCTCCCCCGCGACCTGCGACACCGCATGGCGCAGCCCGCGGATCTCATCCAGCGCGCTGCCGATGCCGGTGGTCGGCCGCGTAGCGATCTCAAGCTGCGACTGGAGCATTTCCACGGAGACGGATTCGCCCAGCCGGTCCTTCAGCTCATCGAAGAACCCAGCCGGCATGCGCCTTTGCACCGCCTTGGTGTGGGCGTCGACGACGAAGAACTCCTCCTCGATTCCAAAGCTGTAATCGTTCGACACGGAGCCCTCCACAGAACCTGACGCTACGGCGAGCGAGTAACGCTCATCCCATTGCGAAGTTCCGGGAGACTGACGCGAAATCAGTCCAAATTTGGGCAGTGAATCTCGCCGCTCAATGCGCGTGGAAGCTCAATATGTTCCCGCACCGCACGCGAAATGGACAAATGCGAAAGTACATTGCATGCGATTCGCAAGAATAGATTTATCGAAACCAACTGGAACAAAACCGCCCCAATGGCGTTTAATGCCCCTTCACGGCCGCGCGGCATTCACCAGAGCCAGCGCCGCGACGGCGGCGGTGTCGGCGCGCAGAATGCGCGGGCCGAGGCTGAGGGTGAGCCCACGGGGGGCGATACGCGCGCGCTCCTCCGGGCTGAACCCGCCTTCCGGCCCGATGAGAACGCTGACCGGCCCGGGGCGCGCCTGCCTGAGGGCGGCGATGGGGTCCTCGACCGCCGACGCTTCGTCGCAGAAGACCAGCAGGCGATCCTCCGGGAGGGACGCCAGCCATGCGTCCAGCGCGCGCGGCTCCTCCACGCGGGGAAGGCTCAGGACGCCGCACTGTTCGGCGGCCTCG
Organism: Xanthobacter flavus; assembly: GCF_017875275.1. NCBI lineage: Bacteria > Pseudomonadati > Pseudomonadota > Alphaproteobacteria > Hyphomicrobiales > Xanthobacteraceae > Xanthobacter > Xanthobacter flavus. Next base: position 4,873,797 of record NZ_JAGGML010000001.1, on the reverse strand, counting down.
ATGGCATTGGCCGCCATGCGCTCCCCGTTCACGCGCGCAACCTGCGTATAGCGGGTGATGACGGGGCTCAGGATGCCGGCCCCCAGTTCCACGGCCTTCTGGACCATGTAGTCGAGCCGTGCATGCTTCAGGGGCGCGAAAGCGTATTCCAGGGTCGGCGCAGGCGGCTGGGGACGTGTCCCGCGCAAGACCTCGAGCCGCACCTCACGCTTGCCGCCCGCGATCCGTGTCGCCCGCCATTCGCCATGACGGCCGTTGAACAGCAGGATGTCCTCACCGACGCCGAGCCGGATGACGTTGGCGACGTAGTGCGCCGCCTCCCGCTCCAGCACGATCTCGGCGCCCGGCGTGAGATCGGCGGCGACATGCAGGCGTTGGGCGTGGAAATCGTGCTCGGGCATGGCGGCTCCTCTCGCGGGAGGGACACCACGGCTCGGCCCCGGTTGCAAGTCCAGGCGCCGAAAGCACGCCCGCAACGCAAACAGGCGGAGACCCGAAGGGCCCCGCCTGTCTCACCCCCCGAACGCCCCTCGGGAGACGACGCCCTGACCGGCGCACCAGCATAATCAACAAGCTTGACCTGCAGTTCCATCCCCCGAATGGAGGATGCGATGGCGCTGGTCCTGTGAAAATGCGCGGCGGCCTTTGACCGGGGCTTACGACCAGCGTCCTACTTGGAACCGTCCGCCTTGAACTGGGCGAGATAGGCGATCAGGTCCTTGCGCTCGTCCTCGTTCTTGATTCCGGCGAAGGCCATCTTGCCCTTGGGGGCCAGAGCCTTGGGATTGGTGAGGTAGGCGTCGAGCGTCGCCGCGTCCCACACCTTGCCGGCGGCGGCGCCGTCCTTGATGTCCTGGGAATAGGCATAACCCTCGAAGTGCGCCCACTTGGCGCCGACGATGCCGTTGAGCGGCGGGCCGACCTTCACCTTGGCGTCGGGGCCGATGGCATGGCAGGCCATGCACTTCTTGAAAGCGGTCTCGCCCTTGGCGACGTCGGGATCGGCATAGGCCGAGCCGGTGGCGGCGGCGAGGACAAGGGCAGAAGCCAGAACAAGACGCATTGAGCTATATCCTCTCTGTCGGCCGGGCCGCCGTGTGCAGGGCGTATGCTCACACCTGCAAAATCGCGGAAGCCAGATTGTGATGCTTTACCGGGCAGACGCCTCCGCCTAGGACACCCGTTGAAGGCCCGGCGAAGGGGTCGGGTTCCTTAGCATGTTTCCAACCCGGCCTTCGATGCGACCTTGAGACCTCCCGCCATGTGGGCTCCAGCGTGACCATTGTCGTGAAGATCGGCGGAAGCCTGACGCGGACGGGGCCGCCCCGCCGCCTGCTCGAACGCATGTGCGGCCGGCCGGGGGTGGTTCTGGTGCCGGGCGGCGGGGCGCTGGCCGATCAGGTCCGCGTGATGCAGCCGCAGATGGCCCTTTCCGATGGGGCAGCCCATCGCATGGCGATTCTCGCCATGGAGCAGATGGGCCACGCCTTCCTCGACATCGCGCCCGCGCTGTTCCCCGTGCGGACCTTGGCCGACCTAACGTCAGCCGGCGGCGGCACGGCCCTCTGGCTGCCCGCCGCCATGACCCTCGATGCGCCGGACATCCCACAAGGCTGGGACGTGACCTCCGACAGCCTGGCATTGTGGCTCGCGGCCCGCCTTGCCGCCGAGCGCCTTGTTCTGGTCAAAGCACCGGGCGTCGCCGTGCCGACGAGCACAGACCGCGCCCGTGACCTTGCTGCGTGGTCGAGGCAGGGGCTCGTGGATGCGGCTTTTGCGACCATGGCACTGGGCTATTCTGGCGATATTGTCCTCATCCCCGCAGACGACGGGGCGCTGCTGGACCGGGTGCTCGAACCGCCCCCACCGCAGGGCATCGAGGAAAACCAAGAAGGCCGACGCCGATCATGAGCGAGACCCGTTCCAGCAAGAAGCCGCCCCGCTGGGCCTGGGCCCTCACCGGCTCGGGGCACTATTTCACCGAGAGCATCGAGATCATCCGCGAGCTTCAGGACGTGGACCTGTTCATCTCGGACGCGGCGGACGAAGTGCTGCGCATGTACAAGCAGGACAAGGAACCTCTGCCCGCCCAGACGCAGGTGTTCCGCGACAATTCGGCCTCCTCCGCCTCCGTCGGCCGCTTCTATCACGGCGAGTATCACACCCTCGTCGTCTCGCCCGCCTCATCCAACACCGTGGCCAAGGCGGTGCACGGCATTTCGGATACGCTCGTCACCAATTGCTTCGCCCAGGCCGGCAAGTGCCGGGTGGCCTGCATCGTGTTCGCCTGCGACAGCCAGCCGGAGATGATCACCATGGCGCCGGAAGGCCCGGTGCCGGTCTATCCGCGCCGCATCGATCTCGAGAACACCGCGAAGCTCAAGACCTTCGACGATACCGTGGTGGCCGAGACGCTGGAGGAGCTGCGTCTCGCCATTGCCCGCCGCCGCGCCGAGCTGGCCGCCCTGTCCCCCGTCTCGGCCTGAGCCATGGCCGAGCGCGTCGCCCTTGTCACCGGCTCGCTGGCCGAGCCCCGCATCCGCCGCATCGCCGAGGAACTGGCGGACGGGACGCTGGAGCCGGTGGTGGTGAACATCGGCGTCAAGGTCGCGGCGCTGATGACGGCGGAGATCGTGGAGCGGCGCCTCAAGCTTCCCGAGGGCACGGACAAGGTGCTGATGCCCGGCCGCTTCCGCGGCGACCTTGAACGCCTCGCCGTCCGCTTCGGGCTCCCGTTCGAGCGCGGGCCTGACGAGGCGGCGGACCTGCCGGCCTATTTCGGCCGGGGCAAGGGCCGCAACGTGCCCCTGGACCGCCACGACGTGACGCTGTTCGCCGAGCTCGTGGACGCGACCCGCCTCACCATTCCCCAACTGCTGGAACGCGCCCGCTTCCTGAGGGGCGAGGGCGCGGACGTGATCGACCTCGGCGCCCTGCCGGACCAGCCCTTCCCGCATCTGGAGGAGGCCATTGCCGCCCTCAAGGCGGAGGGCTTCAAGGTGAGCGTGGACAGCTTCGACCCGGAGGAACTGCGTCGCGGCACCCGCGCGGGTGCGGACTATCTCCTCAGCCTCAACGAGACCAATCTCGCCATCGCGGATGAAGGCCCCGCCGTGCCTGTGCTGGTGCCGGCGCAGGCCGGCGATCTCGCCTCACTCCTCCGCGCCATCGAGGCCTGCGAGGCGTCTGGCCGGCCCTTCCTCGCCGATCCGATCCTCGATCCCATCCATCTGGGCTTCACGGCATCGCTCGTGCGCTATGCGGAGCTGCGGCGACTGAAGCCGGACATTCCCATCCTGATGGGCATCGGCAACGTCACCGAACTGACCGACGCCGACACCACCGGCATGAACGCGCTGCTGATGGGCATCATCTCCGAGCTGCGGCTCAATGCCGTGCTCGCGGTGCAGGTCAGCCCCCATTGCCGCACGGCGGTGCGCGAGTTCGATCGCGCGCGACGGGAATATTACGCCGCGCGGGAGGCGGGCGCCCTGCCCCAGGGCTTCGGCGGCGGGCTGATGGCGCTGCGCGACCGGCGCCCCTTTTCCACCACGCCGGAGGAGGTTGCGCGGCTCGCCTCGACGGTGGCCGACCGCAACTTCCGCATCGAGGTGACGCAAGAGGGCATCCACGTCTACAACCGCGACGGCCACCATGTGGCGGCGGACCCCTTCGCCCTCTTCCCCCATCTCAAGGTGGAGGACGACGGCGCGCACGCCTTCTATCTCGGCGTGGAGACGGCGCGGGCGGAGATCGCCCACCACCTCGGCAAGCGCTATGCGCAGGACGAGCCGCTGAAATGGGGCGTCGCGGGAGAGACCGGCGGCAGCGCCGAGGAGGCCCATCGGTTGACATTCAAGGAAGCGGGCTCGACGCTTTCTGCCGCAAAGAAGAAAGGCGACAGCGCGTGATCCGGGAGACCATCGTCACCACCGTCTCGCCCGCCGGGGAGGCGCACATCGCCCCCATGGGCGCGAGCGTGGTGGAAGGCGGCTATCTGCTCCAGCCCTTCCGCCCCTCCCGCACGCTGGACAATCTGGCGGCGGCGAAGAGCTGCGTGGTGAACTTCTCCGACGACGCCCGCATCTTTGCCGGCTGCATCACCGGCCGGCACCGCTCCTGGCCCACCGTTCCCGCCACCCGCATCCCCGGCGCTGCGCGCCTTGCCGACTGCCTCGCCCATGACGAGGTGGAAGTGGTGCGCATGGAGGACGACCCCACCCGCCCGCGCTTCTTCTGCCGCACCATACACCGCGAGACCCATGCGTCCTTCCTCGGCCTGAACCGGGCCGTGGCGGCGGTACTGGAAGGCGCCATCCTCGTCTCGCGCCTGCACATGATGGACCCGGACCGCGTGGACCGGGAGATGAACTACCTCTCCATCGCCATCGACAAGACCGCTGGCCCGGCCGAGCGCGAGGCGTGGGACTGGCTGTGCGAGACCATCGCCGATCACCGCGCGCGGGCCGCCTCATGACGGCGCACGTTCCGACCCGTCCGGGCCTTCTGGCTTCCGTGGCGACCCTCGACGAGATGCGCGTGGCCTTGAGCGCGGGCGTCGATATCGTCGATCTCAAGAACCCCGCCGAGGGCGCGCTGGGCGCATGGGCGCCGGACGCGCTGAGCGAGGCGGTGGCCCTGTGGCGCGCGGCCGGCGCGCCCGGCAGCCTCAGTGCCACGGTCGGCGACCACCCGCTCGACCCGGACCTTCTGCGCGCCGCCGCCGAGCGCACCGCCGCAACCGGCGTACCGCTGGTGAAGATCGGCTTCGCCTTCGGCGATGGCGCCCGCCTGCCGCCGGTGCTCGACGCCCTTCGCCCCCTCGCCCGCGAGACGCGCCTGATCGCCGTCCTCTTCGCCGATCAGGCCCCCGACTTCGCCGTGGTGCCGCTGTTCGCCGCCGCCGGCTTCCATGGCGTGATGCTGGACACGGCGGACAAAGCGGCCGGCGGGCTTCTCGCTCACATGGGCGTGGAGACCCTGGCCCGTTTCGTCGCGACCGCGCGGGCCGAAAGGCTCCTCACCGGCCTCGCGGGCTCGCTGAAGGTCGCCGATATCGCCCCGCTGGCGGCGCTCCGGCCGCACTATCTCGGCTTCCGCGGCGCGCTCTGCGCCGAGGGGCGGACGAGCGCGCTCGATCCGCTCCGCCTAGCCGCCGTGCGTGAGGCGCTGGCGGGGCGGGTCCTCGCCTGAGGCCGCTCAGGCGGGCGTGAGTGTGGCCGCCACCGCGTCGAGGATGTCGCCCGCCGCTGCAATCTCCGTCTCGGTCACGGTCAGCGGCGGCAGCAGGGCAAGGACGTTGCCTACGGGCCGGACGAGAAGCCCCTGCCCGGCCAGAGCCTCCGCCAGAGGTGGGGCGGGCCCTGCACACACCAGCCCCTGAACGAGGCCGGTGCCCGCTGTATCCGAGAACAGGTCCGGACGGCGCCAGCGCAGGGTGGCAAGCCGATCCTCCAGTTTCCAGCCCAGTTCCTGCACCCGTGCCTCGAAGCCGGGGGCGAAGGCGGCCGCGAGGACGGACAGCAGACCTGCGGTTGCATCCTCATCCAGTAGCGGCAGGCCGGAGGGCAGGCTGCGGGCCAGACGCGCGCCGAGCACCAGCGCGGAGGAGCCCTCCCCGTCCTCGGCACCGCCCGACAGATCGCCGATCACCATCACGTCCGGCGCCACGCCGCGCCACTCGTGGGCGAAGGCCATGCCGGTGCGGCCGAGGCCGGCATCGGTCTCGTCGAACAGCAGCACCACGCCATACTCATCCGCCATCTGGCGCGCCGTCGCGAGGATGGATCCCGGCAGGAAGCGCAGGCCGGCGTCGATGGAGGCAGGCGAGAGCAGCAGCGCCGCTACCTGCGGCCCCATGGCGGCTTCGATGGCGGCTTCCTCCTCCGGGATGCGCCGCACGCCCGCATCCGGCGCCAGCGGGAGACGCGGATTGTCGGAGACGACAATAATCTCCCGCCGCTTGGGCCGTCCCGTCGTGCGGTGGTGGAGACGGATGGTCTCGACCGCCGCGCGCCACGCCGTCGGGCGATCGGGAAAGAAGCGGGCGACATCGCCGAAGGAATGATCCGTCAGGAGGGCGGCACATCTGGCGGAGGCGGGAGCGCCCTCCCCTTCACCCACCTCTCCTTCCATGATGCGCGCGGGATCAAAGCGGACGGCGCCCGAGAAATCGAGCACCGGCGCCAAAACGGCGGCGGAGTCGTCGGGCGGCGCTTCGATGCCGTCAGCGTCTGGGGTGGTTACGGACACACGCGCCTCCATGCCCCACCCGAAGCAAGGAGCGCGCCGGGATCAGTCGTACTTGATGTAGGAAAAGCGCAGATCGTGCTGCGGCGTACCTTCCAGCGGCGAGTCTTCCGCCGCACCGGGCTGCCACTGCACCACCTCCTCGATCTTCTTCGCCAGCGCGAGATCGCGCACCGTGATGCCCTTGGCGTCGTGGGACTGCAGGCGCACCTCGACCCAGGCGTAGGAGGCGGTGAGGTCGGGATGGTGCCAGGCCGCCTCCGCCAGATGGCCGACGGTGTTGATAACCATCAGCGTGCCCTTCCAGCTGTTGGTCTTGTAGGTGCGCTTGATCCAGCCGTCCTCGTAGCGCCAGTGCGGCAGCTCGGCGGCGAGGTGGGCAATCACCTCTTCCGGCGGAAATGTCTTCTTGCGGTCAATGCTCATGGTGGGCTCCGAAGACGACCCAAGCGGCCGCCGTTCATCGAGTTGATCTCGCACAGTGCGCCATGGGGCGGGTGATGCTGTATAAGGACGAGGCCCGCGACAGGCCGGCGACGTAACCCGCACTGTCGCAGCGGATGGAGAACCATGTCGAACACGCTCGCCTTTCTCGTCAACACGTCGATCGTGCTCCTCACCGTCGCCGCCATGGAAGGCGTGGCGTGGGCGGCCCACAAATATGTGATGCACGGCTGGGGCTGGGGCTGGCACAAATCGCACCACGAGCCGCGCGAGGGCCTGTTCGAGCGCAACGACCTCTACGCCGTCGTGTTCGCCGGCATCGCCATCCTGCTCATCTATTTCTATCGCAACGGTGGGCCGCTGCTGTGGGTGGGCGTGGGGATGACCGTCTACGGCTTCCTCTATTTCTTCGTCCACGACGGCATCACGCATCAGCGCTGGCCGTTCCGCTACGTGCCACGCAACGGCTATCTCAAGCGCTTGGTGCAGGCGCACCGGCTGCATCATGCGGTGGAGGGCAAGGAGGGCTGTGTGTCCTTCGGCTTCATCTACGCGCCGCCGCCGGCCGCGCTGAAGGCCAAGCTGAAGAAGCTGCACGGCGGCAGCCTCAAGAACAGCGAGCCCGCGGAATAGCCGCGCAATTCCTGATCCTGAAACGAAAAGAGGCGGCCCATGGGACCGCCTCTTTTGCTATTTGCGCTGTCATGCCCAAGCTTGTCCGGGGCATCCACTCCGTCGCAGTTCGGATGCATGGTCACCTGAGAACCAGCGTGGCCGACCCGTGGATCCCCCGGACAAGCCGGGGGATGACGGTAGCCCGACGGCGCGCTCAGGCCTTGACCAGCGGCAGCTTGGGCACCGGGCTTCCGGAGCGGCCTGAGCCGCCGGCCGGCCCGCCCTTCGGGCCCTTGCCCTTGGGGGTGGGCCGGGCCTTCGCCTTGGCCGCGGGCTTGCGGCGCTTGGCGGGGGCCGGGACGATCTTTTCCGGCTTGGGGGTGACGGGGCCTTCGGGGAATTCGAAGCCGAGCTTCGATTCCTTGCCCTCGCCCTCCACCACCACGCGCACATGGCCGCCGTTCTTGAGCGCACCGAACAGCACGAGGTCCGCCAGCGGAGTCTTGATGAACTCCTGGATGACGCGGGCCATGGGCCGCGCCCCCATCTGCTCGTCGTATCCGCGATCCACCAGCCACGCGCCCGCCTCGTCGGAGAGCTCGATGGTGACGCTGCGGTCGGCGAGCTGCGCCTCCAGCTGGAGCACGAACTTTTCCACCACCTGGGTGATGACCTCGGTCGGAAGGTGGCCGAACGGGATCACCGCGTCGAGGCGGTTGCGGAACTCCGGCGCGAAGGTCCGATTGATGGCCTCCGAATCGTCGCCCTCGCGCTTGCTGCGGGTGAAGCCGTAGGCGGCCTTGGCGAGATCGGCGGCACCGGCGTTCGTGGTCATGATGAGGATCACGTTGCGGAAGTCGATCTGCTTGCCGTTGTGGTCAGTCAGCTTCCCGTGGTCCATCACCTGCAGGAGGATGTTGAAGAGGTCCGGATGGGCCTTCTCGATCTCGTCCAGCAGCAGCACGCAGTGCGGGTTCTGATCCACGCCGTCGGTCAGCAGGCCGCCCTGGTCGAAGCCCACATAGCCGGGAGGCGCGCCGATGAGGCGGCTCACGGTGTGGCGCTCCATATATTCCGACATGTCGAAGCGCAGGAGCTGCACGCCCAGGATCGAGGCGAGTTGCTTGGCCACTTCCGTCTTGCCGACGCCGGTGGGGCCGGAGAACAGGTAGCAGCCGATGGGCTTCTCCGGCTCGCGCAGGCCGGCACGGGCCAGCTTGATGGAGGCGGAGAGCGCTTCGATCGCCTTGTTCTGCCCGTAGACCACCCGCTTGAGGGTCGTCTGCAGGTTTGCCAGCACCTCAGCGTCGTCCTTGGAGACGGTCTTTGGCGGAATCCGCGCCATGGTCGCGATGGTCGCCTCGATCTCCTTGAGGCCGATGGTCTTCTTGCGCTTGGCCTCGGGCAGCAGCATCTGGGCCGCGCCCGACTCGTCGATCACGTCGATCGCCTTGTCCGGCAGCTTGCGGTCATGGATGTAGCGGGCCGACAGCTCCACCGCTGCCTTGATGGCGTCGTTGGTGTAGCGCAGCTTGTGGTAGTCCTCGAAGTAAGGCTTCAGCCCCTTCAGGATCTCGATGGCGTCGGGCACGGTCGGCTCGGCCACGTCGATCTTCTGGAAGCGGCGGACGAGGGCGCGATCCTTCTCGAAATACTGGCGGTATTCCTTGTAGGTGGTCGAGCCCATGCAGCGCAGCGACCCCGAGGCCAGCGCCGGCTTCAAAAGGTTGGACGCATCCATGGCCCCGCCCGAAGTCGCACCGGCACCGATGACCGTGTGGATCTCGTCGATGAACATGATCGCGTTGGGATAGGCCTCGATCTCCTTCACCACCTGCTTGAGGCGCTCCTCGAAGTCGCCGCGATAGCGGGTGCCGGCGAGCAGCGCGCCCATGTCGAGGGCGAAAACGGTGGCGGTGGCGAGGACGTCCGGCACGTCGCCGTCATTGATGCGCTTGGCGAGGCCCTCGGCGATGGCGGTCTTGCCGACGCCCGGATCGCCCACGAACAGCGGGTTGTTCTTCTGCCGGCGGCAGAGCACCTGGATGGTGCGGGTGATCTCGCTGTCGCGGCCGATGAGGGGGTCGATCTTGCCCTCATGGGCCTTCTTGTTGAGGTTGATGCAGTAGGCGTCGAGCGCGTCGGCCTTCTTCTGCTTGTCGTCGCCGGACTTGGTCTCGGTCTCCTCGTCGGCGCCGCGCACGGGCCGGCTCTCGGACATGCCGGAGCGCTTGGCGATGCCGTGGGAGATGTAGTTGACGGCGTCGTACCGCGTCATGTCCTGCTCCTGCAGGAAATAGGCGGCATGGCTCTCGCGCTCGGCGAAGATGGCGACGAGTACGTTGGCCCCCGTCACCTCCTCGCGGCCAGAGGACTGGACATGAATGACGGCGCGCTGGATGACGCGCTGGAAACCGGCCGTGGGCTTGGAATCGTCAGAGCCGGACTGGACGAGATTCTCCAGCTCGGTGTCGACATATTCGATGAGATTGCGGCGGAGCTTCTCCATGTCGACGTTGCAGGCGCGCATGACGGCGGCCGCATCCTGATCGTCGACGAGGGACAGAAGCAGATGCTCGAGAGTCGCGTACTCGTGGTGGCGTTCGTTCGCGAGGGCCAGAGCGCGATGGAGCGACTGTTCGAGGCTTCGTGAGAATGTGGGCATCGACACCTCTTTCGCGCGTCGCTCCGGACTTTCGGAATCTTCCCCCAGATCCGGAGCACGTGCACCATTCACACAAACTTCGTACTGGATGCCGCAGTGCGCAAGTCCCCCGCGGACAGGAATGCGCTTTCGCCCGGCGCCGATTTCACTTGACGGCGCGCGAACGGCCCACCCACCCGAGCTTTGGCTCGGGCGCCGAGACCATTATTTTTTCTGCGGGAAATTTGAACGCCGCCGGATGCGGCTCACTTCTTTTCCATCACGCACTGAAGCGGATGCTGATGCTTGCGGGCGAAATCCATCACCTGCGTCACCTTGGTCTCGGCGACCTCGTAGGTGAAAACGCCGCATTCACCCACGCCATGGTGATGGACATGGAGCATGATGCGGTTCGCCTCGTCGCGGTTCTTGCTGAAGAACCGTTCGAGCACATGGACCACGAACTCCATCGGCGTGTAGTCGTCATTCAGCAGCAGCACGCGATAAAGGCTCGGCCGCTTGGTCTGCGGCTTGGTGCGGGTAATGACGGATGTGCCCGGCCCGTCGCCCTTGCGCGGCGGCTCGCCCGCCATGGCGCGGGTCGGCACGAGGTCGGGCGCCGTTGAGGCGGAATGCGCCGGCTGAGACGACTGAATAAAGTGCTTCATGTTCCTCGCGCCCTACCGCGATCTCCGGCGGCAGCCCGGAGCCTCGGCGCAGCCCCTCACGGCTGGCAATAATAGAAAAATAGGTGCCGCTGCGCCAGTACCGCTGCGCACGCGTCACCGGTCAGGTAACTGCCGCCTTTATGTCGGGAGGAACGGCGCGTGGCGCAAGGTCAGCGGAACAATTCCGGCCTGCGGCGCTTTGGCGGACGCCTGAACGCAACAGGTGTGTGGATCGTGCCGCCTTCGATGCCCCTGAACGCAAAATGCCCGGCACGGGCCGGGCGGGGATGGCCTTGCGGCCGCACCATCAAAAGGAGGGCGCCGGGGCGCGACGCGAAACGAGCCCCCGGCGCGGAACCGTGAGGCCGCCCCCTAGGGGCTGGCCTCGCGGCATCATCAAGGCCCCGGCGCGCCTGGCGCGCCTGTGGGCCAAACCTCAGGCCAAAGGCCTTGGCGTCCAGCCTCAGCGGCCGAACTTGCCGAAAGAGGTCTCGAAGGGCTTGTAGCCCTCCTTCGCCAGCTCCGTGTAGAGCTCGCCGAGCTTGGTCGCCTGGGCGACGGCGCCCTCGTAGGCAGTCTTGAGGTAGGACTGCTGGATCTCGATGGCCTGCTCAAGGGTCTTGGCGCCGAGCAGCTTCTCGAGGGCAGCGCTGCCCTGCTCGAAAGAAGCCTTGGTGTAATCGGCGATTTCCACCGCGATCGCCTGGGCGCTCTTGGAAAGCGTGCCGAAGCTCTTCACGGCGGCTTCGATGTTGTCCTTGCTCATCTTCTGGAGCTCTTCAGCGCTCTGAACCATTGGGTGTCCCCTTTCGCGCCAGCAAACGCGCTGGCATTGCGTCGAGTGGATTATGCCTCCGCTCAGTTGTGGATATTATGCACTGCACAACGAAAGTCAAGTGATTTTGTGCAGCGCACAATATGGCAAGGGCGCCCGGTTTACGCCTTGGTAACTCCGCGTTTTTAGGGTCAGGCACTGGTCGCTTCCCTGGACCTCCGGTGCGACGCACAAGCCTGCCACAAGGCTTCCCTGTCACATCGGTGTTTCGGAAGAGGGGCGGCTTCTGCGACCAGCGACACGGGACAAAAGTACATGCGTTACGCTCGCGGCGGTCTGCCACATTGCTCGAAAGCCCTTGCACTTGCAGTGCTCGCGGCCTTCTCACTGACCGCCACCGTGGCCGACGCGAAGCCGCGCAAGAAGACACAGGTGGAGCGCAGCGCGAAGTCTTCGTCCAAGTCGACGTCGAAGTCCGCATCCAAGGCCAAGCCGTCCTCGAATACCAAGACGACCGCTGCCGCCGATCCCGATGGCGGACGCTGGCGCTACGGCTCGGCTGCGATCATCGTGGACGGGAATACCGGCAAGGTGCTGTACGAAGAAAATTCGGACGCCCTGCGACATCCTGCCTCAGTCACCAAGATTATGACGCTTTACCTCCTGTTCGAGCAGCTGGAGGCCGGAAACCTTCGCCTTGACAGCAAGTTGGAGGTATCCGCGAAGGCGGCGTCACAGCAGCCATCCAAGCTGGGCGTCAGGCCCGGCCAGACCATCGAGGTGGAGGACGCCATCAAGTCGCTGGTCACCCGCTCGGCCAACGACGTGGCGGTGGTGATCGCTGAAAATCTCGCCGGCTCTGAATCCGCCTTCGCCGAGGCGATGACCGAGAAGGCCCGCGCGCTGGGCATGAGCCGCACGGTCTATCGCAACGCCTCCGGCCTGCCGAACGTGAACCAGGTGACCACCGCGCGCGACCTGTCGATCCTCGGCCGCGCGATCCAGGACCGTTTCCCGAAGCAATACAAATACTTCGCCACTCGGACCTTCTATTATAAGGGCCAGGCCATCGGGAACCACAACCGGCTGCTGGGCCGGATCGAGGGCGTGGATGGCATCAAGACCGGCTACACCAATGCCTCGGGCTACAATCTGGTGACGTCCGTGAAGCGCGACGGCCGCTATCTCGTCGGCGTCGTCCTCGGCGGCTCCAGCGGCGGCTCCCGTGATGCGCGGATGAGCAGCCTCATCAGCAAGAACCTGCCCACCGCCTATGCCGGCGGCCGCGTCGCTCCGAAGATCACGGAGGTGGCCGACAACGCCTTCTCCATCGGCAAGCCGGGCAGCTTCAGCGCACCCATGCCGATCGCGGCCGCCCGCGACGAAATCCAGCCCCATGCCGTGGCGCCGCTGCCGAAGCCGGTGGTGGTGGAGGCCAATGCGGAGCCGGCGAGCACCGCCTCCATCTCGGCAAAGCCCGGCGCGCGCAGCGCCAACGCCGTCGTGGTGGCCGCCGCCCCGAGCGTCCCGCTCCCGCAGGCGCGGCCCGAGGTCAAGCCCGGCTCCGCCGAGCCCATCAAGCCGGTCGCCGTGAAGACGGTGGCGATCCAGAAGCCCACCGCCGCCAGCGTCGCCGCAGCGCCTGCCCCGGCCCCCATGCAGGTCGCTACCACCACCCAGTTCACGGCCGCCCCCGCCGGCATGCTCGGCTATCTCGGACCGTCGAGCCTCGCCCAGTCGCCGGCCGCCGCTGCCGCGACCGCCGCTGCCGAAGGCCGCGCCCATGTGAAGCCCCAGCAGGTTGCCGCCCGCGCCGAGGCTGCGGCTGCGACCCCGGCCGGCAAGGACACCTCGAGGCTCGGCGCGCCCGATGCCGCCGCCGAGCAGGCGATGCGGGCCGCGCGCATCGCCGCCATGGAGCCGGACGATCCCTACGCCCGCGCCCTGCGCTCCGCGCGCGAAGGTGTCGTGGACAATGCCGCCCGCGCACAAGCCGCCCCGCAGCCCGCAAGGCCGGTGCGCACCGCGTCCCTCGCTCCTGTGGCGGTCCCGCAGCCCACAGCCGCTCCGGCGCCTTCCCAGCGCAGCCATGCCCCCGCCTCGGCCAAAGCCGGATGGAGCATCCAGATCGGCGCGTTCGACGGCGAGCGCGAGGCCCGCAGCAAGCTCGACGCCGCGCGTGCCCGCGTGAAGTCCGCGCTGACCGGCGCCGATCCCTACACCGAGAAGGTGTCCAAGGGTTCGTCCGAACTCTACCGCGCCCGGTTCGCCGGCTTTGACGAGAAGTCGGCGAAGGAAGCTTGCCGTTTACTCAAGCGTAACGATTTCGACTGCATGCCTATCAGGAACTGAAGTCCTGCCAGAGAATCAGCGATGCTTGCGCAAGATCACGTCCTTCGCTCGGTTGATCCTCGACGCGAGATAGTCGCTTCCCCCGTGATCGGGGTGGAGCTTTTTCATGAGGGATCGGTGCGCCGCGCGGACAGCCTCCGCGCCCGCGCCCGGCTGAAGGCCAAGGACCTGATAGGCTTCCTCCTCGGACATCGCAGCGTCCAGGCCACCGCCGCCGCCCACATCCCCCGCACCCGCGTATCCCTGTGCGTCCTCACGCCAGGCGGGCGCCCGGCGGTCGAGATAAGCTTCGAGTAAAGCGAGCGACTGCGCATCGCACTGCGGGCGCAGCGCCACAAGGGAGGGGATGTCCATCTCCTCCAGACGCCGCCCCGCATGGGCACCGGCGAGGATCGTACCGCCCATGTCGCCGGTGGCGTGGTCCAGTTCCATCTCGAACATCGCCGTGCGGACACCCGAGGTCTTCGGCGCGCTGCGGCGCTTGAACAGCCCGCCGAGATAGCCGCCGATCCCCTGAGGGTCGAGCCGTCCCAGAAGCGCAATGCCGGCGGCGCCGAGCGGAAGCGCGATGCCGATCCGCCCCGTCACCAGTGCCCCGGCGGCGCCGAGCAGCGCCGCATAGGCCAGCGTCCGCATCATCGTCGCGATCAGCACCTTGGGGTCGGCCTTGGTCCAGACCGAGAGGCCATAGAGTCCGATCAGCAGCAGCAACGCACCGGCAACAAGGGTAATCACGCAAAACTCCGGAGCGATCGCCGCGCTGTTGCGCCGGCGGGATGCGTTAAGGGGTGAAGGTCCACCGCCGTCAACGGCCCATGGCCGCGATCAGGCGCCGGGCGCCATCGTCGCGGCGGGAGGTCAGGGCACGCTGCCCGCCGGCCGCATAGGCCGCCACGGCCGCAAGCAACTGCCTCAGCTCGCCGGCGGCGGAGGGATCGAACCGGCACCAGGCACCACCGGTGACCTGCGCCAGGCCGCGAAAGACATCCTCCACGCGAGCGTCGTGCCCCTCCTGGAACATGAACAGCTTCACGCCGCGCAGTGCGAGCTGCCCGGCCGCCTCCTTCAGCGCCGCCGGATCCTCCTCCACCGCGTCGCCGACGAACACGGCGGCCCTCAGCCCAGAGCGTTCCGCCTCCTTGCCGAGATGGCCAAGGACGCGGTTGATCTGGGTGAGGCCGCCCATGCAGGAGATGCGGCGCATCATGCCGCCCAGCGTCGCGGCATCGCGCACGAAGGGGGAGGCGCGGCACTCGTCCTGGCCCCGGTAATAGACGATCTGCATATCAAGGCCGCCGTGGGCGGCTGCAGAGGCGAACATGTCGGCCTGGATATCGCAGGCAAGCGCCCAGATGGGCTGTCGAGAGCCGGTGGCATCGAGGGCGAAGGACAGCCGGCCCCGTCCGTCCACCGGTCGGGCCGGGGGCATGTTGCGGGCCGCCGCGAGAAACGCCTCAACCTCGCCGGCGCCGGAAACGGGCACGGATGCTGCCGCCCGGGTTTCCGCCAGTTTTCCCTTGCTGTCGTCGCGCGTGGCCATCCGATCCTCTCCGTCTCACACATAAGCTCCAACGGCCGCCCCACCAAGGCCCCTGCCCGCCCCGCGACGGACTATGGCTTGATGCCGGGCGGCGCAGGGCCTATCTGCACCCCCCAAGCGGCCGTGCGCCGTGGCGAGGGGATGGGATGATGGCGACTTTGCCGAAGGTTGTGGGCCGCGTGCGCGACCTGCGGGCGGCGGTGGCGGGCTTCCGCGCCGAGGGCTCCAAGGTGGCGCTGGTTCCCACCATGGGCGCTCTGCACGTGGGCCACATGGCGCTGGCGGAAAAGGCACGGGAACTCGCCGGACGAACCGTGGTGTCGATCTTCGTCAACCCGGCCCAGTTCGCCCCGCACGAGGATTTCGACAAATACCCCCGCGCGCTTGAGGCGGACCTCAACAGGCTGGCGGACGTCGGCGTCGATCTCGTCTATGCGCCCACCGCGACGGAGATGTATCCGGCGGGATTCGCCACCCGCATCGCCGTCGGCGGGCCGTCCGAAGGGCTTGAGACCGATTTCCGGCCGCATTTCTTCGGCGGCGTCGCCACGGTGGTAGGCAAGCTTTTCATCCAGTGCGCGCCGGACTACGCCATGTTCGGCGAGAAGGACTACCAGCAGCTCAAGGTGGTGACCCGGCTGTCGAAGGATCTCGATCTCGGGGTGGAGGTCGTGCCCGTCCCGACGATCCGCGAGGCGGACGGGCTCGCCCTCTCCTCCCGCAACGCCTATCTGGACGAGGAGCAGCGCAAGGTTGCCCCGGTGATCTATGCCGCCCTCACCCGCGCCGCTGAACAGATTCGCGGGGGAACCGATCCTCAGGCGGCCGTAGACACGGCTTCCGGAATGATCTCAGCGCTCGGCCTCAGGGTGGATTACGTCGCGGCCCGCCACGCGGAGACCCTGGCGCCGCTGAAGGACGCCAAGGAGCCGATCCGCTTGCTCGCCGCGGCATGGCTGGGCGAAACGCGGCTGATCGACAACATTCCGGTGTGAGTTACGGGCGCGCCTAAACCGCGCCCATGTAGCTCGCGGCAAAGCCGATCACGACCAGCGCGAGGCCCACGGACAGGATCATCAGCACGCGGCCCGAGGTGACCCCCTGCCGCGCCTGGACCGCGGGCTTTACCGGCGCGCCATCCCTCGTGCGGCCATCGGTGCGATGGAATTCCACGTCCTCGCGGACTTCGTTCGGGTCCTGCATTACGGCCTCCTGACGATGTTGTGTCTCGTCAGGACAACGCTCGCCCGCGCCTCAGGTTTCCTCGATTCCGAAGGCGGCTAGCCGCCGGCCACTTCGCGCATGCGGGCGAAGGCGCGGTCGAGGTCGGCCTTGAGATCGGCCGTGTCTTCCAGCCCGATGTGGATGCGCACGGCCGGCCCTTCCACCTGCCACGGCGTCGCGGTGCGGTAGTCCTTGCAGTCGAACGGGATGGCGAGGCTCTCGTAGCCGCCCCACGAATAGCCCATTCCGAACAATGTGAGCGCATCGAAGAAGGCCGCGACCGCCGCCTCGGGCACCGGCTTCAGGATGAGGCTGAACAGGCCGCTGGCGCCGCAGAAGTCGCGCTTCCAGATGGCGTGGCCGGGATCGGACGGCAGCGCCGGATGCAGCACGCGCGACACTTCCGGCCGCGCAGCAAGCCACTCCGCCATCTCCAGCCCCGCCTTCTGGTGCTGGGCGAGGCGCACGGCCAGCGTCCTGAGCCCGCGGGCGGCGAGCGCGATGTCGTCGGGACCGACCGTGATGCCCAGCGCGCTATAGGTGGCGCGCACCTTGCGGAGCGCGTCTCCCACGGCGGAGATGGTGCCGATGCTCACGTCCGCATGGCCGCAGATGTATTTGGTGCCCGACTGGATCGAGATGTCCACGCCGAAGGCATGGGGCTTGAAGAAGACCGGCGTCGCCCAGGTGTTGTCGATCAGGGTGGTGATGCCGCGCGCCTTCGCCACCGCGACAATGGCCGGCACGTCCTGCATCTCGAAGCTCTGGGAGCCGGGCGCCTCCAGGAAGATGGCCGTGGTATTCGGGCGGATCAGCGCCTCGATCCCGGCGCCGATCAGGGGATCGTAATAGGTGGTCTCGACGCCGAGGCGGGCGAAGAGTCCGTCGCAGAAGTTGCGGGTCGGCCGGTATACGCTGTCCACCACGAGGACGTGATCGCCGCTGCCGGCCACCGCGAGCAGCGCCGTCGTCACCGCCGACAGGCCGGAGGGGGTGAGCACCACGCCGTCGCCCCCCTCCAGCGCGGTGAGCGCCACCTGCAGGCTTTCGCTGGTGGGATTGCCGTGACGACCATAGGTGTAGCGGGCGCGATGGTGGATCAGGTCATCATAGTTCGGATAAAGCACGGTCGAGCCGCGCACCACCGGGGTGTTCACGAATCCGTCGAAGCGGCGGGGATCGCGGCCGGCATGGACGATCGTCGTAGCCGCGCCCAGGGTCGCGCCTGACGCTCCGTGTGCCCCTTGGTCATCCCTGCTTGCGTCCGACATGCATGTCTCCTGTGGTCACGGTAGCTTGCGACCGGCCGGCCGCTATTGACCGCTCCGCTGTGAGGGGTTGTGATGGGCGGGATAGACGGCCTTGATCCGTCCGTCGAGCCATCTCGTGCCGGACAGCGGCAGGAGCGGCGGCGGAAGGGCCGACATCGCGAAAAAAGGAACCTTCCGTGAAACGACTCCTCTTCGCAGCAGCAGGACTTCTGTCGCTGGCTGGCGCCGTGCAGGCCGCGACCCTCGACGACGTGAAGGCGAGAGGCGCCCTCAACTGCGGCGTGACCCAGGGCCTGCCCGGCTTCTCCAGCCCCAATGACAAGAATGAATGGAGCGGGCTCGACGTCGACTTCTGCCGGGCCATCGCCGCCGCCATCTTCAACGACCCGTCGAAGGTGAAGTTCACCCCCCTCTCCGCCAAGGACCGCTTCACCGCGCTGACCTCCGGCGCCATCGACGTGCTGTCGCGCAACACCACCTGGACCATGTCGCGCGACACCACGCTGGGCTTCAACTTCGCCGGCGTCATGTATTACGACGGCCAGGGCTTCCTCATCCGCAAGTCGGTCGGCCTGAAGTCCGCAAAGGAGCTGCAGGAAGCCTCCATCTGCGTGCAGACGGGCACCTCCAACGAGCTGAATGTCGGCGACTATTTCCGCGCCAACAACATGAAGTATCGCGAGGTCATCGCCTTCGCGACCCTCGACGAGACGGTGAAGGCCTATGAATCCGGCCGCTGCGACGTGTTCACCTCGGACAAGTCCCAGCTCGCCGCGGTGCGCCTGAAGCTCACCAACCCGGCCGACCATGTCCTCCTGCCCGAGACCATCTCCAAGGAGCCCCTCGGCCCGCTGGTCCGCCATGGCGACGACCAGTGGTTCGACCTCGTGAAGTGGACCTACTTTGCGCTGCTCAACTCCGAAGAGCTGGGCATCACCCAGAAGAACGTGGACGAGCAGGTGAAGTCCGAGAACCCGGACATCAAGCGCCTGCTCGGCACCGACGGCAAATATGGCGAGGGCATCGGCCTCACCCCCGACTGGGTGGTGCGCATCCTCAAGGCCACCGGCAATTACGGCGAGATCTACGACCGCAACGTCGGCCCCGCCACGCCGCTCGGCATCGAACGCGGCCTGAACAACCTCTGGACCAAGGGCGGCATCCAGTACGGTCCGCCGGTGCGCTGAGGCTGACCCGGGCCGTTGGCCCGCGCCTTGCCTGAGAGCTGGGCTTGAAACGGGACGGAGGACGCGGCCATCGTGCCCTCCGTCACCAATAACACAGGCCAAAGGCCTGAGCTTTCGGGGGTTTCATGTCTGAAGTCAGCCCTGCCGCGCCGCCGCGGCCGACGGGCCGTCGCTGGTCCTGGACGGATCCAAAGCTGCGGTCGCAGGTGATCCAGATCACCGTCGCGATCATCCTCGTCTGGCTGCTGTGGTCGTTCTATTCCAATGCCCAGTCCAACCTGACCCGGCTCGGCATCGCCTCAGGCTTCGGCTTCCTCGACAACCGCGCCGGCTTCGCCATCAGCCAGTCGCTGGTCCCCTACAACGAATCCATGTCCTACGGCCGCGCCTTCCTGGTGGGCCTGCTCAACACCCTGCTGGTGGCCTTCCTCGGTGTCATCCTCGCGACCCTCATCGGCTTCCTGATGGGCGTGGCCCGGCTGTCGAAGAATGTGGTCATCAAGGCGCTGGCCTCCGCTTATGTGGAGATCACGCGCAACCTGCCGCCGCTGTTCCAGATCATGTTCTGGTACCTCGCCGTGCTGGCCACCCTGCCGGGTCCACGCCAGAGCTGGGGCTTCGGCCTCCAGCCGCTGCTCGGCGCCATCGGCTCGGGCCTGTCCTCCATCGGCCTCGGCTTCCTCGGCGCCCCGCTCTCGGCCTATGCGGCCACCCTCGCCGCCCCGGGGGTGTTCATCAACAATCGCGGCCTCGTGGTGCCGCGCCCGATCTTCGAGGACGGCTCCATGGCCATCCTCTACGCCCTCATCGCCGCCTTCGTCTTGAGCTTCCTGCTCGCACGTTGGGCAAAGAAGCGGCGGGAGGCGACGGGTCGTTTCTTCCCCGTCTTCTGGACCTCCCTCGGCCTTATCATCGTGCTGCCCCTCCTCGCCTCCGCCGCGATGGGCTTTCCGGTGAGTGTGGAGAAGCCGGAACTGCGTGGCTTCAACTTCGCTGGCGGCCTGCGCGTCATCCCCGAATTCGTGTCGCTGCTGCTGGCGCTCTCCATCTACACCGGCGGCTTCATCGCCGAGATCGTGCGCTCGGGCATCCTGGCGGTGTCGAAGGGCCAGAGCGAGGCGGCCCATTCGCTGGGCCTGCGCAATGGGCCGACGCTGCGCCTCGTCATCATCCCTCAGGCCATGCGGGTGATCGTGCCGCCGCTCACCAGCCAGTATCTCAACCTCACCAAGAACTCCTCGCTTGGCGTCGCGGTGGGCTATCCCGACCTGTTCGCGGTGTTCGCGGGCACAACGCTGAACCAGACCGGACAGGCCATCGAGATCATCGCCATCATCATGGCGGTCTATCTCACCATCTCCATCGTCACCTCGGCGATCATGGGCTGGTACAACAAGCGCGTCGCGCTGGTGGAGCGGTGACATGACGGACATCTCCGCCCCCCGCCCCTCCATCACGCCCGCGACACCCTTCGTCTCGACGGCGTTCCACGAGCCCCAGCCGGCTCCGGTCGCGACCCGTGGGCCCATCCTGTGGGCGCGCCAGCACCTGTTCGGCTCCGTGCCCCAGGTGCTGCTGACGCTGTTCGGCCTGTGGCTGCTCTATGTCACCGTGCCGCCGCTGATCAAATTCTTCCTGATCGATGCGGTGTGGACCGGCACCAACCGCGACGCCTGCCTCGCCGAGAAGCTCGGCCGTCCGGTGGGCGCCTGCTGGCCCTTCATCTGGGCCAAGCTCGACCAGCTCATCTACGGCTTCTATCCGGCCAGCGAGCGCTGGCGGGTGAATGTGGTCTACTGGCTCGGCGCCCTTCTGCTGCTGCCGCTGCTGATCCAGAGCGTGCCGTACAAGCGGCTCAACGCGATCCTCTTCTTCGGCGCCTATCCGGTGGTCGCCTTCGTGCTGCTCACCGGCGGCAACCTCGATCTCCAGCGCTTCGTGCTCGGCTGGCTCGGCGTCAACTTTTCCGCCCTCGGTGGCCCGCAGGGGCTGAGGACCGGCTTCTGGATCGACTATGCCCTTTCCACCGTGCTCCTGACCGCCATCGCCTACGGAATCTCCCGCGTCCTCGCGGGGCCGGAGGGTGGGCGCTCGTCGGCGAAGACCACGCTGAGCATCCTCGGCGTGCTGGCGGTGGTGCTGCTGGCGGTGGACATCGACGTGGGGCTGCCCCAGGTCGAGACGCGCCTGTGGGGCGGACTTCTGGTGACGCTGGTGATCGCCGTCACCGGCATCACCGTTTCCCTCCCGTTCGGCATCCTGCTGGCGCTGGGCCGGCGCTCGCGCCTGCCACTGGTGAAGTGGCTGTGCATCATCTTCATCGAGTTCTGGCGCGGCGTGCCGCTCATCACGGTGCTGTTCTTCGCCACCTACATGCTGCCCCTGTTCCTGCCCGGCCGCTTCACCATCGACGGGCTGCTGCGGGCGCTGGTGGGCGTCGCCTTGTTCGCCTCGGCCTATATGGCAGAGGTGGTGCGCGGCGGCCTGCAGGCGATCCCCAAGGGCCAGTATGAGGGCGCCATGGCTGTGGGACTGCGCTCGGGGCTCATGATGCGCCTCGTCGTGCTGCCGCAGGCGCTCAAGCTGGTGATCCCGGGCATCGTCAACAACTTCATCGGCCTGTTCAAGGATACGACGCTGGTGCTGATCGTCTCGATCTTCGACCTGCTCGGTTCCATGCGCGCGGCCTTCACCGATCCCAACTGGGCCTCGCCCACCACCCTGTTCACCGGCTTCGGCTTCGCCGGCATCATCTACTTCGTCTTCTGCTTCGGCATGTCCCGGTATTCGATGGCGCTGGAGAAGCGCCTCGACCGGGCTCACCGGCACTGAGAGGGGCAACACACGTGAGCGCAGATCCCATCATCGCCGCCGACGAGGCGACCGCCCCCAAGATCGCCGTCGAGATGACCGGCGTGAACAAATGGTACGGCGACTTCCACGTCCTGCGTGACGTGAACCTGACCGTGGAGCGGGGCGAGCGCCTCGTCATCTGCGGGCCGTCCGGCTCCGGCAAGTCCACCCTCATCCGCTGCATCAACCGTCTGGAGGAGCACCAGAAGGGCCGCATCGTGGTGGATGGCATCGAGCTGACCGACGACCTCAAGCGCATCGACGAGGTGCGCCGCGAGGTGGGCATGTGCTTCCAGCACTTCAACCTGTTCCCGCACCTCACCATCCTCGAGAACTGCACGCTTGCCCCCATGTGGGTGCGCAAGATGCCGAAGAAGGAGGCCGAGGAACTGGCCATGCACTTCCTCGAGAAGGTGAAAATCCCGCACCAGGCCCACAAATATCCCGGCCAGCTCTCCGGCGGCCAGCAGCAGCGCGTCGCCATCGCCCGCGCGCTCTGCATGCGGCCGCGCATCATGCTGTTCGACGAGCCCACCTCGGCCCTCGATCCCGAGATGGTGAAGGAGGTGCTCGACACCATGGTCTCGCTCGCCCAGGACGGCATGACCATGCTGTGCGTGACCCATGAAATGGGCTTCGCGCGTCAGGTGGCGAACCGGGTGATCTTCATGGATGCGGGGCAGATCGTGGAGATGAACGAGCCCAACGCCTTCTTCTCCAACCCGCAGCACGAGCGGACCAAGCTGTTCCTCAGCCAGATCCTGCATTGAGGCGCCGAAGAACGTCGTCCTCCGGTTCCGCCGGAGGACGACTCCCAGCAACCAACGCCCCCGCTCAGGTCACGGCGCGGTTGGCGCGCCGTTCACGCAAAGCGAACTGAAGGTTGCGGATGTAGATGAAGGTGGAGAGCGCCTGTCCGGCGATGAACACCGGATCCTTGCGGTAGATGGCATAGACCAGCAGCAGCGAGCCACCGCCGAGCGAGAAGGTCCAGAAGGCGAAGGGAATGACCGAGCGCTGGGCGCGCTCGCTGGCGATCCACTGCACCACGAAGCGCATCGTGAACATGAACTGCGCGACGAGGCCGAGCGCCACCCACCAATCGAATTGGTCGATGAACACCTCGTGGAGGTAGTTGCCGATCTCCGACAGGTAATAGACCATCAGCCGCGCTCCACCACGCGCGGCACCCGCCGCCGACGGATAAGCCAGAACACCCCGAACATGTCGGCGATGCCGACCCAGAGGCGGTTCCAGAAGCCGTACTTCGACACGCCGTGCCAGCGCTCGCGATCCACCACCTTGACGGTGCGGATCTCGTAGCCCTCGCGCCGCACCAGCGCCGCCATGAAGCGGTGCAGGCCGTCGAACACGGGCAGGCGCAAATGCACCTCGCGACGCACCGCCTTGAGGCCGCAGCCGGTATCGCGCGAGCCGTCATTCAGCAGGCCACGGCGAATCTTGTTGGCGAGGCGCGACTGGTAACGCTTGAAGGCGGTATCCTTGCGGCCCTGACGCTCGCCCTGCACCATGCCGACGCGGGGACCGCCCTCGTCGATGACGCGGATCATCTCGGGCAAATAGGCGGGATTGTTCTGCCCGTCGCCGTCCAGAAGCAGCAGGAGCTCGCCGCGTGCCGCCCGGGCGCCGGTGTCCACGCCGGCGGTCTTCCCGCAGGCCCTCTCGTGGACCAGGACGCGCATATAGGGGCGTGTCTGCTGGGCCAGCCGCAGGTTGGCGAGGGTGGCGTCGGTGGAGCCATCATCCACGAAAATCAGCTCGAACGGTTCGAACGACAGCGCCGCATCGATCTCGTCGATGAGCGGCAGCACGTTGTCCGCCTCGTCCTTGACGGCGATGACCACCGACAGGCGGGGTGCCGCGGAGGTTTCGGAGGAAAGGGAAGTCACGGTCTCGCCTCTTCGGCTGGAACGGCGGTGCCCCCGTCCCTCGGCGGCGGCAAAGGCAGGCCGGCGCGCGCGGGAATGACGGGAGCGAGGAGACGGGCGAGCCGCCTGGCTGACGGCCCCGCCATGGGCACGATCGTGCCCGCCGCGTCAACTGCGAAGACGACGCGGCGGGCCGCGAACAGCTTCACGGTCCACAGGGCGGCCGCCGTGCCAAGCACCGCGCCGGCCACCACGTCGCTGGGATAATGGGAGCTCAGCACGATCCGGGTCGCGGCGACGGGAAAGGCCGCCAGCAACAGGATCGTCCGCGCACGCGGAAACAGCGCGGCAAAGGCCACGGCGGCGGCAAAGGTGGTGGTGGAATGGCCGGAGGGGAAGGACGCGAAGCTCGATTTCCAGATGAGGAAATCGAAGGTCATTTCCGGGTTCGGCCCCTTGATATGCATGGCGGCATGGGGCCGCGCCCGGCCAAGCGTGTGCTTGACGATGGCCACCAGCAGCCCGACCGGCGCGATGGCGAGAAAGAGAAAGCCGAGCCGCGCGGCCACGCTGGCGGCGATCTGCCGGCTGACGGCATCGCCGGTGTTGGTGAGCATCAGCGCATAGGCGAGCCCGATACCGAGCGGCCACAGCACCACCCCGCTGAAACCAAGGTCCGTGATGCGATCGGCGAAGATGACCAGCCAGGTGGGCAGCCGGAGCCTGAGGCCGATGGTCGCCGGATCCACGAGCAGCATCAGCGCCGCCACCACGCCCGCCGCCAGGAAGCCGAGCGCCAGCGCTTCCCAGCGCCCGAGCAGGCCGAGGCGCGGGCGCGGCACGCCGACGCGCCGGTCGCGCAGGTAGGTGAGGCCCGGTGCGATGGACAGGAGCAGCAGTGCCGCCGCCTCCCCGACGCGGCGAAGCGCCGCTGTCAGCTCAGCGGAGCGGTCCGCACCGAAGGCCTCCCGGTCCCCGGTCAAGACCCCGCCTCGTCGGAGCGGAACACGGTAATGGAGGTGGGGCGGCCGCCGTTGTAGGTGAAGCCCGAGATGGTCGCGACGGCGTGGTATTTCAGGGCCAGCGCATTCGCGTGCTTCTCGAAGGCCGGGGTGAAACGCTCGTCGATAAAGGCCAGCGCGCACCCGCCCTTCTTGAGCAAGGCCGCGGCTTCGTTCGGCAGCCCGTAATTGATCTGTGTCCCCACGAGAAACACGAGGCTGGGTTCCTGATAGGGGAAGGAGGCGACCTGCGCGGCCGGGCAGCCCTGCTGGCGCACCACAGCCGCGAGGCGCTCGGAAATCCACAGCGCCCGCATCTGCGGCAGCATCACCTGCCACGCCGCGAGATACAGCAGCAGCGCTCCTGCGAGCGCGGTCAGGAACGCCCCCTCGATCCCGACGCGCGGGAACGATCGCGCCGCCCACCACAGCAGGACGACGCCGAGCAGCAGCAGCGGCCACGCGGCAAGGCCAAATCCGCTGCCGAAATAAAGATAGGCGCCGCCCAAAGCCAGAGACACGGCTACGGCGAAGCCCGGCCAGAACCACACGAACCCGGCGAGTCGCGACCCCGCCCGGGCCAGCCCGCCCCGCTCGATGGCGAGCGCGGAGAGGATGGCGAGCGCCGGATAGACCGGCAGCACATAGTGCGGGAGCTTTGTGACGGCGATCTCGAAAATCACCCAGCTCGGCACCAGCCAGCACAGGAGGAAGCGCACCGCGGTTTCGCGCCGATTGCGCCAGACATAGGGCACGGCCATCGCGGCAACCACGATGGAGGGCCAGAACGTGCCCCAGGCCGCGAGGAAGTAGGTGCCGGGCGGCCCCCAGTGGCCTTCCGCCCCCTCGGCGACCTTGCCCATCATGTCCACGCCGACAGCGTGCTGGTAAAAGGCGCCGTCGGTGACGATGTAGATCGCGACGAACCAGGGCAGCACCAGCAGCAGGCACCACGCCAGCCCCAGCAGAGGCTTCAGCGGGCGCAGGAATCCGCCCGAGCGATCGGCGATGGCGAGGGCTGCGATGGCGGGGCCGACGAATAGCGGCGCGACGGGACCCTTCACCAGAATACCGGCCGCGAGGGCCGTCCAGAAGATGAGCGCGAGGGTCAAATCCCCCTGCCGTGCCTCGGGCGGGCGCACATAGGCCCGCGCGAGCGCACCGAAAGTCGCGATCACGGTGAAGAGCAGCACCGCATCCGTCTTCGCGAGACGCGCCTCCACCCCCAGCAGCACGCATCCCGCCATCATCAGCGCCGCGAACAGCGCGCCCCGGCGGGACAGGAAGACGAGCGCCGTCCAATAGGTGAGCAGCACCGCGCCGATGGCGGCGAACAGGGACGGCAGGCGATAAAGCCAGATGGAGGCGCGGGCGGAGGGGCCGATCACCGCCTCGCCGGCCTTCACGCTCGCGGCCTGCAACCAGTAGATGCCGACGGGCTTTTTGTGCCGCGCCTGGATGTGGAAACGGATATCGACGTAGTTGCCGCTCTCCAGCATCTGCTTCGTCGCCTGGGCGAAGCGCGCCTCGTCGCGGTCGATGGGCGAGAGGTTGAAGAAGCCCGGCAGGAAGGCGATCAGCGCGACCGCTACGAGCAGCAGCACGGCGCGCCCATGGCGCTCCGATGCCGCGTCGAGGAGCCCAACGAGGCGCTGCGGCAGGTCGAGATCAAACGCCCGCCTCTTGTCGGACGCGGGCTGTAAAATGGCCATGCTTCGGTCTGGGTCCGCTCGAATTGGGCGCGGACAATAGCAGAACCGCCCGTGCCGAAAAGGCCCGGTGGAGGACGCGGGAGCGACCTTACGCCGGACCAGCCCCTGATGGAGACGAAAGGCGGCGAAGGCAAGGCGACCAAGGCGGAGAAGCCAAGACGCGCGGCAAGACGCGCGGCACGCGCCGCCTTCGCGCCTCCGGTGCTGCCCCAGCCACGACCGTCCCCTTCCGGCTTACTTGGTCAGAATGAGCTTGTTCTGCGCGGTCAGGCGCAGTTGGTAGGTCTGCTCGCCGTGGGTGATGGTCACCAGACGACCGGCGGCGAAGAGATCGCGGCTGTCGAGTTGCGCGCGAACCATCGGTATCGCCCGGCAGGTGTCGTCGGCGGGCCGGAATGTCCACCCTTCACCCGCCTCGACGCCATTCAGATGAGAGATCCTGTGTTCATACCTGCTCATTTTGAATCGCTCCAGATCAGGGCATGCACCCCGACCAGTGCAGCCAGCCGAGGCTCTCTTTAGAAGCATTCAATACTTGAATACCATCATCCTGTCCTTGAGTAATACAGTCCGCCCCGGCGATCAATCCCCGCCGCGGCTTACCGTCTACTTCCGTGCGAACGCGATCTCCCACGACGCTTCGCGCCCGCGCCTTGCGGCGCGCGCGGCATGCCCCTCCAGCGGCGCAGGAGAGCCTCAGAAGGCCTTGAAGGTGATGATGGTGCGGGTGTCCTGGATGCCGGGAATGGTCTGCACCTTCTGGTTCACGTAGTGGCCGATGTCGGTGTCCGGCTCCACGTAGAACTTCACCAGAAGGTCGAACTCGCCGGCCGTGGAATAGATTTCGGACGCGATCTCCGCATTGGCGAGGGCGTCGGCCACCTCGTAGGACTTCCCGAGCTGGCACTTGATCTGAACGAAGAAGGGAACCACGGCGTGCTCCGCTGGCGGCGGGATCGGAAGGCCCTCGCGGGCCGCGCCAAGGTGGACAAATCCGCCGGGACTGGCAAGGGTGGCGCCTCGCCCCCTCTTTCTACGGAGCTTTTGTCCGTCCATGAGCCGGCCCATTCCCATCGCCCTCACCATCGCCGGCTCGGATTCGAGCGGCGGCGCCGGCATCCAGGCGGACCTCAAGACCTTCTCGGCGCTCGGCGTCTACGGCGCCAGCGTCATCACCGCGCTCACGGCACAGAACACGCGGGGCGTCAGCGCCATCCACGACGTGCCGGACGATTTCATCGCCGCCCAGATGGACGCCGTGTTCTCCGATCTCGCGGTGAAGGCGGTGAAGATCGGCATGCTGTCCCGCCCCGGCGCCATCCGCACGGTGGCGGAGGGCTTGAAGCGGCACAAGGCGCGGCCGGTGGTTCTCGATCCCGTGATGGTCGCGGCCTCGGGGGCACGGCTGCTGAGCGATGATTCGCTCAATGACCTGCGCACCATCCTCATTCCCGCGGCTGATCTCATCACGCCCAACCTGCCCGAAGCCGGCGCATTGCTGGGCATCGAAGCCGCGCGGACGGAAGAGGAGATGCAGCGCCAGGGCGCCGCCCTGCTGGCGCTCGGCGCCCGCGCAGTGCTGATGAAGGGCGGGCACGGCGAGGGGCCGGAGAGCATCGACCTCCTCGTCACGCCGGACGGAACGCAGCGCTTCGCCGCGCCGCGCCACGCCACGAGAAACACCCACGGCACCGGCTGCACCCTGTCTTCCGCCATCACCGCCGGTCTCGCCTCCGGCCTCGCGCTGGCGGACGCGGTCGCGCGCGCAAAGAGCTACATCACCGGCGCCATTGCAGCCGCCGACCGGCTCGACGTGGGCACGGGCCACGGGCCGGTGCACCACTTCTTCCAGCTTTGGGACGTCGCAAGCAATTGACACCGCCGGAGCGCGCCATCAATTGCGGAAATTGATCGCCACGCCGAAGGTCATGCCCTTGCCGTCAGGCGGCGCCGGGAAGGGCGAGGCGCGCCGGGCCATGGCCATCGCCTCCTGATCCAGCACGGAATTGCCCGATGAACCCGCCAGCGACACGCCGGTCACCGCGCCCGACCCGGCGATCGTGATGCTGATGCCCGGCCGCCCCACGTTCGAGCCCTGGGGCCGCTTGAAGCGGTTGAGATGGGCGAAGGCGCGCGATTTCCAGTCCGCGAGCGCGGCGGAACGGGCGGCGGCGGCTCCCGGCGATGGCGCGGCCGTCGTCTGGGCTGTCGGAGCGTCGGAACGCGGCGCGGCGGAGGTGACGGGCGCCGAGCGACGGCGCGTGGGCTTCGCCTCCTTTTTCGGCTTCTCCGGCTCCTTCGGTTTTGGCTTCGCCTCCTCCACCTTCTTAGGCTCGGGCTTAGGCAGCACCACCTCGGCCTCGGCCGGCGCGGGCGGTGTCTCCGGCATCTTTTCGACCGTCTGCTGAACCTCGGGCTCCGGCGGCGGTGGCTCGGCGTCCTCGGGCTCGTCTGGGGCGTCGGGCACCGGCTCGGGCGCCTGCACCATCTGCGGGCCGGGTGCGACCTCTTCTTGGGACTGTTGGCTGACCGCCATGGGCGCCAGCTCGATCATGATGGCGGCGGGCGGAGACTGCTCGCCCGTCGGCTCCTTGTTCCAGTTCAGCGCCACATAGACCGCGGCGGCATGTAGTCCGACCACCACCAGCACGCCGACGGCGAGCCGCAGGATCATGTTGCGCAGGTGGTAACGGTCGAAGTCGTGCCAGTGGTGGTGATGGTGAACCGCGCTCACCGGGGCGTTTCCTGGCGCGTGTCCTGGCCCGTTTCCTGGGGCGCTCCCGGGGGGACTGGCGCGGCCGCAGCCGGCGCCGCAGGGCTGGCGGCGGGTGCCGCGGGTACCGCTTCGCCGCCTTCCAGACCCACCAGGGCCACCTTGAGATAGCCGGCGGTGCGCAGAAGGTTCATCACCTCCATCACGTCGCCATAGGGCACGGTCTTGTCGGCGCGGACGAACACGCGCTGCTGGCGGTCGGCATTGGTGCGCCCGTCCAGCATGGCGCCGAGGCCGGTGCGGGTGACGGCGTCATCCCCCAGCGCCAGCGTCAGGTCCTTCTTCACCGAGAGGAAGAGCGGCTTGTCCGGCCGCGGCTGCGGCTGGGCGTTGGAGGCGGGCAGGTCCACCTTCACGTCCACCGTGGCGAGGGGCGCCGCCACCATGAAGATGATGAGCAGCACCAGCATCACGTCGATGAACGGCGTGACATTGATCTCGTGGTTCTCGGCGAGGTCGTCCCCGCCGTGGTCGAGCTTGGCGGCCATCGGGGCTCACTCCGCGGCGGCGCGCAGGCGCGGGAGTTCGGCCTCGCCCTCGATCGCGGCGCGGTCGAGGTCGCGGGACAGATGCCGCATCACCTCGGCGGAGGTGTCCGCGAGGTTGGCCTTGTAGGCGGCGATGGCGCGCGCGAACACGTTGTAGATCACCACCGCCGGAATGGCGGCGACGAGGCCGATCGCGGTGGCGAGCAGCGCCTCGGCGATGCCGGGGGCCACCACCGCGAGATTCGTGGTCTGCGCCTTCGAGATGCCGATGAATGAGTTCATGATGCCCCACACCGTGCCGAACAGGCCGACGAAGGGCGCCGTGGCGCCGATGGTGGCGAGCACGCCGGTGCCGGCCGTCATGCGCCGGCCGGCCTTGGCCTCGATACGGGAGAGCGCGACGGCGACACGCTCCTTGATGCCGTCCACCGGAAGGCCGGCAGAGGCATGCCATTCCGCCAGCGCGGCGCGGACCGTGGCGGTGGCCGGGCTGTTGCGCTTCGGCATCTCGGCGGCCGCATCCGACAGGGTGACGGCACCGCGCAGCGCCTTCAGCGTGCGGGCGACGGCGCGCCGGGCGAACAGCAGCTCAAGGGATTTGGCGAACCACACGCTCCAGGTGAGAACCGAAGCAAAGGCAAGGCCCAGCATCACCACCTTCACCACCATGTCGGCGGCCATGAACATGCCCCACGGGGTCAAGTCATGCGGGAGGCGCCCGTCCACCCCGACTTCCGGCGCAGGCGCGGCGGGCGCGGCCTCGACGGGGGGTGCAGGCGCCGGGTTGGGAGACGCCGGGTTGGCGGACGCAGGCGCGGTTGCGGCATCTACGGCCGGTGCAACTGCGGCAGGTGCAGATGTAGCAGGGGCAGATGTAGCAGTGGACGGAGCAGCCGGCGTCGCGTGCTGGTGCGTCTCGGCCGGGGCGGCCTGCTGAGCCCAAACGGCGCCCGACCCCAGATTCACGGCCAGAAACAGGCCCAGGGAAAACGCCACCACGCCCTTCGGCGCGAGCGAAGATACATGGAAATCAGCACGCCCGGCAGACGTGCGCGAGATCAAGCCAAAGGGCATCGCATCACCAATAGTCGAAACGGACAGGCTGGCGATCCCTCCAACCGGGATTAGCTGGCTACCCTGCTTATAGCCCCAAATGGCTCCGAACGCTAACCCCGCCTGGTCATCGACCGTGAGCGGCGGCATGACGCAGGCGCATGTCTTCTCAACGCCCCGGCTAAAAAGCTACCTTCCGCTTGGGGATATCCGGCTTGCAAGTCCGGACCGCATCTGGGGCTTCATGGCGACGCAAAGGGCACAGCGCACGGCCGCGCGAACCGGGAGCGATCCCGTGCGGGCACCGGTGCGTGCGCCAGGTTCCGTCGCCCGGCTGCGACCCCTGGCGCGGCTGCTGGCGGTCTGGCTTCTCGCCTATGTGCTGCTGCTGCAGTCGGTGCTCGGCGCGGCCGCCATGGCGACCCGCACGGCTACCGGCACGGTCGAGGGTCTTTGCCTTTCCTCCGTCTTGGACGGGGCGGCCGACGGCGTGGCGCACCCGGACGACCCCGGGCCGCACGATCGCGCGCCGGGGGTCCACTGCGCGCTCTGTCCGGCCATCGGCGGGGCGCCGGCGCTTCCGGCTGGTCCCGCATTACCGCAGCCATTTGCGGTCCTGACGGCACAAGAGGCCGGAGCGGTCATCGTGCTTCCCCGCGCCGTGCTGCCCGCGGGCGAGCAGGCCCGGCCCCGCGCGCCCCCGGCCGCCTGACCCCGCACAGCACCGCCCTTTCCCGTTCATCCCGTGGCCGCCGCTGACCGGCGCCAGGAATACCTGTCATGCCCCATTCTTCCCGTGCGCGCAGCGGCGCGCCGCGTCGACGCCTGTCGTCGACGCTTCTGCTGTCCTCGACCGCACTCTTCGTCGTGTTCTCAAGCCCGGTCGCCGCCCAGGATGCCACTTTGCCGGAGGTGCAGGTGGACGGCGGCGCCGGCTCTTCCCTCACCGTCGCCAGCGAGGCGCAGGCGCGCGCCGCCATCGAGCGCACGCCCGGCGGCGCGGAGGTCGTCTCCGAACAGGCGTGGCAGGACACCCGCGCCACCACCGTCAAGGACATGCTGGATTTCGTGCCCGGCGTGTTCGCGCAGACCAAGTGGGGAGAGGACACCCGCCT
Source organism: Xanthobacter flavus (assembly GCF_017875275.1). Classification (NCBI taxonomy): domain Bacteria; kingdom Pseudomonadati; phylum Pseudomonadota; class Alphaproteobacteria; order Hyphomicrobiales; family Xanthobacteraceae; genus Xanthobacter; species Xanthobacter flavus. The sequence continues at coordinate 4,841,944 of NZ_JAGGML010000001.1, read as the reverse complement.
CTCCATCCGCGGCTCGGGCATTGCCCGCAACGCCCACCTGCGCGGCATCCAGCTGTTCCAGGACGGCGTCATTCCGCTCAATACGGCGGACGGCAGCGGCGACTTCCAGGAGATCGACCCCACCGCCTACAAATATGTGGAGGTCTTCAAGGGCGCCAACGGCTACCAGCTCGGCGCCAATGCGCTGGGCGGCGCCATCAATTTCGTGACACCCACCGGCCGGGATGCTCCAGGCGTCACCGTGCGCATGGATGCCGGAAGCTGGGACTTCTTCCGCCTGCAGAGCAGCGCCGGCGGCTACCAGGGCGCCTTCGACGCCTTCGTTACCGCCTCGGCCCTGACCGCGCAGGGCTTTCGCCAGCATTCCGCAGGCGATTCCATCCGCGCCTCGGGCAATATCGGCTGGCGCCCGACGGAGGCGTTCGAAACCCGCTTCTTCTTCAACGCCAACGACATCGAGCAGCAGATCCCCGGCGCCGTCACCAAGACGGCGGCCCTCACCGATCCGCAGGCGGCCAACCCGACCAACCTCAAGCTCGATTACCAGCGCAACATCCAGTCGGTCCGCCTCGCCAACAAGACAACCTGGGTGATGAGCGACAACACAAAGCTGGAACTGGGCCTGTTCGGCTCCGACAAGGACCTGAACCACCCCATCTTCCAGATCCTCAACTATGATTACCTGACCTTCGGCGGCTTCGCCCGCGTGGTGGATGAACGCCTCATCGGCGGCTACGCCAACCGCCTCACGGCCGGCGTCACCACCGCCATCGGCTCCACCGATGCGCAGCGCTACGCCAGTATCGGCGGCAACGAGGGTGCCCTCACCTTCTTCGCCGACGAGGACGCCACCACCACCACCTTCTACGCCGAGGACAATTTCTACCTCACCAAGGACTTCTCTTTGGTCGGCGCCTTCCAGTATCTGACGGCGACACGCGACCGCGAGGGGTTCTACAAGGCCGCCACCGGCTCCCAGGACTACAATCTGTTCCTGCCGAAGGGCGGATTCGTCTGGGATCTTGGCGGCGGTGCACAGCTCTACGGCAACATCTCCAATTCCGGCGAGGTGCCGACCTTCTCGGAACTGACCAACTTCGCCAGCATCATCCTCTCGAACCTCAAGGCGCAGACGGCCACGACCTACGAACTGGGCAGCCGCGGCCGCACGGAGGATTTCAGCTGGGACGTCTCGCTGTACCGGTCGAACGTGCAGAACGAGCTGCAATGCAACGCCACCACGGTGTCCGGCGTCTGCACGGTGGTCAACCTCGGCTACACGGTGCACCAGGGCGTGGAAGCCGGCTTCGGCGGCACGCTCTGGAAGGGACTGTGGGAGAAGGGCCCGGCGCCGGACAAGCTCTGGTTCAATTTCGCCTACACCTATTCGGACTTCTTCTTCGACAATGACCCGGTGTGGGGCAACAACCAGCTGCCGGGCATCCCCCCGCACTATTTCCGCGTGGAGCTGCTCTACAAGCATCCGAGCGGCTTCTACGCGGGGCCGAACGTGGAGTGGGTGCCCGTTCCTTATTACGTGGACAATGCGAACACGCTGAACACGGCGGCCTATGCCCTGCTCAACTTCCGGCTCGGCTATGACAATGGCGGACCGTTCTCCGCCTACATCGATGCGCGCAACCTGTTCGACACGGCCTATATCGCCACCGTGAGCGTCACTGCGGTCGCCGCGCAGAACTCCGCCTTGTTCGAGCCCGGCTCCGGCCGCGCCGTCTACGCGGGCGTGCGCTACACCTTCTGAGAAGGCCAGGAAACCCGAGCGGGCCAAGAAACCTGAGCGGGTAGAAACAAAAACGGCCGGGCGATGGCCCGGCCGTTTTCATATTTCTCAGAAATCCTTGCCGCCTCCCGAGCAAACCGGCCTGCCGGTTTGCGACCCTCGCGAAGAGGCCGGGCGGCGTCAGGGGTACGCTCTACCTCAGAAGTCCATGCCGCCGCCCGGCATGGCCGGGGCCGCGGGGCCGGACTTCTTGGGCAGCTCGGCGATGAGCGCCTCGGTGGTGATGAGCAGGCCGGCGATGGAAGCGGCGTCCTGCAGAGCGGTGCGCACGACCTTGGTGGGGTCGATGATGCCCGCCTTCACCATGTCCACATATTCGCCGGTCTGGGCGTTGTAGCCGAAGGTGTAGTCGTTGGACTCGAGGATCTTGCCCACCACGACGGAGCCATCATCGCCGGCGTTCTGCACGATCTGGCGCGCCGGAGCCTGGATGGCGCGGCGGACGATCTCGATACCGGTCTTCTGATCGGCGTTATCGACCGTCAGGTTTTCAAGGGCCTTGATGGAACGCAGCAGGGCGACGCCACCGCCGGGGACGATGCCTTCTTCCACCGCGGCGCGGGTGGCGTGCAGGGCGTCGTCAACGCGATCCTTCTTCTCCTTGACCTCGACCTCGGTCGAGCCGCCAACGCGCACCACGGCGACGCCGCCGGCGAGCTTGGCGAGGCGCTCCTGGGCCTTCTCGCGGTCATAGTCGGAGGTGGTGGTCTCGATCTGCGCGCGGATCTGGGCGATGCGGGCCTCGATGTCGGCCTTCTCGCCGGCGCCGTCGACGATCGTGGTGTTCTCCTTCTCGATCACCACCTTCTTGGCGCGGCCGAGCATGGAGAGGTTGACGCTGTCGAGCTTGATGCCGACTTCCTCGGAGATCACGGTGCCGCCGGTCAGGATCGCGATGTCCTGCAGCATGGCCTTGCGGCGATCACCGAAGCCGGGGGCCTTCACGGCCGCGACCTTGAGGCCGCCGCGCAGCTTGTTCACCACGAGGGTGGCGAGAGCCTCGCCTTCCACGTCCTCGGCGATGATGAGCAGCGGACGGGCCGACTGCACCACCGCCTCGAGCACGGGCAGCAGCTCCTGCAGGCCGGCGAGCTTCTTCTCGTTGATGAGGATGTAGGGCTCCTCGAACTCAACGCGCATCTTCTCCGCATTGGTAATGAAGTACGGAGAGAGATAGCCGCGGTCGAACTGCATGCCTTCCACGACATCCAGCTCGGTCTCGGCGGTCTTGGCTTCCTCGACGGTGATGACACCCTCGTTGCCGACCTTCTTCATCGCCTCGGCGAGGAACTTGCCGACCTCGGCGTCGCCGTTGGCGGAGATGGTGCCGACCTGGGCGATCTCGTCGTTGGAGGTCACCTTGCGCGAGTTGGCGGCGAGATCCTTGACGATGGCCTCGACGGCGAGATCGACGCCGCGCTCAGGTCCATCGGATTCATGCCGGCGGCAACCGCCTTGGCGCCTTCCTTCACGATGGCCTGGGCCAGCACGGTCGCGGTGGTGGTGCCGTCGCCGGCGAGATCGTTGGTCTTGGAGGCGACCTCACGCACGAGCTGCGCGCCGAGGTTCTCGAACTTGTCCTCGAGCTCGATCTCCTTGGCCACCGACACACCGTCCTTGGTGATGCGGGGGGCGCCGAAGCTCTTCTCGATCACCACGTTGCGGCCCTTGGGACCGAGGGTGACCTTGACGGCATTGGCGAGGATGTCGACGCCGCGCAGAACCTTGTCACGCGCGTCTACGGAGAATTTTACGTCCTTGGCAGCCATGGGGCGTGCTCCTTCAGATTGGGACGATTGAATGGGATGGCGAATGCCGCGGGACCGGGCGCCTCGGGCTGCCTCGATCCTGCGACCGAAAATTCAGGCTGCCTGAGATCAGGCCGCCTTTTGGGCGCCGGCCGCGTTCTCGATGACGCCGAGGATGTCGCTCTCCTTCATGATGAGGAGATCCTGGCCGTCGATCTTCACTTCGGTGCCGGACCACTTGCCGAACAGCACGATGTCGCCAGCCTTCACGTCGAGCGCCACCAGCTCGCCCTTCTCGTTCCGGGCGCCGGGACCGACCGCGACGACTTCGCCCTGCTGCGGCTTCTCCTTGGCGGTGTCGGGAATGATGATGCCGCCGGCCGACTTCTGCTCGGCCTCGATGCGCTTGACGACCACGCGGTCGTGCAGGGGACGGAAACCCATTGGGAAACCTCCGGTTCGATGTTGTCCATCGGGGTTGCCTGTTTTGAAGGCGCCGGGAACCCCTCCACCCGGCCCGACCGCGATCTAAGGGCGGCAAATCCGAGCCGCAAGGGGTCCGCGCAAAAAATTTGGCACTCTCGGGAACTGAGTGCCAGCAGTCGATATTCTGCGGGCTTTCAGGGAGTGCGCCGCCTCCAGGTCCGCCGCTCCGTCACGCCCGCCATCCGCGCGACGGTTGTCAGCAGTCCCGGCCGAAGGCTGCTAGATCATTGTTTTTGCAGACGGAAACCATTCTTTAGCCTTGGCGTTGGCAAAGTCTGTAGCCGACAATGAGGTTTCCGGTCCCGCCCCTTCCCTTTTCGATGGCAGCGGGGCCGCGGATTGGAGGTGTGACCCATGGTTTCCAAGGTGTCGCGTGACTTCGTCCTGCAGATGGAAGGCTACGGCCTCGCCACGGCCGAGATCCTCTACCGCCTGCCCGACCATCCCAACTTGCTCCAGACCTTCCTCTGGCAGGAGTACGATCTCTGCCCGCGCTTTCCGGAGCTGAACAAGTTTCTGGAGTTCTGGCAGCGCGAAATCGAGGGGCGGCTGCATTCGGTCCGGGTCGCCCATTCCGGCCTCATCTAGCCGGCGGAGCTGAGGTCCGTTGACGGCATGTTCCTGCTGAACTGAGAGGTCGGAGGCCCGGCAGGGGCTTTGCCTATCGGTCTGTCGTCTTTTATGGTCCCCATGGGCGGACAGCACATGCACGTCCCCGCGGGGGTGGGGCGTGCATGTCGGCTCCATCCGGGCCGGCCACGCTAACGCTACGGCAGTTTTCGAGGGCCGTGCCCTGCCACCGCCGTTTTCCGGTTATAGCTGAAGCGTCCAATCCATGAGGGCGCCTTGGACCATCGCACTCCCCGCACCTCCGAGCTCCTGGCAGCTGTGCTTGCCGCGCAGGAACAGGATCACGTCGCCATCGGCGATCTGGTCAACGCGCTGCGAAACAGGGCCTTCGGCATCCTTTTCCTGATTTTCGGCATCCCCAACTGCATCCCCATGCCGCCGGGCATCCCGGTGGTGTGCGGCATCATCCTTGGACTGATCGGCCTGCAGATGATGCTGGGCCGGCAGGAATTGTGGCTGCCGGAGGGGATTGCCCGCCGTACCTTTTCCCGCGCCATGCTGGAATCAATCGTCACCCGCTCGCGACCGTGGATCGAACGGTTCGAGCGCATCTCGCGTCCCCGCTTCGAGCAATTCGCCGGCCCGACCGCGCGGCGGCTGGTGGGGGCGACGGTGGTGGTGCTCGGCTTCATCCTGATCCTGCCCATCCCTTTCCTCGGCAATCTGCCGCCGGGATTTGCCATCTGCATCTTCGGCCTCGGCCTCGTGGAGCGGGACGGCCTCGTCATTGTCGCCGGCTTCGGCGCGACGATCCTCGGCCTGATGGTGACAGCGCTGATGAGTTGGGCCATCTACCAGGGCGCCATCGCCATCTTCTGAAACCCCTGCCCATCCCATGCGTGTTGACGCCTTCGATTTCCACCTCCCCGAGGCCCGGATCGCCCTGCGCCCCGCCGAGCCGCGCGACACGGCGCGGATGCTCGTCGTCCGCCCCGGCGCCGCGCGAGAGCTGGAGGACCGCAGCGTCCGCGACCTGCCGGATTTCCTGCGCCCCGGCGATGCGGTGGTGGTGAACGACACCCGCGTCATCCCCGCCGCACTGGAAGGCGTGCGCTCGCGCGAAGGCGGCTCGGACGTGGCGGTGGAGGCAACCCTCATCAAGCGCCTCGCGCCCGACCGCTGGCGCGCCTTCGCCAAGCCAGGCAAGCGCCTGCGCGTCGGCGACCGAATCCGCTTCGGCGGCGAGGGCGGCGCCTGCCTGCTCGGCACGCTCGACGCGACCGTGGCGGGCAAGGAAGAGGACGGCTCCATCGTCCTCGCCTTCGATCTCGCCGGCGATGTGCTGGACGAGGCGGTGGCGGCGGTGGGGCACATGCCCATCCCGCCCTACATCGCCGCCCGCCGTCACGAGGACGCGCGGGACAAGGACGACTACCAGACCCTGTTCGCCCGCGTCGCCGGCTCCGTGGCGGCGCCGACCGCGAGCCTCCATTTCACGCCCGACCTCCTCGCCCGCATGGCCGCCGCCGGGGCGACCTTGCACAAGGTGACGCTGCATGTGGGCCCCGGCACCTTCCTGCCGGTGAAGGCGGAGGACACGTCGGGCCACACGATGCACGCCGAATGGGGCGAGGTGTCGCGCGAGACGGCGGATGCTCTTAATGCCGTGAAGGCCAAGGGCGGGCGCATCCTCACCATCGGCTCCACCTCCACCCGCCTCATCGAGAGCGCGGCGGGGGAAGACGGCACCATCCGCCCCTTCGTGGGGGAGACGGACATCTTCATCACCCCGGGCTACCGCTTCCGCGCGGTGGATGCAATGCTCACCAACTTCCACCTCCCGCGCTCGACGCTGGTGATGCTGGTGGCGGCCTTCATCGGCCATGAGGCGCAGAAGCGCGCCTATGCCCATGCGATCGCGGAAAACTACCGCTTCTATTCCTATGGCGATGCGTGCCTGCTTCTGCCACAAGGCGGCGCATGACGCCCGACACGCCTGCCGACACCTTCTCCTTCACCCTCTCCGCCACCGACGGCGCCGCCCGCACCGGCTATGTCTCGACGCCGCGCGGGCGCATCCGTACGCCGGCCTTCATGCCGGTGGGCACCGTCGCGACGGTGAAGGGGCTCTATTTCGACCAGGTGCGGGCGGCGGGCGCGGACATCGTGCTCGGCAACACCTACCACCTCATGCTGCGCCCCGGTGCCGAACGGGTGGCGAAGCTCGGCGGCCTGCACACATTCATGCGCTGGGACGGGCCGATCCTCACCGATTCCGGCGGCTTCCAGGTGATGAGCCTGTCGAGCCTGCGCAAGATGAGCGAGCAGGGCGTCACCTTCCGCTCCCATGTGGACGGGGCCTATCACGAGATGAGCCCGGAGCGCTCGGTGGAGATCCAGGGCCTGCTCGGTGCCGACATCCAGATGCAGCTCGACGAGTGCGTCCGCCTGCCCTGCACCGACGAGGAAGCGGAGCGCGCCATGCGGCTTTCGCTGCGCTGGGCAGAGCGCTCCAAGCGCGCGTTCGAGACGCAGCCCAAGGGGCGGGCCATCTTCGGTATCGTGCAGGGCGGCGCGGTGCCGGCGCTGCGGGTCGAATCGGCGCGTGCGCTGGCTGACATGGATTTCCCCGGCTATTCCATCGGCGGCCTCGCGGTGGGCGAGCCGCAGGAGGTGATGCTCGCCATGATCGAGACGGTGGCGCCGCACCTCCCCACGAACAAGCCTCGCTATCTCATGGGCGTCGGCACGCCGGACGACCTGCTGGAGAGCGTCGCGCGCGGCATCGACATGTTCGATTGCGTGATGCCCACCCGCTCCGGCCGGCACGCTTTGGCCTTCACCCGCTTCGGCCGGATCAACCTCAAGAACGCCCGCCACGCGGAAGACCCCCGCCCGCTCGACGAGGAGAGCGACTGCCCGGCCCTGCGCGACTATTCCCGCGCCTATCTCCACCACCTCGTACGGTGCGAGGAGATGCTGGGGGCCATGCTGATCTCGTGGGCCAACATCCATTATTACCAGCAGCTCATGGCCGGCGCCCGCGCCGCCATCGCCGCCGGGCGGTATGCGGACTATGTGGCGCAGACCAAGGAAGGCTGGGCGCGCGGCGATCTGCCGGTGTGGGAAGGCTGAGGGCGGGCGCTGCCCGACCTTTCCTCATGAGCCGTCATCGCCCGGCGCGGCCGGGGCATGACACCGTTAGGGGATGAGACGGCCTCTCAGAACCAGATCCGTCCGCGCACCGCCTGCTGGGCCGCCCACCACAGAGCAAACTGCCGGCGGAACGGCGAGAGGCCGGCGGGCTGGCGGAACGGGTCGCGGACCTTGGCGAGGGCCTTGAGATCACCCGCAACCAGCGCCAGCGGCAGGAAGGGCGCGGCGATGGAGGTGGCGGCATAGGTCTGCCCGGCCGCCTCGCGGGCTTCCCAGAGATGGCGGGCCGCCGTCTCCCGCAATTCCGCCAGCGCCGCCAAAAGGCCGGGCGTGACCGTGCCCGACACCGCCTCTTCCCGTCCGACGCTATGGCGGGCCAGGAGATCGAGCGGGATGTAGCACTGCCCGCGCGCGGCATGGATGGGGAAGGCGCGCATCAGCCCCGTCATTGCAATCGCGACGCCGCCATGCCCCGCCAGATCGCCGGACCGGCCCACGTCCGGCAGCAGGATCAGCGCGGAGAGCTGGAGCAGCGCCGAGGCGGTCTCGCCCGCATAGCCCTCAAGGTCGCCGACCGTAGGCATGGGATCGTCGTAAAGGTCGAAGATTCGCGCATCCGCCATCGCGATCAGGCTCGGGCGCGGCAGGCGAAAGCGCGTGATGGTGTCGAGCAAGGCTGCGGCGATGGGGTGGCCGGAGACATCGCCCCTGCCCTCCCCCTCGATCACCTCCCGCCACCAGGCAAGCCGCACTTCACCCGGCAGGGGCTCGCGCACCACCTCGCGCACGCGGGCGACATCGAGATTGTAGGCAAAAAGGGCGAGAAGGTGCTTGCGCTTGTCCTGCGGAGCGAACAGGGCGGCGAGGAAACGGTCGCGGTCCTGGGCCTGCACCTGCGCGGCGCAATAGGCATAGGCTTCGTCCAGCGCTTTCCCGTCCGTCTCGCTCATGGCTCAGACCGCGATCAGCGCCGCGCCCACCCGCCGGCCTTCGGCAAGGAGCACGTTGTAGGTGGCGGCGGCCGAGGGCGTGGGCATCAGCTCGAAGCGGATGCCGGCCTCGCGCAGAACCTGCTTCAGCGGCTCCTTCAGGTGCGCGGGGTCCTTGCCCGTGCCGATGAGCAGCAGTTCGACGGCCCCCGCATCCGCGACCACGGGGGCGAGCGCGGCGGCATCGATCTCCGCCATGCGCATCGGTGCCCAGCCCCGGATTCCCGAAGGCAGCGCCAGGATGGAGCCGGCGTGGGACATGCTGGCGAAGTGGAAGAAAGTGTCGCCATAGCCGTCTATGGCGACCTGTCGCGGCAGGAAGGGCGCGCCGTCCGGGGCGGCCACCACCCGCGCCTCAGGCCTTGGCCGGACGGGCGGGGCCGGCCTTGCCGCCCGGCTTGCCATTCTTGCCCTTGGCGGAAGAAACGCCGGTTGCGGGCGTTGCCTCAGGCGGAACGCTGGCCGCGGCGTCCTTCGCCTCCATCTTCACCAGGTCGTCCAGCTCCTTCACCTCGGGATCGGCTTCCTTGGCGGGAAGGCTCACCGTGGAGGCGCGCAGGCCGAGATGGATGAGGATGGGGGCCGCGACGAAGATGGTGGAATAGGTGCCGATCACCACGCCCACCGTCATCGCCAGCGAGAAGCCGCGCAGCACCTCGCCGCCGAAGAAATAGAGGGCGAGAGTGGCGAAGAACGTGGTGGTGGAGACGATGATCGTGCGCGAGAAGGTGGCGTTGACCGCGATGTCGAGCAGCTCCGGCAGTGGCAGCTTCTTGTAGCGGCGCAGCATCTCGCGGATACGGTCGTACACCACCACCGTGTCGTTGAGCGAATAGCCCATGATGGTGAGGATGGCGGCAATGGACGTCAGGTCGAAGTCGATGCCGAACGCCGAATAGATCATCAGCGTGACGAAGATGTCGTGCAGCGTCGTCACGATGGCGCCGACGGCGAACTGCCACTCGAAGCGGAACCACAGATAGGCGAGCACCGCCACAGCACCGAGCACCAGCGCGAGAATCGACTGGCGCACCAGTTCGCCGGACACGCTCGGGCCGACCGTCTCCACGCGGCGGACCGTGTAATCGGAGCCGAGCACGCCGTTCACCTTGGCGAGAATGGCCTGCTGGGCCTCATCGGTGGTGCCGAAGGCGCCGATGCGGATCAGCACGTCGCGCGGCGAGCCGAACTCCTGGATCTGCACGTCTCCCACGTCGAGATCGGTCAGGTGCTCGCGCAGCGCGCCGATGTCGGCCTGCTGCTGGCTGGTCTGGGCCTCGATGAGCGTGCCGCCCCGGAAGTCGATGCCGAGGTTGAAGCCGTGGATAGCGAACAGCAGGCAGGCCACGATGGACAGCGCCGCGGAGAGCGGGAACGTCCAGTGCCGCAGGCGCATGAAGTGGATGTTGGTCTGCGCCGGGATGTAGTCGATCAAAGGCATGTGCGGCGCACCTTCAGATGGGCAGCTTCGCCGGCCGCCGCCACTTCACCCAATAGGCGATCATGAGCCGCGTCAGGGTATAGGCGGTGAACATGGTGGTCAGAAGGCCGAGGATGTAGGTGACGGCGAAGCCGCGCACCGGACCCGACCCGCCCATGAGGAACAGGATGACCGCCGTGGCGAGCGAGGTGATGTTGGCGTCGAGGATCGTGCCCAGCGCGTTCACGAAGCCCTTGTCGATGGCCGAGATGGCGGACCGGCCCTCCCGCGCCTCGTCGCGCATGCGCTCGAAGATGACGACGTTGGAATCCACCGCCATGCCGATGGTAAGCACCACGCCGGCGATGCCGGGCAGCGTCAGCGTCGCGCCGAGCACGGACTGGAGCGAGAACATCAGGATGATGTGCACGGCCAGCGCGATGAGCGCGAACAGGCCGAACAGGCCGTACACGGCGACCATGAACACGGTGACGAGGCCACCAGCCACATAGGCCGCGGTCTTGCCCGCCTGGATCGAATCCGCGCCGAGGCTCGGACCGACCGTGCGCTCCTCCACCACCTTCAGCGGGGCCGGCAGGGCGCCGGCGCGCAGCAGGATGGCGAGGTCGTTGGCCTGCTGGACGGTGAACGCGCCGGAGATCTGGCCCGAGCCGCCGAGGATCGGCTCGCGGATCACCGGAGCGGAGATCACCTGGTTGTCGAGCACGATGGCGAAGGGCCGGCCCACCGCCTCCTGCGAAACCGTGGCGAAGCGCTTGGCGCCGTTGTTGTTGAAGCGGAAGGAGACAATGGGCTCACGCGAGTTCTGGTCGAAGCCCGGCTGGGCGTCCACCAGATCCTCGCCGGAGACGCGCACCTGCTTCTCCACCAGATAGGGCTGGCCGTCCTGGCCCTTGAGCACTTCGGATTCCGGCGGCGCGCGCCCATCCAGCGCCTGCTGCGGCGACATGGACTGGTCCACCATGCGGAAGGAGAGCTTGGCGGTCTGGCCGAGCAGGTTCTTCAGCCGCTGCGGATCCTGAAGGCCCGGCACCTGCACCAGAATGCGATCGAGGCCCTGACGCTGGATGTTGGGCTCCACCGTGCCGAGCTGGTCGATACGGCGGCGGATGATCTCGATGGACTGGTCCACCGCCGAGCGCATCTTGGCGTTGAGGCCGGCATCGGTGAGCTGCACGGTGACGACGCCGTCGGCGGCGGACGAGACGGTCATGTCCATCTCGCCCGAGGAATTGCCGAACAAGGCGTTGGTGACCGGCGCGGCGAGCTTGCGCAGCTCGGTGACGGCCTTCTGCGTGTCGTTGGGATCACGCAGGCGGAGCGTCACGCTGGTATCGCGCAGCGCGAGGTTGGAATAGCCGATCTTCTGGTCGCGCAGGACGCGCCGAACCTCGTCGCGGAGCTGCTCGGTGCGTTCCTTGCGGAGCGCCGGCCCGTCCACCTCCAGAAGGATGTGGGAGCCGCCCTGCAGGTCGAGGCCCAGCGTCACCCGGCTCGACGCCAGCCACGAGGGCAGATGGGCGAGCGCGCTGGGCGGCAGCACGTTGGGCAGCGCGAACAGCATGCCGATGGCGATGGTGATGAGGATCGCCGCAGTCTTGAAACGGGAGAAGTGCAGCATGTCGCGCGCGGTCTTTCAGAAAGCGTGAGGCGGCCGGATCAACCGGCCGAGGCCTCGTCCTTGGCCGGTTCGCCCTTGGCGCGGACGGTGGCGATCTGCGAGCGCATCTGGCGGATGCGGACGTTGTCGGCGATCTGCAGCTCGACCTCGTTCTCGTCCACCACCTTGGTGACCTTGCCGACGAGGCCGCCGCCGGTGACCACCACGTCGCCGCGGCGCAGGGAGTTCACCATTTCCTGATGCACCTTGGCCCGCTTCTGCTGCGGGCGCAGGATGAGGAAATACATGACCACGAAGATCAGCAGGAACGGGGCGAGCTGAATGAGCATGTCGGCCCCGCCGCCGGCTCCCGTGGCGCCTTGGGCGAAAGCGGGCGTGATGAACATCTCGATCCTCGTTCGTCTGTGAAGGGAATCCGCATACCGCCGGGGTCCGGCGAAGCGGCGGGACTATAGCGGCCGGCCCGACGAATGCAAACGCGGGGCCGGTTCGTTCACGCAGCTGTTGAAAAGAGGGACCCGCAGGACGCCGATATCGTCCCCCGGACAGGCGACACCGAAGGTGGAGCGCCGAGCCGGGGGCCAGCGCAAGACTCGGGACTGCGCCGCTATTGGCGGGAAGCGCCCTCCCCTCTCCCCCCCCCCCCGCGGGAGAGGGGCCGGGGGTGACGGGGTTGGTGCCGCTCGCCCGGCGGCGGGTCAAAGGGAAATACACCCCTCACCCCAACCCCCTCCCGCAAGGGGAGAGGGAGCCGATCGGCGCGATACCGACCAAGACGCGCAAGTTACTTCCCGTCGAACAGCAGGGCGAGGCGAGTCATCCAGGGCTCGTCGGTCTGGTCGAGGCGCAGGGGCGTGACGGAGATGCGGCCCTCGTCCAGCGCGCGCAGGTCCGTGCCGGGGGAGGTTTCGTAGATTCGGCGCTCGAAGGCGATCCAGTAATAGGGGTTGTTGCGGCCGTCGCGGCGCTCGTCGATGCGCATGAGGCGCTGGTCGCGCTCGCCCTGGGCGGTGGCGGCGATGCCGGTAATTTCTTCCGGGAGGCGGTCCGGGAAGTTCACGTTCATCACGATGCCGGGGGGAATGCCCTCGTCCAGCAGCATCCGGATGATCTTCGGCGCGTGGGTCTCGGCGGTCACGAAGTTCGGATTTTCCCGCGTGCGCATGCCAAACGCCTGCGACAGCGCGATGGAGGGAATGCCGAGGATCGTCCCCTCGATGGCGCCGGCGACGGTGCCGGAATAGCTCACGTCCTCGGCGATGTTCTGCCCGCGGTTGACGCCGGAGAGCACGAGGTCGGGCGGATTGTCGATGAGCAGATGGCGCACGGCCATGATGACGCAGTCCGTGGGCGTGCCCTTCACCGCATAGCGCTTCTCCTCCACCTGCCGCAGCCGCAGCGGGTCGGAGAGGGACAGCGAATGGGCGACGCCCGACTGGTCGAACTCCGGCGCCACCACCCACACGTCGTCGGTGAAGGTGCGCGCGATGGCCGCGCAGCTGTCGAGGCCCGGCGCGTGGATGCCGTCGTCATTGGTGACCAGAATGCGCATCGGATGTCCCTTTGTCCGGCCCACGGCCGGCAGTAACTGCTTCCGTCGCCTCCCGGCCGTCATCCCCCGGCTCGTCCGGGGGATCCACGGTTGGGCTGGGCGCCGGTCCGCCGAGATCGCTCCGGCGGCGGGGTGGATGCCCCGGACGAGCCGGGGCATGACAACATCACAGGACGGAGGCGACCGGGACGGCCCTTGCGTCCCTACTTCAGCTTCTCGATCAACTTCAGCCCGCCCATATAGGGCAGCAGCGCGTCCGGCACGGCCACGGAGCCGTTCTCCTGCTGGTACGTCTCCAGCACCGCGACGAGGGCGCGGCCGACCGCCACACCCGAGCCGTTGAGCGTGTGGACGTAGCGCGGGCCTTTCCCTTCCGCCGGACGGTAGCGGGCATTCATGCGCCGCGCCTGGAAATCGCCGCACACCGAGCAGGAGGAGATTTCGCGATAGGCGTTCTGCCCCGGCAGCCAGACCTCGATGTCGTAGGTCTTCTGCGAGGCGAAGCCCATGTCGCCGGTGCAGAGCGTGACCACCCGATAGGCGAGGTCCAGCTTCTTCAGCACCGCCTCGGCGCAGGCGAGCATGCGCTCATGCTCCTCGACCGACTTCTCCGGCGTGGTGATGGAAACCAGCTCCACCTTGGTGAACTGATGCTGGCGGATCATCCCCCGCGTATCTCGCCCCGCCGCACCGGCCTCCGCCCGGAAGCAGGGGGTGCAGGCGGTGAGGCGCAGGGGAAGCTCTTCCTCGGAGAGGATGGACTCGCGCACGAGGTTGGTCAGGGGGACTTCGGCGGTGGGGATGAGCCAAAAAGGAATATCGTGCTCGATCGGCTCGTTTGGATCGCGATCTGCTAGCACTGACGCCCCGCCCATCCATTCGTCAACCGCGTTCCGCATGAATTGAAGCGCTGCCGCGCGCACGTCCGGTGTATCGACCAGTCGGCCATCTCTTGAGCGTTCAAACGTCGCGTTCGCGGCGAACTGCTTTATTGCGTTCTGCATAACGAGGCTCACGTCATTGATCGTGGCCCCTTTTTTTGTCTGGAACTGATCTTCCCGAAACTTCGGCAGCTGCGCCGTCCCAAACATGGCGTCATCCCGCACCAGCAGCGGCGGATTGACCTCCATGTACCCGTGCTCCCCCGTATGCACATCGAGGAAGAACTGCCCCAGCGCCCGCTCCAGCCGCGCCAGCGGGCCCTTGTTCACCACGAAGCGCGCGCCGGAGAGCTTGGCGGCGGTTTCGAAATCCATCTGGCCGAGGGCTTCGCCCACCTCGAAATGCTGCTTCGGGGTGAAGCTGTAGGTGCGGGGCGCGCCGAAGCGGCTCTTTTCAATGTTGTCGTGCTCGTCGGCGCCCTCCGGCACCTCGGCGAGGGGGGCGTTGGGGATGGCGGCGAGTTCGCCGTTCAGCTCGGCCTCGATGCGCTTGGCCTCTTGCTCCAGCGCCGGCACGTCTTCCTTCAGCTTGGCCACCTCGGCCATGAGGGCCGAAGCTGTGGCCTCGTCCTTCTTCGCCTTGGCGGCGCCGATCTCCTTGGAGGCGGCGTTGCGGCGGGCGAGCAGGGTTTCGAGCTTGGTCAGAGTCTCGCGGCGACGGGTGTCGAGGTCGAGGAGCTTGGCGACGAGGGCTTCCGCCGCCGCCTTGGCCTCGTCAGAGTGATTGCCGCGGCGGGCTAGCGCGTCGATGAGGCCGGCCGGTTCCTCGCGGATCCATTTGATGTCGTGCATGGCAAGCTCCGCCGTGGCCCTCGGGCCATTAAGGCAGCACTTCGCGCCCTCACCACCGTCATCCCCCGGCTTGTCCGGGGGATCCACGCTTCCGCGTAGACCGGCGCCCGGCGGCGCGGTGGATGCCCCGGACAAGCCGGGGCATGACGGCGGTTCACAGGAGAACCCGCGCGCCCAAGAATCCAATAATCCGGGAAGGCCCCGCCGTCCGCGTCAGTCGGCCGTTGCGGCGTCGGCTGCGTTGCGCGCCGCTTCCGCCACGAGCCGCCGCTTCTCGACGATGCCCACCAGATAGACGGACACCTCGTAGAGAAGCAGCGTCGGCAGAGCAAGGGAGAGCTGGCTGATGACATCCGGCGGGGTCAGCACCGCCGCCAGCACGAACACGCCGACGATGGCGTAGCGCCGGGACTTCACCAGCATCGCCTTCGTCACCACACCTATCTGCCCGAGCAGCGTGAGGATGACCGGAAGCTGGAAGCAGATGCCGAAGGCCAGAATCAGCGTAGTAATCAGCGAAAGGTATTCCGAGACCCGCGGCAGCAGGGAGATTTCCGCCTGCCCGTCGCCGCCCGCCTGCTGCATGCCGAGGAAGTAGGTCATGGCGAGCGGCATGGCGACGAAATAGACGAAGGCCGCGCCGATGAGGAAGCAGATGGGTGTGGCGATGAGATAGGGCCGGAACGCGTTCTTCTCGTGCTTGTAGAGCCCCGGCGCCACGAACATGTAGACCTGCGTCGCCACCACCGGGAAGGAGATGAAGGCGGCGCCGAACATGCCGAGCTTGATCTGGGTGAACAGGAATTCCTGCGGCGCCGTGTAGATGAGCTTCACCCCGTTGCCGAAGCCGGAGGCGAACTCGTAGGGCCACAGCAGGATGTTATAGATCTGCTTCGCCAGCATGAAGCAGGCGATGAAGGCCACGAGGAACGCCACCAGCGACTTGATGAGCCGCGAGCGCAGCTCGACCAGGTGCTCGATGAGCGGGGCCTTGGAGGCGTCGATCTCGTCCTGGTCGCTCATCACGCGCTCTTCGCTTCGCCCGCAGCGGGCTTGGCTTCGCCTGCGGCGGGCTTGGCCTCGCCTGCGGCGGGAAGGCTCTCGGGAGCCGGCTCAACGGCAACGGCAGTCGGCGCAACCGGCGCGGGGGGCACAGCAGCCTCCACCGAATTGCGGATTTCGGCGCGGATGGCGGCCATGGGGTCGGGCAATTCCACGGGCGGGGGCAGATCGGGCAGCGCCGCCGGGGTGGCAGGGGCCGGCGGCGTCGGGTTCGCGCCTTCCACGGTGGAGCGAATCTCCTCGCGGATGGAGCGCAGCGGGTCGAACATGTCGGAGGTCGCGAGAGTGGAGCGCGTTGTTTCCGTGATGTCGCTGATTTCCTTGCGCATGTCGGCGATGTCCGCCTCGCGCAGGGCTTCCTGGAACTGTCCCTGAAACTCGCCGGCCATGCGGCGCAGCTTCGTGACGGTGCGTCCCACGGTGCGCAGCACCGTGGGCAGCTCCTTGGGACCGATGACGATCAGCGCGACAATGCCGATCAGCATCAGCTCGGACCAGCCGATATCGAACATGAGGCCGTCTGTCCGGCGGGGGTGCCGCCGCCCTCTTCAAGTGTTCAGGGGCAGAGGTCCGTCAGACGGGCTTCTTCTCGGCTTCGGGGGCGCTCGACGTCTGGTGCGGAAGCGGGCGCGGCACCTCGGGGGCGGCCGGGGGAGCCTTCGCCGGCTCGTCGTCGTCCGCCATGCCCTTCTTGAAGGACTTGATGCCCTTCGCCACGTCGCCCATCAGATCGGAGATCTTGCCGCGACCGAACAGGAGGAGCACCACGGCCAGCACCACGATCCAGTGCCAGATGCTCAACGAACCCATCTAACCACCCTCCAAGGATATATTTTGCGCCCCAACGGCAAGCCGTGAAGCATTTCGGACGGCGACACTAGGCTCCGCCCGCGGCGAAAACAAGGACTTCACCGGGATCGACCAGAAGCCCGACCTCGTCGCCTTTTTTCACGTTTCCCGCGTCCCGCAGGCGCAGCACCAATGGCCGCTCCAGCGCGTCCACGATCACTTCCACGAGATCAAGCTCGCCCAGAAAGCGACGCTCCAGCAGCCGCCCCGGCACGCCCTGCCCGGCCGCGGACAGCGCCAGGCCCTGCGGGCGGATGGCGACGATGGCTGGACCATCGGGCACCTGCGGAGCCGCGAACCGGCCGAGGGGCGTATCCGCCACGCCGGCGACCACATTGGCCTCGATCTCGTTCAGCTCGCAGAAGAAGCGCGCCACGCCGATGTCGGCCGGGCGCCGGTAGAGTTCCGCCGGCGGGCCGAGTTGCACCAGCTTGCCATGGCGCAGCAGGGCGATGCGATCGGCAAGGCGCATCGCCTCCTCGGGATCGTGGGTGACGATGATGACCGTCGCCTTCGCGTCGCGCAGCACCGCGAGGGTGTCCGCGCGCACCTGGTCGCGCAGACGCCGGTCGAGGCCGGAGAAGGGCTCGTCGAGGAGCAGGATGCCCGGTCGGGGCGCCATGGCGCGGGCCAGCGCCACCCGCTGCTGCTGGCCCCCGGAAAGCTCGTGGGGATAGACATCGGCGAGGTCGGCGAGGTCCACCCGCGCCAGCGCGAGGCGCGCCTCCCGCATCGCCTCCGCGCGCTTGAGGCCGTTGAGGCCGAACATCACGTTCTCGAGGTTGGTGAGGTGGGGGAACAGGGCGTAGTCCTGGAACACCAGCCCGACGCCACGCCGCTCCGGCGGCACGAAGACCCCCTGCCCCGCCACCACAGCACCGTCGATGAGAATGCGCCCGCCGTCCGGCTGCTCGATACCCGCCGCGAGGCGCAGGAGCGAGGTCTTGCCGCAACCCGACTGGCCGAGCAGGCACAGCACCTCGCCCGGCTCCACCGACAGACTCACGCCGCGCACGGCGGCGACATCGCCATAGGCGAGCCGCACGTCCTCGAAGGACAGGCCCTTGGCGAAGGCGGCGGGGGTGCGGCTGCGGCTCATCCCCAGCGTCTCGATCTCGTCAGCCAGAACAGCCTCCTCATGCGTCGCCATCATCGTCCGGCTCGGAGGCGCCTTCCAACTCCTCCTCCGGCGGCGGAGAGAGGTGGAAATCCAGCATGTCCGGCTCCAGAGCCTCTTCGTCCTCGCGCAGGCCCGGATCGTCGGACGGCAGGGGAATGGCGAAACCGGCAGGGATTCGCCCGTCGATAAGGCCGGCGCCCTTCAGCTCGTCGAGGCCCGGCAGATCCTGCACCGCATCGAGGCCGAACTGCACAAGGAAGGCCGGCGTCGTGCCGTAGGTCACCGGCCGCCCCGGCGCCTTGCGGCGGCCGCGCAGGCGCACCCACCCCGTCTCCAGCAGCACGTCCAGCGTGCCCTTGGAGGTGGAGACGCCGCGAATCTCCTCGATCTCCGCGCGGGTGACCGGCTGGTGGTAGGCGACGATGGCGAGAACCTCGATGGCCGCGCGCGAGAGCTTGCGCGCCTCCGGCACGGGGCCGGCGACCACGCGGGCGAGGTCCGGCGCCGTGCGCAGCATCCAGCCACCGGCGGCCTTCACGATGTTGACGCCGCGCCGAGCGTAATCCGCGGTCAGGGCCTCCATCAGCGCGGCGATGTCGGCGTCGGCGGACAAATGCGGCTTCATCGCCTTGGCGTCCACCGGCAACGGCGAAGTGAACAGAAGCGCCTCGATGGCCCTCAGGTCGCGCGCGAAGGCGTAGGCGCGCTCGTCCTCCGGGCGCACGTCGAACAGGTCGATGCGCGGGACGGGACGGGTCATCTCTCCTCTCCGGGCGCCGTGTCGGACGCGTCAAACGGCAGAAGCGGCTCCGGCTCCACGGCGGGTCGGGGACGCAGCCACAGGGGGGCGAAGGGGGCATCCTGGCGAATGTCGAGCATACCCTCGCGCACCATTTCCAGGCTGGCCGAGAAGCTCGACGCGAGCGCGGTTGCCCGCTGCTCGGGCGTCGCCGCGTAATCTAGCAGGAATTGGTCGAGCCGCATCCACTCGCCCACCACATCCGCCCCCAGCAGCCGCTCCAGCCGGGCGCGGGCCTCGGCGAGCGACCAGACGGTGCGCGTCTTGAGCGTGACGTGGGACAGCGCCTTGGTCTGGCGCTGGCGGGCATAGGCGGTGAGCAGGTCGTAGATGGTGGCCGTGTAGACCGTATAGAGCGGCTCCTTGGAGGGCGGCGGCAGAGCCCGGGCGAAGGCGTCGCGGCCCATCTGCGGGCGGGCCATCAATTGCGCGGCGGCGCGGCGGATGCGCTCCAGATGGCGCAGACGCCGGGCGAAGGCGGCGGCCATCTCCTCGGCGCTCGGTCCCTCCTCCTGCGGCGGGGCCGGCAGCAGCAGACGCGATTTCAGGTAGGCGAGCCACGCCGCCATCACCAGATAGTCGGCGGCCAGCTCCAGCCGGCCGCGCCGCGCCTCCTCGATGAAGGTGAGGTATTGGTCGGCGAGGGCGAGGATCGAGATTTTGGCGAGATCGACCTTCTGCGTCCGCGCCAGCGCGAGAAGGAGGTCGAGGGGTCCCTCGAAACCGTCCACGTCCACCACGAACGTCTCGTCGGGCGTCGCCGGGGCGCGGTCCGTGCCGATCTCGAAGGCGTCCGGTATGGAATCGCCTGAGGCCGGCCCCGTCACGGGTCAGCCCACCGTCTTGAGCTGGGCCGCGACCGCCGCCCGCAGCTCCCGCGCATCCACCGGGTCAGGCACCACGCGCAGTGACAGGGCCTTGGCGGCGCGCGCATAGGCCTCGCCGGTGAGGACGGGCGCGGACGCGGCCACCTTCTCCATCTCCTCCATCTTGCCGTTGCAGTGGAGGAGCATGTCGCAGCCCGCCGCCAGCGCATCGCGGCCACGGGTCTCCATGGTGCCGGCGAGCGCGCCCATGGAGAGGTCGTCGCTCATCAGCAGGCCATCGAAGCCGATGGAGCCGCGCACCACCTCGGCGAGCACCACCGGCGAGGTAGTGGCGGGGCGGTCGGGGTCGATGTCGGAATAGACCACGTGGGCGGTCATGCCGAGGGGCAGATCGGAAAGGTCGCGGAAGGCCGCGAAATCCATGCCCTCCAGCTCGCCGCGCGTCGCGGTGACGACAGGCAGCTTCTCGTGGCTGTCCACCGGCGCGCGGCCATGGCCGGGGATGTGCTTGAGGACGGGCAGCACGCCGCCTTCCATCAGCCCCACCGCCGCCGCCCGCGCCAGCGCCGCCACCGCCACGGGCTCGGTGCCGTAGGCGCGGTTGCCGATGATGCCGTGGCCATCGGGGTGGCGCAGATCCGCGCAGGGCAGGCAATCGACATCGATGCCGAGGGCGTAGAGGTCCGCCGCGATGGCCCGCGAATTCAGCCGCACCGCTTCCAGCGCCGCGATGGGATCGGACAGGTAGAGGTTGCCGAACGCCTCGGCGGGCGGATCGTCGGTCCAGTGCGGCGGGCGCAGGCGCTGCACCCGGCCGCCTTCCTGATCGATGAGCACCGGCGCGGTCCAGCCCACCGCCTCGCGCAGGTCGGCGACCAGCGCGCGGACCTGATCGGGGTCCGCGATGTTCCGGGCGAACAGGATGAACCCCCAGGGCTCCGCATCCCGGAAGAAGCTGCGCTCGGTGGCCGAGAGGTTCGGGCCGGCACAACCGGCGATGAAGGCGCGCGACGTCATGTCTCCGGCCTATAAGCGGGCATGGGCGCCGTCAAGCGCGCCTGCGCAGCGCTCCCGCCTGTCCCCTCGCAGATTTTGCCCCGGCCTGTCGGGCGTGGTCATACTCGCGCGTCCTCGTCGTGACCCAACGGAGCCCCGCCCATGATGTACGCCATCCTTTGTTACCATGAAGAAGACGTCGTGTGCTCCTGGAGCCAGGAGCAGGACGACGCCGTGATGGCGAAGCTCGCGGTGGTGCAGGAACGGCTCGTCAAGGCCGGCAAGATGGGCGCATCGCTGCGGCTGCTGCCCACCACCGCCGCCACCACCCTGCGCAAGACGCAGGAACCGCCCCTCGTCATCGACGGCCCGTTCGCGGAGACGAAGGAGCAATTGCTCGGCTTCTACCTGGTGGACGCCGACGACCTTGACGGGGCGCTGGCCATCGCCAGGGACCTCGCCGCCGCCAATCCCGGCGGCGCCTACGAGATCCGCCCCGTGGGCATGTTCTTCCCCGACCAGCGCACCGCGGACCGGAAGACCGGCACATGACCACGCCCGCCCTGACCGATCCGGACTGGATCAGCGGCACCCTCACCGCCGCCCGGCCGCAGGCGGTGGCGGCGCTGCTGCGCTATTTCCGCGATCTCGACACCGCCGAGGAGGCGTTCCAGGAAGCCTGCCTGCGGGCCCTGAGGGCGTGGCCGGTGAACGGCCCGCCGCGCGATCCTGCCGCCTGGCTCATCCTCGTCGGCCGCAACGCCGCCCTCGACGGGGTGCGCAAGCGGGCGCGGCACGATCCCCTCCCCCCCGACGACCAACTCTCCGACCT
This sequence comes from Xanthobacter flavus, assembly GCF_017875275.1. Classification (NCBI taxonomy): domain Bacteria; kingdom Pseudomonadati; phylum Pseudomonadota; class Alphaproteobacteria; order Hyphomicrobiales; family Xanthobacteraceae; genus Xanthobacter; species Xanthobacter flavus. The sequence continues at coordinate 4,820,362 of NZ_JAGGML010000001.1, read as the reverse complement.
CGACGACGCCGAGGCGCCGCTGGCCGAGCGGCTGGACAATTCCCACTATCGTGACGACGTGCTGCGCCTGCTCTTCATCTGCTGCCACCCGGAGCTGCCGGCAACGCAGCAGATCGCGCTTGCCCTGCGCATCGTCTCCGGCCTCACGGTGAAGGAGATCGCCCGCGCCTTCCTCGTCAGCGAGGCGGCCATGGAACAACGCATCACCCGCGCCAAGGGTCGCATCGCCCGCGCCGACGTGCCGTTCGAGGCCCCCGGGCCGGTGGAGCGGGCCGAGCGGCTGGGGACGGTGGCGGCCATGGTCTATCTCGTCTTCAACGAAGGCTATTCCGCCGGCGGCGAGCCGAGCCGCGCGGGCTTGTGCGACGATGCCATCCGCCTCGGCCGGCTGCTGCTGCGCCTGTTTCCCACCGAGCCGGAGATCATGGGGCTCGTGGCCCTGATGCTGCTCCAGCACGCCCGCGCCACCGCCCGCTTCGATGGGGACGGCCGGGCCATCCTGCTCGACAGGCAGGATCGCTCGAAATGGGACCGCGAGCGCATCGCCGAGGGGCTGGCGCTCATCGACAAGGCCATGCGCCACCGTCGGCCCGGCGCCTACCAGATTCAGGCGGCGGTGGCCGGCCTTCACGCCCGCGCCCGCACGCCGGAGGAGACCGACTGGATGCAGATCGACGCGCTCTATGCGGCGCTCGAATTCCTCCAGCCATCGCCGGTGATTACTCTCAATCGCGCCGTCGCGGTCAGCAAGGTGAAGGGCGCCGAGGCGGCGCTCGCCATGATCGAGCCGCTGACGCCTCAGCTCTCCGGCTATTTCCACTTCTTCGGCGCGCGCGGAGCGTTCCTGCTGGAGCTTGGCCGGCATCAGGAGGCGCGCATTGCGTTCGACCGGGCCATCGCGCTCGCCAATACTCCGGCCGAGGCGGAGCATATCCGCGCGCAGCTCGACCTCATCCAGTCACGGGCCTGAGAAAAAATGCGGGCTGGCTGTCGGGAGCGGCACCGCCCGCCCGTCATCACAACAGGCGCGATCCGGCGCCGGAGGAAGAACGCATGTCCGACACCGCCGAGACCACCATGCCGTCCATCGATCCCGCCGCCATGCCGCCGGTGAAGGGCGGCGTCACGGCCTATGTCACGGTGGAAGGCGCCATGAAGGCCGTCGATTTCTACCAGAAAGCCCTCGGCGCCGAGCTTGCCTTCGCCATGCCGCCGGACGAGAGCGGGCGGACGATGCACGTCCACCTCTACATCAACGGGTCGTCGGTGATGCTCGCCGATCCCTATCCGGAATATTGCTCCGGCCCGGTGGAGAAGATCGGCGGCTTCAACCTGTCCCTCCATGTGACCGACACGGACGCCGCCTTCTCCCGCGCGGTGGAGGCCGGCGCGACGCCGGTGATGCCGCCGGAGGACATGTTCTGGGGCGCCCGCTACGCGCAGGTGCGTGATCCGTTCGGCGTGCTCTGGGCGTTCAATCAGCAGCGCTGAGCGCGCGGGAGGGGCGGCTCAGCCCACCGCGCTCACCCGCTCCTCGTCCATGCCTTCCTCGTCCGGGTGGCGCGCCGGCACAATCTCCAGCGCCTCCTCGGCCTGCGCGCGGGCGAGGGCCGCGGCGGCATCCTCCGCCTCCCGCTGGCGGTTCCAGAGGGCGGCATAAAGCCCGCCCTTCGCGAGCAGCTCCGCATGGCAGCCGCGCTCGGCGACCTTGCCGTCGGCGAGGACAAGGATCTCGTCCGCGCTCACCACGGTGGAGAGCCGGTGGGCAATGACCAGCGTGGTGCGCCCCTCGGACACGCGGTCGAGCGCGTCCTGGATTTCCTTCTCGGTATGGCTGTCCAGCGCCGAGGTCGCCTCGTCCAGCACCAGGATCGGCGGGGCCTTGAGCAGCGTGCGAGCGATGGCCACGCGCTGCTTCTCGCCGCCGGAAAGCTTCAACCCGCGCTCGCCCACCTCGGTCTTGAAGCCCTTGGGCGTGGCGCGAATGAAGCCGTCGATGCGAGCGAGGCGCGCCGCCTCCTCCACCTCGGCCTCCGACGCCGCCGGGCGGCCGTAGCGGATGTTGTAGGCGATGGTGTCGTTGAACAGCACGGTATCCTGCGGGACCATGCCGATCGCGGCGCGCAGGCTCTCCTGCGAAATGTCCCTAAGATCCTGCCCGTCGATGGTGATGCGGCCGCCGGAGACGTCATAGAAGCGGAACAGCAGGCGCGACAGGGTGGACTTGCCCGCCCCCGAAGGCCCGACGATGGCCACGGTGCGCCCCGCCGGCACCTCAAAGGAGATGCCCTTCAGGATTTCCCGGCCCTCGTCATAGGAGAAGCGCACGTCCTCGAACCGCACCGTGCCGCCCGAGACCACGAGGTCCGGCGCGCCCGGCCGATCGGTGACTTCCGGCGCCACCTGCAGCACGGCGAACATGGCCTCGATGTCGACGATGGCCTGCTTGATCTCGCGATAGATGAAGCCGAGGAAATTCAAGGGGATGTAGAACTGGATCATCATGGCGTTGACCATGACGAACGAGCCCACCGTCTGCCGCCCGGCCCGGATGTCCAGCACGCACATCACCATCACCGCCGCGAGGCCGATGGAAAAGATGAGCGCCTGCCCGGCGTTCAGCCACGCCAGCGAGGTGTAGGTGTTCACCGTCGCCTTCTCGTAGCGCGCCATGGAGCGGTCGTAGCGGGCCGTCTCCCAGCGCTCTGCGCCGAAATACTTCACCGTCTCGTAGTTGAGCAGGCTGTCGATGGCCTTGGTGTTGGCGTCGGTGTCGCTCTCGTTCATCTCCTTGCGGATGGCGAGGCGCCACTCACTGGCGACATAGGTGAAGAGGGAATAGAGCACCACGGTTGCCGCCACGACGGCCGCATAACGCCAGTCGAAGGCGAAGAACAGCACGCCCAGCACCATCACCAGCTCGACGAGGGTCGGCGCCAGCTGCAGCGCCAGCATGCGCACGATGGTCTCGATGCCGGAGCGCGCCCGCTCGAGCACACGCGTCAGCCCGCCCGTCTTGCGCTCCAGATGGAAGCGCAGAGACAAGGCGTGCATGTGCTCGAATGTCTGCATGGCGAGGCGCCGCACGGCATTGAGCGCCACCTTGGCGAACAGGCCGTCTCGCAGCTGGGTCACGCCCGCCATGAGAATGCGCCCAAGCCCATAGGCCAGCGTCAGCGCCACCGGCGCGCCGATGACGAGCGCCCAGAAGCCGACATCCGGCGTCGCGGCCTTGCCGGCGGCGACTTCGGCGGTCAGCGCGTCCGTCGCCCATTTGAACAGGAAGGGCACCGCCATGGTGGCGCCCTTGGAGGCGAAGAGCAGGACAAAGGTGACGACGACGCGCGCGCGCAAGTCCGCCCTGTCGGCCGGCCACAGATAGGGCCAGAGGCTGCGCAGGGTGGAAAACATGGCGTCGGAGGAGACGGCGGCCCGCCGGGCTGCGGGCTTCTGGGTCTTTGACATGATGGCCTAACTTTGGTCCGAAGCGCCGGGCGTGCAGCACCCTGACGGACGGCGGAGCGCCTTGAACAGCGCGTCGATCTCTTCAGCCAGCGCATCAAGCGCTGCCCGATCAAGGCAGTAGCTGGACCGCTGCCCCTCGGTACGGCTGCGGATCAGCCCGGCATCGAGGAGAACCTTCAGATGTTGCGAGACGGTGGACTGCGCAAGGGGCAGCGCGCGTACGATCTCGCCGCACACGCACCGCTCCTGCCCGGCCAGCGTGTCCAGCATGGCGAGCCGCGCCGGGTGGGCCAGCGCGCGCAGCTTCGCCGCGAGATCGGCCCTTGCGGCGCCGGCTTCATCGGCAACGGCCGGGTCTGGGCTTGGGAAGGTCGGCACATTCATCGTTCATCGACGATAGACGATGAACGACCATCCAACAAGCTTGTTGCCCCGCCCGCGTCATGGGGTCGTCGCGCGTGCGCACTATTCGCGCTTGGGCGGCCTGCCCTACCGGCCGCCAAGTTTGGTAAAGTGCGCGCATGGCCAGAATCGACAGTGTCTGTGTGTATTGCGGCTCCGCCACCGGCAGCGACCCGGTGTTTGCCGAAGAGGCCCGGAATTTCGGGCGTATCCTTGCGGCCGAGGGCGTGCGCCTCGTCTATGGCGGCGGCGGCATCGGGCTGATGGGCGAGGTGGCAAGCGCGGTGGCGCTGGCCGGCGGCGCCGTCACCGGCATCATCCCGCGCTTCCTGATGACCCGCGAGCGCGCCTTCGCCCACGAGGCGGAGATGATCGTCGTGGAGGACATGCACGAGCGCAAAAGGCTGATGTTCGAGCGGGCGGACGCCTTCGTGGCCCTGCCCGGCGGCGTTGGCACGCTGGAGGAACTGGTGGAGCAGCTCACCTGGGCCCAGCTCGGCCGGCACAAGAAGCCGATCCTGATCCTCAACACGGCCGGCTTCTGGGATCCATTCGTGACGCTGGTGGATCACATGCGCGGCGCCGGCTTTATCCGCTCGGACACGCCGGTGGAGATGCTCACGGCCGACCGCGCCGAGGACATTCTGCCCCGCCTGCGCGCCGCGGCCGCCAAGGTGCCAGAGCGCGCGCTCCATGCAGCGGACGGCACCATCGCCGAACGCATGTAGACGCGCGTTTCGCCCCGATGCGCGGATCAGCCGTGGGGCTGGTCCAGCGCGGCGATGGCGACCATGACCACGGACCCGATCAGCATGATAGCGACAACGGTCTGCATCTCCCGGACCCTTTGCTGCACTGCGGCAGAAAGAGCGTAGCCCGGGAAGAATAATTGTTGCATTGCACAACACGCAAGGCACCGATGTGCCCAGCGCAACGCAGCGGTACCAACGGTAGCGAACCGGCCCGCCGCTGCGGCCCGGCCCCGTTCACGGCTCTCCGAAAAGGCCGCGCGCCGGCGGGACGGGCGTCCTCGAAAGGCGACCGGGTGTGGGGCCGGTCGATGTAGGGCTGAGCAGCGAGCCGGTGTACTGCGGCTCACCGCCGTCGATGTTCAGCTTGAGAAGCGAGGCTTGAACCAGTTTGAAGCGAAACTGATCACTGAGCGCATTGATCCGCAGCGAGGGATCGCTGACGGGATGGCTGTCCTGGAGGGGTGAGACCACCGAGGACGGGTGGCGTGTGAACTTGACAGAAGTGTTCGAGTTCGGCACGCATCCCTTGGAAGTCCCGCCCCCCAATGCACCGCCGCAAGGACCAATCATGAAGCGCATTCACGGCGTGTTGCCTGGCGTCTTCGCTGCTGCAGCTCTGGTCGCTGCGGTCGGCTGCTCCTCTACCGCACAAGCGCAATCCAATCCGATGGTCAAGCTGACCGATCCCTGCCCGATTAAGGCTGAGAACTGGCGTGGCAAGGCCTTCTACGAAATTCTGTTCATGTTCCGCCAGCCCGACGGCGGCGGGATCGGCAACTATTTCAACTCGCTCGGCAACACACTTCCCGAGCCCAACGACGCGATGGACGCGCGCTTCCGTGCTCTCAATGCGGACACCCTGAAGAAGGAATTCGGGGGCGACGGGGTCTTCTTCAATGGCCCGCGGCGTCTCGTGGCGAACACCGTAACCGGGATGTCCTGGGATGGCTGTAAGCAGAGAGTGATCGCCGGGATCCCCTTGAACCTGGACGGCGTCTTCGAAGTCCCGAGCCTGGAAAAGTTCGTTTCGGGATCGCTGCCGACCTACAGGCCAATGGTCTCCAAACGTACCAGTGCCATGATCTTCAATGCGGGCGAAACGGTGTACGAGTTGATCACGCCCGAAGGCGCCGTCTACACCATGTTCAGCCTCTCCCTGAAGACCGATCCCGAGAACACCATCGAAAACCTGCCCACCCTGAGCAAGCGCCTGACCTTGCCGACCGGATGGCAGTTCAGATCACGCAAGCTGGACAATGAGATGGTTCTGACGGCCAACGCCGACTCCAACCCACCCAATACCGTCGTTCTCGACCAGCTTGAGGGCAACTACCAATACAACGCTGGCGCCAGCGCCAAAAAATAGCCTGTGTGCCGCCCGGCAAATGCAGCCGGGCGGCCGGCATTCGCCAGAGGTATTCCACGCTTTCATCACGTTCTGGGTGCGACCTGATAGCGAGCGAAGCCGCGTACCCGTCGGCGCGGTCGCCATCCCGCCCGGGGTCGCCGCCTGAGCCGCGGTCTCCGCGCACTGGAAGGATGGAAGAAAGGATAGATGTGGCGACCCCGGCAGGGCTCGAACCTGCGACCTAGTGCTTAGAAGGCACTTGCTCTATCCAGCTGAGCTACGGGGCCTCGATCCGCCTTTTACGGCGGGCGGCCGCACAGCGGAAGCGCCTTTCCCGATGGGGATCGGAACGCAGCCGGCTCAGTGGGTCCACTGGCCGCTGCGGTTGAAGGCGAAATTGTCGGAATAGGCCATGCGGCGGCGGCCGGCCTCATGCGGCTCGGACACCCGGTAGGGGATGCCGCGCTTCTCGCAATAGGCCACGGCCTCTTCCTTCGTCTCGAAGGACAGGTGGATCTGGCTGCGCATGTCGGCCGAGGAGGTGTAGCCCATCAGCGGCTCCACGCGACGGGCGTGCTCCGGCTCGTAATCGAGCACCCAGTGCTTGGTCTTCGCCACGCCGGACTGCATGGCGTTGCGCGACGGCTTGTAGATGCGAGCGACCATGGTTCGAACCCGTCAGAATGCCGGGCGGCCCCAGCCGGGCGGCCCCTTTCGTCTATAATAAAGCCGCGCGGGCGAGGCAACCGAACACGGTGCCGCGCCGGACCTCAACGCCTCAGCGCAGGATCAGGCATTCCGCCGCCGCCTGCGCCGATTCGGCGGCGGTGAGGTGGCTCACCTTGCCGGAAAGCACCAGCGAGCGGGTCTGGTCGGTCACCACGGCCCGGCCGTCGGCACCCTTCACCAGCAGGGGCGCGCTCGCCACGTAGATCGCGCGGGCATCGGTGGAGAGCTTGGCCGCGCAACGATCAGCGGCGGCCTTGTCGGCGAAGGCGGGAGCCGTCGAGAGGAGCCCTGCGGCCACTGTCATCGCCGCCATGTTCCACGAGGTCGTCCACGTCTTGGTCCGCATCCGCTCACCCTTCACCACGTCCCGGCACCCGCCGGCGCGCCTTCTTGTTGAGGAGAACGCAGGGGAATGCAAGCCGGGCCGGTCAAGTGGCGAACCACCATGTGGCGAGGCCGAGGAAGGCGAAGAATCCCACCGTGTCCGTCACCATCGTCACGAACACGCCCGAGGCGACCGCCGGATCGAGCTTGAGCTTCGAGATGGCCAGGGGAATGAGGATGCCGAACAGGCCGGCCGCGATCATGTTCAGGATCAGCGCCGAGGAGATCACCACGCCGAGATGCACGTTGGCGAACCAGAACCCGGCGATGACCCCGAGCAGGCAGGCGAGCGTCGTGCCATTCACCAGCCCCACCAGGACCTCGCGCGAGACGATGCGGCGGGCGTTATGGCTGGACAATTCCTTGGTGGCGAGCGCGCGCACCGCCACCGTCATGGTCTGGGTGCCGGCATTGCCGCCCATGGAGGCGACGATGGGCATGAGGATGGCGAGCGCCACCATCTTCTCGATGGTGCCCTCGAACAGGCTGATGATGGAGGCGGAGACGAAGGCCGTACCCAGGTTCACCACCAGCCACGGCAGGCGGCTGCGCGCGGTGAAGGCCACAGTATCGGACAATTCCTCGTCGCTGCGCACGCCGCCGAGGGCGCGCAGGTCTTCGTCCGCCTCTTCCTGGATCACGTCCACCACGTCGTCGATGGTCATGACGCCGACGAGCCGCCCGGCATCGTCCACCACCGGGGCGGAGACGAGGTTGTAGCGCTCGAACATGCGCGCCACGTCCTCCTGGTCCTCGGAGGCCTTGACCACCTTGGCCTGCTCGGCCTTCACCGCGCTCATCAGCACCGGGCGGCGGGTGCGCAGCAGCCGGTCGAGGGGCACGGAGCCGACGAGGCGATAGGCGGGGTCCACCACGAACACCTCGTAGAAGGTGTCCGGCAGGTCGGCGGTCTCGCGCATGTAGTCGATGGTGCGGCCGACGGTCCAGAAGGGCGGGACAGCGATGAACTCGGTCTGCATGCGCCGGCCGGCGCTTTCTTCCGGATAGTCGAGAGAGCGCTGCAGGGCCACCCGCTCCGGCGCCGGCAGGTGCTCCAGCACCGTGGCCATTTCATCCTCGTCGAGATCCTCGAGGATGTAGACCGCATCGTCCGAATCGAGGTCCCGCATGCCGCGGGCGACGGTGATCGGCGAGAGGCTGCGCAGGATGGAGACGCGGACCGTCTCGTCCAGCTCGGTCAAGGCGGTGAAGTCGAACGCCGGCCCCAGCATCTCGATGAGCCGGCGCCGCTCGTCGGCGTCCAGCTCCTCGATGAGGTCGCCCATGTCGGCTTCGTGCAGATCGCCGGTGACCGCCTTGAGCCCATCCACGTCGCGCGCGGCGATGGCCTCCTGCACGCGGGAGCGGAAGGCGTCCGAGAGATTGCCCTCCTCGTCGCGCACGCTCAGGGCCGCGCCCTCGGCCCTGGTCTGGGCACCAGCCAGTGCGGCGGCCGGATCAGCATCGTCGCGCATGGGCTCCTCCCGAAGGGTAGGACGGGTACGGACGCCCGCTTCCGTCGCGGATGCGGGCATGGGCTCTGGGGATGCGGCGCCGGCCGCTCCGCATGGCGGCGGAGGGGCAGGCGCCTCCCGCTGCGTCTAGTGATCCCAGGGACGTTTGTGAAGCCTTCAGCCGGCGATCCGCCCTTTTCGCTGGACCCCGTGGCGAACATGTCATTATGAACGCGCACCCGCCGGCCGGACGGAGATATCGCCAGATGACCACCCTGCCCTATTCCGAGCGCCCGCTCTTCCGCCCCGGGCCGCGCACACTCAACTGGATGATTCCGCTGGGCATGGGCGCCGTCGGCTGGGCGCTTTACATGCGCTACATGGTGGTGGAGCCGACCCTCGTGTCCCTCGCCTGCGAGGCGGGGCTGGAGAGTTCCGGCTGCTACGGCCGCGCCGCCGTGCTGGCGCTGTCGCTGTGGAACGTGTTCGGCGGCGTGGCTCTGGTGGTGGCGCTGATCCAGCTCCTGGCGCCGGGCCTCGCCACCTTCTCCGTGGGCATGGTGTTCGCGAGCTTCGCCCTCGTCTTCCATAACGAGGTCGCCGGCGCGCTGGCGGCGATGATGCTCATCCTCTCCTTTGCACGGCCTGGACCCGCCACAGCGTGAAGGCCATGACGAGGCAGAGCGCGCCGAACCAGGCCGCCTGCCAGTTGGCGAGGGTCTCGTTGAGCGGCACATAGACGCCCGCCAACAAGAAGCCCCACATGGCGATCAGTTCGCCGAGGCCGGCGCCATCGCGATCCGCCCGCCGCACCAGCAGCGGCGCTGCCACCGCCGCGACCAGCGCGGTGAGCGGGAACACCGGGAAATCCTTGTAGCGCGGATCGAACACCAGCTCGAACGCGATCGAGCCCACCGCGACCGTGGCGAACGCCAGCACCGCGGCGGAGGCGATGGCAGCGCCGGACGCCACGGACCAGCGGCGGGAATCGAGCGCCACCGAGAAGGGGGCGAGCCCCTGCCCGCGCACGATCACCGACGGCATCACCACCATGGCACCGGCGGCGGCAGCGAAGATGAGGCCGTTGCGCAGCCAGCCGACGAAGCCGAGGCTTTCCAGCGGCAGCGCGGAGAGCGCGGCACCGAGCGTCGCCCCGCCGAACAAGGCGATGAGGGCGACGGCGTACCATTCCAGCGGCCGCACTGGCTCCGGGCGGCGGCGGGCGGCGGCGAAGGCCGCGCCGAACACCGCAGCGACGGACAGGAGGCCCACGACGATGTGCGTGCGCCAGCCGGGGAAATCCTCCACCGGCTGGCCCCAGGCGAACTTGGGCAGGCGCGTGCCGGCGTCGATCACGCCCCAGTGGCCGCCCACCGTACCCTCGCTCCGCCGCTTCCAGGGCTGGTCGAAGGCCTCGATGACATTGACCCGATAGCCCTGGCGCTTGGCCAGGGCCACCACGTCGTGCATCACCCGGGCCTGATTGGCCGGCGAGGGCAGCGCATCCTCGCGCATGCGCCCGGCGCTGGGCCAGCCGGTCTCGCCGATCAGGATCTCCTTGCCGGGAAATTCCTCGGCCATGCGCTGGCGGATTTCATCCACATGCGGGCCGGCATCCTCGGCGGAGACGGGCAGGTCCTCCCAATAGGGCAGGATGTGGATGGTGACGAAATCCACGTTCTCGGTGAGGCCCTTGTTGCGCTCCCAGAACTCCCACACGTCGGCATAGGTGACGGGCACCGTCCCCACCTCGCGCTTCACGCGGGCGAGCACGCTGGCAAGCTCGGTCGCCGACATCTCGCCGCGCAGCAGCACTTCGTTGCCGACCACCACGCCCTTAACCACATCCGGATTTTCCTTGGCGAGGCGGATGCCCGTATCGAGTTCGACACGGTTGCGCTCGGCGTCCGGGCCGAGCCAGATGCCGAGGAGCATGGTGAGGCCATGCTTGCGGGCGAGCGCGGGCGCCTTGTCGAGCCCCATTTCAATGGAATAGGTGCGCACGCAGGACGTGATCTGCGCGAGGCGGACGAAATCCTCCTCGATCTGCGCCTCGGGAATCACCAGCCCCTTCTGGAACGGCGACTGCCCGTCGCGGAACGGGGCGTAGGAAACGCACGGCAATTTCTCGCCCGCGGCCAGCGGCGACGGAGGCATCTCCTCGGGGCGGCCGAGATAGGTCCACAGGCCGGCGATGAGCCCGCAGACCAGGAGCGCCAGCACCAGAGGCAGCCGCACAAAGGAAGGCATCTCGTCTCCAGGGGTGAAGGTGTTCCCCCGCGCCACATAGAGCCTTGGGCGGGCGGTGTGAAGCCTCCGCCTGCGGGCGCCGGGAACTCCAGGGGGCCCGTTACCCTTACCAAACGGCATGTGCCGAAGAACGCGCCGTCATGCTGACAAAATCACTTCCTTCTCCTAGGGTGTCGGGCGCGGCGCCCGCCGACCATTTTCTCGAGATCATGATCCTCATGCACCCCTACCGCCTCCCGCTGCTCGCGGCCGCAATCGTTTTCGCGTGCCTCTCGCCGGCCTCGGCCCAGAACCAGCCGGCCGACCAGAAGCCGCCGGCGGAGCAGCAAATGACCCCCGAGCAGAAGGCTGCAGCCGACCAGCGCCGTTCGGTCGAGGAGTTCAACGAGGCAGCCAAGCTTCCCGGTGCTGCCGGCCTGCCCGAATGCGTCTTCACCGGGCGGCGGATCGCCGCACTGATCTGGAACGACGACGTGGACACCGCGCGGCGCCACCTGGAATTCTACGAGCGCTTCGGCTGCCCCACCGAGCATCTGAAGGTGGCCGTCCGCTGCCTCGTGCGGCAGGGCAAGATCGACACCAAGGCCCGCGAGCGGGTCGATGCGCGCGCCCAGCAGTGCTGGGTGAACCCCGATTACGTCGCCGCTGCCGCCGCCCCGGCCTCTGCGGCCGGTGCCGCACCTGCCGCCGCCCCGGCTCCAGGTGGCGCAGCGCAACAATAAGATCATGGCGCAGACACCCGGCTGACGCAGCGACGTCGAAGAGGCGCCATGATCGGGATTTATCTCTCTGCGTGAGAGTGTTAGTGTCTCGATGCATTGCAGCGTAAATTTACCGTTAACGCTGCAATGTCGACCTAGGGGCAGGTCGAAAGGGTGCCTCGGTTCGTTCTCGTAAATCCTCTGAAAACGTCCTTTGGAACCTGTGCCCTAAGCCAGCGTTAGGTTCCGACTTCCCCTATGGGTGGGCCTCGCCATGCGTCCCGGTCTTGCTGCTGCGGCAGCGGTCATTGCGGTTGTGACTTCGTTCCACGCCGCGATGTGGCTTTCCATGCGTCCTGAGGCAAGCGCTCCGAACATCACGGACCGCTTTCAGAGCCTGTCTTTCGCGCCCTTCTCGCGCGACATGAGCCCGGAGGGCGACGCGCCCACCACCGAGGCTCAGGTCCGTTCGGACATGGCGGTGGTCGCGCCCTACAGCCGCGGCGTGCGCACCTATTCCTCCACCAACGGCAAGGAACTGATCGCCCCCATCGCGGCCGAGCAAGGCCTGCGCGTGACCGCCGGCGCCTGGCTCAATCGCGAGGTCGATCCGAAGACCGGCGAACAGATCAAGGTGAAGGACAAGAAGACCGGCGAAATGGTTCTCGCCAAGGACGGGAACGACCGCGAGCTTGAGAACGTGGTCAAGGTCTCCCGCCAGAACCGCAACGTGAACGCGGTCATCGTCGGTAACGAGACCATCCTGCGCGGCGACATGACGAAGCCGGAGCTGGCCGCCGTCATCCGCAAGGTGAAGCGTCAGGTCAACGTGCCGGTGAGCACCGGCGAAATCTGGAACACCTGGCTGGAGCCGGACGCCGGTGAGCTGGTGGCTTCCGTGGACTTCATCCTCGCCCACATCCTGCCCTACTGGGAGGACGTGCCGGCGGACCAGGTGGTCGACTATTCCATCAACGCCTACAACCGCCTGCGCGCAGCCTACCCCGGCAAGCGCATCGTGATCGGCGAGTTCGGCTGGCCCTCGCACGGCTACAACCGCGGCGCCTCCGTGCCTGATCCCATGGAGCAGGCCAAGATCATCCGCAATTTCGTCGCCCGCGCCGATGCGCTGGGCATCGAGTACAACATCATCGAGGCGTTCGACCTGCCCAAGAAGCAGAACGAAGGCTCCGTGGGTCAGTACTGGGGCGTGTTCGATGCCGACCGCACCCTGAAGTTCCCCCTCACCGGCCCGATCTTCGAGAAGACCTACAACCAGACCGCCATTCTGGCGCTGCTGCTGGGCGTGCTCTTCACCCTGCCGCTGCTGCGGATGCGTGACCTCACCATGACGCAAGGCCTCGTGCTGGCCGCCTCCGCCAATGGCGTCGCCGCGTGGCTGGCCCTGGTGGTGGACTACTGGCTGAACCATTATGTGAGCGGCGGTGACTACCTCACCCTGGCGCTGAGCGTGGTGATGCTGGTGCCGCTGGTGTTCGTGCTGCTCTATCGCATCGAGGAGCTGGCGGCGGTTGCCTTCGGCAGCGGCCCCAAGCGCCTCGTCGAGGAGCAGGCGCACGCCGCGCCCTCGCGCTTCCCCAAGGTCTCCATCCACGTGCCCGCCTATCGCGAGCCGCCGGAGATGCTGATCCAGACCATCGATGCCCTCGCCCGGCTGGAGTATCCCAACTACGAGGCGATCATCATCGTCAACAACACGCCGGACCCGGCGATGGTGGAGCCGGTGCGCGAGCACTGCGCCAAGCTCGGCGACCACATCAAGTTCATCAACGCCGAGAAGGTGGCGGGCTTCAAGGCCGGCGCCCTGCGCATCGCCCTCGACGCCACCGCCCCCGATGCCGAGATCATCGGCGTGATCGACGCGGACTATGTGGTGACGCCCGACTGGCTGAAGGACCTCGTGCCTGCCTTCGACGATCCGACCGTGGGCCTCGTCCAGGCGCCGCAGGATCATCGCGACGGCGAGCGCAGCCCGCTGCACGAGGCGATGAACGCCGAATATGCCGGCTTCTTCGACATCGGCATGGTCCAGCGCAACGAGGATGACGCGATCGTCGTCCACGGCACGATGTGCCTTATCCGTCGCGCCGCCATGGTGGAGGCCGGCAACTGGTCATCCGACACCATCTGCGAGGACACCGACCTCGGCCTGTCCATCGCCGAGAACGGCTGGAAGACCCATTATACCCGCAAGCGCTACGGCTATGGCCTGCTGCCCGACTCGTTCGAGGCGTTCAAGAAGCAGCGCCATCGCTGGGCCTATGGCGGCTTCCAGATCATCAAGAAGCACTGGCGCCGGTTCCTCCCGGGCAACTCTCGCCTGACCACGGCCCAGAAGCGGCACTTCGTGCTCGGCTGGATCTCCTGGCTTGGCTCGGAATCGGTGGGCGCCTTCATGGCCATCGCGTCCCTGCTGTTCGTGCCCTTCGTCGCCTACTTCTCCATCTCGGTGCCGGCCCATGTGCTGACGCTGCCCATCCTCATCACCTTCCTGGTGTACGTGCTGCACTTCATCAGCCTGTATCGCCTCAGGGTGGAGACCACGCCGATGCGCATGCTCGGCGCGGCGGTGGCCGCGAGCGCGGTACAGTTCACGGTGGCGAAGGCGGTGTTCGACGGCTTCCGCTACAAGGACCTGGCGTTCGCCCGGACCGCCAAGGGCAACAACTGGCTGGCCGGCGCGGCGCGCTCCTTCCCGGCGCTGCCCGAGGCGATCATCGGCGGTCTCCTGATCGCAGCCGGCACCTACATGCTGGTGGCGAACAACCTGCCGGGCTCCGCCATCGTGAAGACCTCCAACGACTGGCGCCACATCCGCGAGATCAACCTCTACGGCATCGCCCTCTTGGTGCAGAGCCTGCCGTTCGTGGCCGCCGCGATCATCGGTGCCTTCGAGCCTTCCCGGCTCAATGATTTCGCCACCTGGCGGGCCGTGCGCGCCAAGCTCGCGGCGGTGCCCCGCCGCCTCGGCCTCAACGCGCCGCCCGCCGTCGCGGACTGAGCGGCCCTGCATCTGAACCGAACGCCCGGCCCTCGCGCCGGGCGTTTGCTTTTGCGCCCCTTCCCGCGCGGTCGGGGGCCCCTGAGAGCGATCCGACGTGGCCAACACCCGACCCTCCACTCCAGCCCCCCCGCCTCCCGTGCTGATTCTGGCGGGCGGCCTCGGCCGGCGGATCGACGCCCCCGCGCTGGGCGCACCGGAAAAGCCGCTGGTGCCCCTGGCCGGGCGTCCCCTCATCGCCCACGTCATCGACAGGATTCGGCCGCAGGCCGGCCAGATCCTCATCAATGCCAACGCACCTGCTGGGACTTACGAGGGCTTCGTCCTGCCCGTCCTGCCGGACACGATCGCCGGACATCCCGGGCCGCTCGCCGGCGTGCTCGCCGGGCTGGAGCATCTCGCCCGGTCAGAGCCGGCGTCCAGCCTGATCACGGTTCCCGCCGACACGCCCTTCCTGCCGGATGACCTCATCGCGCGCCTGACGCAACGGCACCTTGAGACTGGTACGGTGGTATGCGCGGCGTCGGGCGGACAGCGCCATCCGGTCATCGCTTTGTGGCCGGTGACGGTCCGCGCCGCGCTGCGGCAAAGCCTTGAGGCGGGACGGCTGAAAGTCGGGCTTTTCCTCGACGGCCTCAATGCCGTAACGGTGGCATGGGAAGGGCATCCGGATGACCCGTTCTTCAACGTGAACACGCCGGAAGACCTTGCCATTGCAGAGAAACGCCTCGCTGCCCGCCGATGAAGCATGGTCATGCTTGCGGCAGGAATGGGGAGGGTTTAGGACTGCAGGACGGCGGCTTCGCATTCGCGAAGATGCTGGAGCGGAGACGGACTTGCCGCTCGGAGACCGGACCGCCACCTCCGGATCTCTGCCGAAACGGGTCTGTCCGCCCAAAGGATGAGGGATCCATGGACGCCACCACCAACACCGGGGCAAAAGCGGCCAAGCTTAGCTTGGGGGACAAGAGCTGGGACCTTCCGATCCACGAAGGCTCCATCGGACCGGAAGTGGTCGATATCTCCAAGCTCTACGGCCAGACGGGGATGTTCACCTACGACCCCGGCTTTACCTCGACCGCTTCCTGCGAAAGCAAGATCACCTACATCGACGGCGACGAAGGCGTGCTGCTGTATCGCGGCTACCCCATCGAGCAGCTCGCCGAGAACGGTGACTTCCTCGAGACCTGTTACCTGCTGCTCTACGGCGAGCTCCCCACTGCGGCGCAGAAGGCGGAATTCGACAAGTCCGTGACCAATCATACGATGGTCCACGAGCAGATGACCCGCTTCTTCCAGGGCTTCCGCCGCGACGCCCATCCGATGGCCATCATGGTGGCTTCGGTCGGCGCCCTCTCGGCCTTCTATCACGACTCCACCGACATTTCCGACCCCACCCAGCGCCTGATCGCATCCATCCGCATGATCGCGAAGATGCCGACGCTGGCGGCGATGGCCTACAAGTATTCCATTGGCCAGCCGTTTGTTTATCCGAAGAACGATATCGACTATACGTCGAACTTCCTTCGTATGTGCTTTGCGGTTCCGTGCGAGGAATACAAGGTCAACCCCATCCTCTCGAAGGCGATGGATAAGATCTTTATCCTCCACGCCGATCACGAGCAGAACGCCTCCACCTCCACGGTGCGCCTCGCCGGCTCCTCCGGCGCCAATCCGTTCGCCTGCATTGCGGCCGGCATCGCCTGCCTGTGGGGTCCCGCCCATGGCGGCGCCAACGAGGCGGCCCTCAAGATGCTCGCCGAGATCGGCTCGGTGGATCGCATCCCCGAATACATCAAGCGCTCGAAGGACAAGAACGATCCCTTCCGCCTGATGGGCTTCGGCCACCGGGTCTACAAGAATTACGACCCGCGCGCCAAGATCATGCAGCAGACCTGCCACGAAGTGCTCACCGAGCTCGGCATCAAGGACGATCCGCTGCTCGACGTGGCCGTGGAGCTGGAGCGCATCGCGCTCTCCGACGACTACTTCATCGAAAAGAAGCTCTACCCGAACATCGACTTCTATTCGGGCATCACCCTCAAGGCGATGGGCTTCCCCACCACCATGTTCACCGTGCTGTTCGCTCTCGCCCGCACCGTGGGCTGGATCGGCCAGTGGAAGGAGATGATCGAGGACCCGAGCCAGCGCATCGGCCGTCCCCGTCAGCTCTACACCGGCGCCGCCCAGCGCGACTACGTGGCCATGTCCAAGCGCAAGTGAGCGCAACTGCATCTCCGGAAATGGAAAACGCGGCCTCCTGGCCGCGTTTTTCGTTTCAAGGATCGATGCAAGCTAGAGCACGCGCCGATCTGATTACGTCGCAATCAGATCGGACCACGCGTTCTCATTCTTGAGTTTAGAGCGCGATCAGCCCGGCGGCGGCAGCGCGCCGGGGCGGCCCTCCCGGGCAAGGCGCAGCACCACCTCTGCGGCGCGGGCGCTGGGGCTGGGGCCGGCGATGCCGAAGATGTCGTCGAAACTGGCAAACGCCGCCTCCTGCCGCTGCCGCGCCGGGCTGTCCTCCAGCAGGTCGCAGAGGGCGCCGGTGAGCGCCGGCACCGTGCAGTATTCCTGAAGGAACTCCGGGACCACGTTGTCCCCCGCCACCAGATTGGCGAGAATCACCGTCGTGCCCTTCAACACACGCCGGCCGATCTGAGCCTCCAGCCAGCCGATGCGGTAGGCGGCGACATGGGGAATGCCGGCAAGCGCCAGTTCCAGCGTCACCGTACCGGATGCCGCAAGGGCGGCGTGGGCCGAGCGGAAGGCGGCGAGCTTTTCCGCCTCGCCGGTCACGATCCGCGGCTTCAGCGACCAGTGGGCGATGGTCTCTCGCACCAGCCCCTCCAGACGCGGCAGGGTGGGCAGAACCAACTCCATCTCATGGACGCGGCCGACCTCGGCCAGCGCTGCGCCGAAATCCGCGCCGATGCGCGAAATCTCCCGCCGCCGGCTTCCGGGCAGCACCAGCACCAGCGGCGGCTTGGCCCGGCGCCGTTCGGCCTCGGCGGGCGACGGCCTCAGTTCGCCGAGCCGCTGAAGGAGGGGATGGCCGACATAGACGGTGGGCGGCCCGCCCAGCCTGCGGTGAACCTCCGGCTCGAAGGGCAGCAGCGCAAGCAGCGCGTCCACATAGGGCCGCATGGCTGCGGCGCGGCCGGATCGCCAGATCCAGACCGTCGGCGAGACATATTTGACGATGGGAATATTCGGGTTGCGTGCCCGCACCCGCGCGGCCACACGATGGGTGAAGTCCGGCGCATCCACCAGCACCAGCACGTCCGGCGGATCGGCGAGCACCGCCTCCACCGTCTCCTTGAGACGCCGGAGGATCGTAGGCAGCTTGCCAACCACGGCCGCGATGCCGATGGCCGTGAGATCGTCCATGGGATAGAGGCTTTCGAGCCCCGATGCCGCCATGCGCCGCCCGCCTACACCCCGGAAGGAGGCCCCCGGCGCGCGCGCGGCCAGCGCCTCCATCAGCGCGCCGCCCAGTTGGTCGCCCGATTCCTCGCCCGCGACGATGAACACGTTCGGCGCGCGGCTGGCCTCCCGTGCGTTCACGTGCCGCCCCCTCCGATGCCGGCAACGAACAGGCCGGCCGCATCGGCCGCCTCCACCAGCGCCTGCGCATCGGGCACGATCGCGCCCCCCGCCTCGAAGGCGATGCCGGCCAGGCCCACCTCCGCAGCGCGCGTCACCGTCTGCGGGCCAAGGGACGGCAGGTCCACCCGCCGATCCTGGCCGGGCTTCGGCGCCTTCACCAGCACGCCGTTGCCGGCGGCAAAACGCAGCCGACCGGAACGGCGCATCTCGCCATAGCGCGCCAGCATCTGGTCCGTCCCCTCCGCCGCCTCCACGGCCGCAACGAGCCCGTCCACCACGATCACCCCCTGCCCCACATCGAACGGCCCGAGGGCGCGGATGACGTCGAGCCCGCGCGCGATGTCCGCCTGCTGGGCTGCGCTGGGCGCGTGCGCGCCGAGCACGCCCTGAGGCAGCAAGAGGCGCGGTGCAACTTCGTGCGCGCCGACCAAGGTGAAACCCTGCTCGGCCACCAGCCCCAGTACCCCGGACAAGAGGTGGTTGTCCCCGCCCCGGAACAGACGGGCGATGCGCGGCAGCAGCCGCAGCATGGTGAAATCAAATCCAAGGTCGCGCAGCCGGGGGCGCGTGAGGGCGCCCACCATCACCACCTCGCGCACCCCGCGCGCCCTGGCCCATGCGGTGACCGACCCTAGCGAGCCGAGGCGGAACCAGCGGTGCGGCCAGCGCTCCAGCGCCGGATCGGCGAAGCCCTGAATGAGGAGCATCACCACCTCGCGGCCGTCCGCCGCCGCGGCCTCCGCGACCGCCGCGGGAAACGCTCCGCTGCCTGCGACGATCCCCAAGGCCCCGTTGCCGAGTGGAGCGGGGCCGAGCGGGGCGGTGCCGCGCGCGGCCCCCGTGGCACGCCCCTGCCCGTCTTCCCCCGGCAGGCCCACGGCTCAATCCTCCTTGATGACGCCCCGCGCGGGATGGCAGATGGGGCGCTTGCGATCGGCATCGATGAAAGCCACGACGGCCGCCGCGAACGCCGATTCCTCCACCATCTGGCGCACCTTCTCGAGGCGCTGGTCAAACGTGCCCTCGCCGAAGAAGAGGTCCCGATAAACCGCCCGGGCGGCATGCAAATCGGACTTGGTGAAGCCGCGCCGCTTCATGCCCACCACGTTGAGGCCGACCAGCTTGCCGGCCTGGCCCAGCACGTTGGCGAAGGGGATCACGTCCTCGCGCACGCCGGTCAGGCCGGAGATCATGCACTGGGCACCGATGCGGGTGAATTGGTGCACCGCGCACTGCCCGCCGAGAAAGGTGAAGTCGCCGACGCTCACATGGCCGCCGAGCACCGCATTGTTGGCGAAGATGACTCCGTCGCCGACCGTGCAGTCGTGGCCCACATGGGAGCCGGTCATCATCATCACGCCGTTGCCGATGCGCGTGATGCCGCCGCCGCCCACCGTGCCGGTGCTTGCGGTGGCATGCTCGCGCAACATGCAGTCCGAGCCGATGACGAGCTTCGTCGGTTCGCCCTTGTAATGCACCGACTGGGGCGCTGAACCGAGCGAGGCGAAGGGGAAGACCTGGGTGCGGGCGCCGATGGTGGTGACGCCCTGGATGACCACGTGGGCGTGCAGCTTCACGCCCGCTTCGAGCACCACATCGGGACCGAGGATGGCATAGGGACCGATCTCGACATCATCCGCGAGCCCTGCCGGGTTCGCCACCCGGGCGGTGGGATCGATCTTCGCCACTAGCTGTTCTCCACGATCATCGCGCCGACCTTGGCCTCGGCGACCAGTTCGCCGCGCACCTTGGCCTCGCCGCGATACCACCACATGTTTCGCCGCCGGCTGATGCGGGTCATGTGGTATTCAAGCACGTCGCCCGGCACCACGGGGCGGCGGAACTTCGCCTCGTCGATGGTCATGAAATAGACCAGCGCGGGCTTCTCCTTGTTTTCCTTGCCCAGTACGCAGACGACGCCCGCCGTCTGCGCCATGCCCTCGATGATGAGCACGCCGGGCATCACCGGATTGCCCGGGAAGTGGCCAAGGAAGTGCGGCTCGTTGGCGGTGACGTTCTTCACGCCGATGCAGGAGAGATCACCGTCGATCTGCTCGACGCGATCCACCATCAGGATGGGATAGCGGTGCGGCAGGCATGCGAGCACCTTCTGGATGTCCGCGCTGCCGAGCACCTTCGGAGCTTCGGCGGGGGACGCACCGGCCTCGCCGGCTGCGCGCGTGGTGTCGTTCATTCCTGCGGTCCTTCCCCTTCCTCGTCGTCCTTGCCCCTTCGGGCGCTGGCCGCGGCGATGCGCTTGAGCGTCGCCACCTCCCGGAACCACTCCCGCACGGGCTTCGCCGGCGAGCCGCCCCAACGCACGCCGGGGGGCACGTCGCCCTTCACATTGCTGGAGGCGGCGATCTGCGCGCCGGTGCCGATGGTGACATGGCCCACCACACCCACCTGCCCGCCGAGCATCACGAAATCGCCCAGCGTAGTCGAACCCGAAATGCCGGTCTGGGACACGACGATGCAATGACGGCCGATCACCACGTTGTGGGCAATCTGCACCAGATTGTCGATCTTGCTGCCCTCGCCGATGACAGTGTCGGTGATGGCGCCGCGATCGATGGTGGTGTTGGCGCCGATCTCGGCATTGTCCTGAACCACCACGCGGCCGAGCTGCGGCACCTTCACATGGCCCGCCGGGCTCGGCTGGTAGCCGAAGCCGTCGGAACCGATGCGGGCACCGGCGTGGATGATGACGCCGTTGCCGAGGTAGGCGTGGATCACGCTGGCACCGGGTCCGACGGCGCAGTTGCGCCCGATGCGCACATTCGGCCCGATGATCGCGCCGGCGCAGATGACCGTGCCGGCGCCGATCTCCGCGCCGGGGCCGATGACGGCGCCTGGATCCACGGTCACCCCATCCTCGAGCCGTGCCTTGGGATGGACCTGCGCGCCGGGCGCGACACCCTCATGGCCGAAGATGGGCAGCGGCCGGAGCGCTGCGGGGAACATGCGACGGGATACCGCGAGGAAGGCAGCGGCCGGGCGCGCCGCGATCAGCAGCGGCAGGCCGGGCGGAGCCTTGGGCGCGAAACGCTCGGATGTGATGAGCGCGCCGGCGCGAACATTTCCGAGTTTCTCGGCAAACAGAAAGGAATCGCAGAAGGCGAGTTCGTCCGGTCCGGCGGTTTCAAGCGTCCCGAGGCCCATAATGCGGCGCGCACCGAACGCGACCGCCTCCTCCGGACCGGACGCGACGAGCCGCGCGCCGGAGACGGAGGCGACTTCCGCAAGAGTCATGGGCTCCGGAAGGGGGAAGAACAGGTCGTGACTCATGACGGATACGGCCCCGGCGCCGGATGACGAAACAGGCGATTCACGGACGAGGCGCGCAGCCCTCAACCTTGCCCCGGCGGGAGCAGGATGTCCGTGGGCAAGCCGCCCCCAGGCGCCAGCAGGCCCACCGCGAACTTTCTCTTCGGGACCGGGCTCGCCGAGACCCTGCCGTTCCACCCACACGACCCCGGCACCTTCAAGGCCCGGCATGAACGAAAGCCGCGAGAAGAAGGGGTCTCGGAAGGTACAGACGCCTGTTGAGAAAACCACGCGGTGGAAAGCCGGTGCGTGAACGCGAAATGCGCCCCTCCCATAACGAGACTGCCTCCCCGATGCAATGCACCGGGGAGGCAGTCTCGAAGTGAGGTTTCTGACTGGAACCGCTGGATCAGAAACGGGTACCGCCGGAGAAGCGGAACGCCTGGGTCTGGTCGTAGGTCGCCTGAGAAAGCACCCAGGCATAGTCGAAGCGCAGCGGACCGAACGGCGACTGCCAGATCAAGCTGACGCCCACCGAAGAGCGAACCGCGTTGTCGTCATTCACGCAGACGTTGTTGTAGCCCCAGGTCTTGGACGACGGGATGGTCGAGCAGTTCACCAGGTTCGGATTGCCATAGAAGTTGTCCTTGTCCCAACCGTACACGCCCGGGAACTTCGTCGGTCCACCGTAGTCGAACAGCGACCCGGCGTCGGCGAAGATCGCGCCCTTCATGCCGATATCCTTGGGCAGGAAGGCAAAGGGGAACTGAATTTCCGCCGAAACACCCCAGTAGGTCGTGCCGCCGAGCGCGTTCAGCTCATTATTGGCGCAGTTGTAAATGAGGGGCGAGCCCTTGTTGGACGCCGCGCAGGGCGCGAGGTCGCGGGGACCGATGCCCGACGGCGCGAAACCGCGGACGAGGTTCGGACCCATGTAGAAGTTGTCGAGCACGTCGAGGCTGTCATCGCCCCACGACGAGACGTAACCAGCCTGAGCGCGAAGGATAAGCACGCTGTCTCCAGGCAGGGGCGTGTAGTGGCGGACGTCACCCGTGGTGCGGATGAAGTTCACGTCACCGCCGAGGCCGGCCATATCCTGCTTCAGCTCGGCATAGATGCCCTGGGTCGGGTTCACATTGTTGTCGAGGGAATTGAACGACAGAGTGTAGCCGAGAGCCGAAGTGATGGTGGCACCCTGCGCAGCCGCATCTCGGATGGCCCACGAGATCGAGGACGCGCAATAGTTGTAGTACTCATAGGTCGCGGTGTAGTCGTCGCAGAGATTGATCTCGCGCTGGTAGAGATTGTAGCGCAGCGCGAGCGTCACCTCGTCGGTGATGGGCAGGCCGAAGCGCAGGCCACCGCCGATCATGGTGGTGCCATAGGGCGTGTAGCTCGTGGTCTGCGTCTCTTTCCAGTAGAGATCGAAACCAGCCGCGAGGCGATAGCCGAGGAAGTAGGGCTCGGTGAAGGAGAACTCGGCGCCCTGGGCATTCTGGCCCAGCGTTCCCGACACCTTCACATACTGGCCACGGCCGAGGAAGTTCTTCTCGCCCAGCGACACCTCGCCGATGATGCCGTCCGAGGTCGAGTAGCCGCCGGAGATGGAGAACTCACCCGTGGGCTGGTCTTCCACATCCACCGCGAGGATCACGCGGTCGGGCGCGGAGCCCGGCTCGGTGGTGATCTTCACGTTCTTGAAGTAGCCGAGGTTCCGCAGCCGGCGCTCGGCCCGATCGACCAGCACGCGGTTGTAGGCGTCACCCTCGCCGATATCGAACTCGCGACGGATCACATAGTCGCGGGTGCGGGTGTTGCCGCGGATCTCGATGCGCTCGATGTAGACCCGCGGGCCTTCCTCAAGCACGAACACCACGTTGATGATCTTCGCCTGGAAGTCGCGGTCGCCGCGCGGACGCACCTGGGCGAAGGCGTAACCGGACTTGGACGCCTCGATGGTCAGGTTCTCGACCGACTTCTCGACGAGCTCGGCGTTGTAGATCTGGCCATCCTGGGCCCGCACGACGCGCTTCAGGGAGTCGCCCGGCAGATCGCGGATGTTCGAGACCACATCCACCTTGCCGAAGCGATACTGGTCGCCTTCATCCAGGGTGAAGGTGAGGATGTAGCCGCCGCCGGCCGGATCGAGCTCGGCGGTCGCGCCGATGATGCGGAAGTCGGCATAGCCGTTCTTCAGGTAGAAGCGGCGCAGCAGTTCCTGGTCCGAGTTCACGCGGTCCGGATCATAGGCGTCGGTGGACTTCAGGAACGACAGCCAGTTGGTCTGGGTCGTGGAGATGACGTCCTTCAGCTTCCAGTCCGAGAAGGCCTTGTTGCCGACGAACTTGATGTCCTTGATGCCGGTCTTGTCGCCTTCCTTGATCTCGAAGACGAGGTCCACGCGACCGTTGCCGCGGTCGATGGTGACCGGGTTGACGCGCACGTCGCTGCGGCCGGAGCGGCGATAGATCTCGATGATGCGCTGGGTGTCCGCCTGCACGGTGGACTTGTTGAACGGCGCGCGGGGCTTGGACTGAACCTCGCCCTCCAGCACCTCGTCCTTGATCTTCTTGTTGCCCTCGAAGACGACGCGGTTGATCACCTCGTTCTCGGACACGCGCACGATGATGCGCCCGCCGGACTGGTTGACCTGCACGTCGGAGAACAGGCCGGTCGCATAAAGCGCCTTCCAGGCCTCGTCGATCTTTGCAGCCGTATAGGGACCGGAGCCGAAATAGGAGCGGATGGTATCCGCATCCACACGGCGGTTGCCCTCAACCACGATGGAGCTGGACTGGGCTGCGGCGGGGGACGCCACAACGAGAGAACCGGCAACCGACCCCGCCGCAATCATCGCGGAGAGACCAAAGGCGGCGGCCAGATTTCTCAGAACCCGGAGCGGAGCAGTCATATGGTGCGCAACCTTGAAATATCGTTGTTCTCGAACCCGCCGCCCTTACCGGACAAGCGCCCGGACACAGGGACGGATTCTCACCCTGCGCTGCCGCTTGTACAGTCTTTTACCGCAGGTGCAAACCGAGCGGCGGCCGAAGACTGCCCTTTTCCGGAGACCGTTGCCCGCTCGCCACGACCCCGGTGCGGCAAATCAAAATCCCTTACATCGCAGCAATATGCAGCACGTCGTTCCAGGTGGCGAAGATCATCAGCATCAGCACCAGCGCGAGGCCGATGCGGAAGCCGATGTCCTGCGTCCGGGCACTCAGCGGGCGGCCACGGATCGCCTCGAAAGCGTAGAACAGAAGGTGGCCGCCATCCAACAGCGGGATGGGAAAGAGGTTAAGCAATCCGATAGAGACGGACAGCACCGCCGCCAGGGATAGAAGTGCTCCGATACCAAACGTCGCGACCTGCCCGGACACCTGGGCGATGCGGATGGGTCCGCCGAGCTGGTCGGCCGACTCGCGCCCGGCCACGAGGCCTCCGAGGTAATCGAAGGTGCGGGCCACCACGAACCAGGTCTCCTGCACACCCATGCCGATGGCCTCGACGGGGCCGAAGCGCTGGGTCGTCACATCGCCTGCCGCGAGCGAGCGGGAGATTCCGAGAAGCCCGGTGCGGTGCGTGTTGCCGAACGGGTCCTTGACTTCCTTCAGCTCAGGCGTGGCCGTGAGAGTGACCTGCCGGTCGCCGCGCTCGACGGTGAACGCCAGCGGCTGGCCGGCGTGGGAGCCGACGATGCGCTGCATGTCGGAGAAGCTCGTCACCTTGGCGCCGTCGATCTCCACCACAAGGTCGCCGGGCTTGAAGCCGGCCACGTCCGCGGCGCTGCCGGGATTGATCTGATCCACGCGCGGCGCCGTCACCTGCTTGCCGAACACCATGAAGACGATGGCGAAGATGGCGATGGCCAGCAGAAAATTGGCGATGGGGCCCGCCGCGACGATGGCCGCGCGCCACGCCACCGGCTTGTAGAAGAAGCTCTCGCTGCGCTCGGCGGCCGACATCTGCGACAGGCGGGCGGCATCCGGGGTGGAGGCAGCGTCCTCGTCGCCGAAGAATCGCACATATCCGCCGAGCGGCACCGCGGCGATGCGCCAGCGGGTGCCGTGCCGGTCGTTGAAGCCGGCGATCTCGGGCCCGAAGCCCAGGGAGAAGGTCATCACCCGCACGCCGGCCCGGCGCGCGACCCAGAAGTGCCCCAGCTCGTGGAAGAACACCACGATCGTCAGGACGAACAGGAAGGGGATGACATAACCGAGGAGAGTGGAGGACAGCGTGCCAAGGTTCGCACCGAGACCGGAAATCACATCCATCATCCGTTCCTCTTCTCGCGGCCAACCGCGGGGGTGGCCAAACCTACACACTTATCGCGCGCTCGCCAGCCTCGGTGCACCGGAGCCGCGCGACGGAAACTGCTCTTAGGATGCCTTTGCGGCAAACTTGGGCAGAAGTCCGGTTGCCGTTCTGCGCGCAAGCTGGTCGGCGTCCAACGCCTCGGCGATGCTCGCCGGTGCGGGACCACCGTTGATGCGGTCGAGGGTCGCGGCCACGATATCGGTGATGCCGTAGAAGCCGATCCGCCCCTCCAGGAAGGCCGCGACGGCGATCTCATTCGCCGCATTGAGGATGGTGGCGGCGACGCCGCCCTGCTTCAGCACCTCATGGGCGAGGCCGAGGGCGGGGAAGCGCGCGAGGTCCGGCGCTTCGAAGCTGAGGCGCCCGAGCGCCACGAGATCGAGCTTGCGGCAGGAGGTGGCCACCCGTTCGGGGTAGGCGAGGCAATGGGCGATGGGCACGCACATGTCCGGAAGCGCCAGTCCGGCAGTCACCGAGCCGTCGATGAAGGAGACGAGGCCATGCACCACCGACTCGGCATGGACCACGGCGTCCAGCTGGTCGGCGGATACCGCGAACAGGTGCTGGGCCTCGATCAGCTCCAGCCCCTTGTTCATGAGCGTCGCGGAATCGATGGTGACCTTGGCGCCCATGTTCCAGTTGGGATGCTTCAGCGCATCCTGCGGCAAAGCGCGGGCGATCTCCTCCCGGCTCTTGAGCCGGAACGGGCCGCCGGAGGCCGTGAGCGTGATCTTCTCCACCGCCTTGTGGGGACCGGCCGAGAGCGCCTGGAAGATGGCGTTGTGCTCGGAATCCACGGGCAGGATCTCGGTGTCGAGCCGGGCCGCCTCGGCCATGAAGAAGGCGCCAGCGGCGACGAGGCACTCCTTGTTGGCGAGCGCGACGCGACGGCCGGGCGCGAAGGCGGCGACCGTAGGGGCGAGCCCGGCGCAGCCGACGATGGCGCTCACCACCACGTCCGTGTCGCGGCGCGCGGCGTCCAGCACCGCCTCGGGTCCGGCGCCGCTCTCGATGCCGCTGCCGGCGAGGGCGTCCTTCAACGCGGCGCCCCCGGCGGGGTCGGCCAGCGCCGCGAAGCGGGCGCCGAGGGCGCGCGCGGTCTCGGCAAGGGCAGCGGCATCGCGCCCGCCGGCCACGGCCTCGACCTCATAAAGGCCGGGCGCATCCGCCAGAACCTTGCGGACGCTGTGACCGATGGAGCCCGTGGCCCCGAGCACGGAGAGACGTTTCATGGGAGCGTCCTACCACAAAAGCAGACCGGCCGCCGGGTCGCCCGCATTGCGCAGCACCGCGGCGACGACCGCCACCAGCGCGGCCGCGGCGAAGCCGTCGAGCCGGTCGAGCAGGCCGCCATGGCCGGGAATGAGCCGGCTCGCATCCTTCACGCCGAACAGGCGCTTGACCGCCGATTCCGCGAGGTCGCCGGCCTGGCTGACGATGCTGAGCAGGAGGGAGAGGCCGGCGAGCGGCAGCAGGGCCGGCGCGCCGGACGCGTAGGCGACCGCGAGGCCGCAGAGGGTTCCAAGAAGCGTTCCGCCGATGGCGCCTGACCACGTCTTGTTCGGCGACACCCGTGGCCACAGCTTCGGCCCGCCAAGGGCGC
Source organism: Xanthobacter flavus (assembly GCF_017875275.1). NCBI lineage: Bacteria > Pseudomonadati > Pseudomonadota > Alphaproteobacteria > Hyphomicrobiales > Xanthobacteraceae > Xanthobacter > Xanthobacter flavus. Next base: position 4,793,059 of record NZ_JAGGML010000001.1, on the reverse strand, counting down.
GGCCGGTGAAATAGGCGAAGATGTCGGTAGCCCAGACGATGGCGCACAGATAGAGCACGGCCGAAAGGCCCAGCGGCGAGGTGCCGCGCAGGACCACCACGGGGAGCGCCGCGCTGGCCGCCGCCAACACGCCGGCCAGCGCCCAGGCGCTTTGCCGCGGCACGGCAAGGGTGCAGGCGGCGGCGCTGAGCACGGCCGCGCTGAAGGCCCAAGTGGGATCGGAGGTCACCGCCAGCACGCCGCCGGCCACAAGGCCGAGGCCGCCGAGGCCAAGATAGACCGGGCGATGATCGAGCCGCGCGATGACAGCCCATTCGTTCAGGACAAGCAGCCCGGCAACCACCCAGAGAATGGCGAAGGGGATACCGCCGAACCACGCCGTGGCGAGCACCACCGGCACGAGGACGAGGGCGGACAGGGTGCGATTGCCGAGGTCTGAGCCGAAATGCACGAGGGTCAGGGTCCGGTGCGGGGCGTCACGCCGCCGAACCGCCGGTCGCGCCGGGCAAATTCGTCGATGGCCGCGAGGAGGGCGGCCTTGTCGAAGTCAGGCCAGTAGATGGGCAGGAACACGAACTCGGAATAGGCGGCCTGCCACAGCAGGAAATTCGACAGCCGCTGCTCACCGGAGGTGCGCACGATGAGGTCAGGATCGGGGATGCCGGCGGTTTCGAGCCGCTGGGAGATCATCTCCACGTCCACGTCCTCGGGCTTCACCCGCCCGGCCGCCACATCCGCCGCGATGCGCGCGACGGCCGAGGCGATCTCCTGGCGCGCGCCATAGTTGAAGGCAACCACCAGCGTGAGGCCGGTATTGTCGCAGGTCAGCGCTTCGGCATCGTCGAGCAGCTGGCGGATGTCGGGGGCAAGGCCGGCCCGCTCCCCGATCACCTTCACCCGCACGTTGCCGGAATGCAGCTCGGCGAGATCGTGACGCAGGAAGAACTTCAGCAGCCGCATCAGCTCCGTCACCTCGCTGACGGGGCGCGACCAATTCTCCGCGGAGAAGCTGTAGATGGTGAGGAAGCGGATGCCGATCTCGCGCGCGGCCCGCACGCAGCGGCGCAGCGCCTCGACGCCGCGGCGATGTCCCTCCACGCGCGGCAGCTTGCGGGACGTGGCCCAGCGGCCGTTGCCGTCCATGATGACGCCGACATGCACGGGAACGCATCGCGGCGCCGGTGCGGGCGTCGGCTGGCCACCCGCCACGGGAACGGCGGGCGGCGTCCGGCCGGGTACGGCGGTCTCGCTCGCGGCACGCGCGGTCATGGCTTGCTCAGGGCTCACACCTTCGTCCTCAAACCGCGTTGGCTCTCAAACCGCGCCGGCCGACAGAAACTGGCCGGCAGCCCCTGCCCCGCCGCGTTGCCTGCACTCAGACGGAAAGGATTTCCTTTTCCTTCTGGGCGAGGGTCTGGTCGATCTCGGAGATGGTCTCGTCGGTCGCCTTCTGGACATCCTTCGAGAGGCGCTCCAGCTCATCGGACCCCATCTCGCTGTCCTTTTCCAGCTTCTTCAGCAGGTCCATCCCGTCGCGACGCACATGACGTACCGCGACCCGGGCGGCCTCGGCGTACTTGTGCGCAACCTTGACGAGCTCCTGGCGGCGCTCCTGGTTGAGTTCCGGGATGCGCAGGCGCAGCACCTGGCCCTCGGTCGCCGGGTTGAGGCCGAGATTCGAATCGCGGATCGCCTTTTCCACGGCATTCACCATGCCGCGGTCCCACACCTGCACGGAGAGCATGCGGGCCTCGGGGACGGAGACGGTGGCCACCTGGTTCAGCGGCATCCGCGCGCCATAGGCCTCGATCGTGATCGGTTCGAGAAGGCTGGCCGAGGCGCGGCCGGTGCGCAGGCCTCCCAGTTCTTCCCTGAGCACGCCGACCGCGCCATGCATGCGGCGCTTGAGATCGGCCATGTCGAAGGTCCCGGTGGTCATGACTATCCTCTGTGTTCAAGATCGCGGGCAGGCTTCAATCGCACGGAAACGTTTCAGATTCCATGCGTCGGTGCGGCCCCGACAGGAAAGGCCCGGCGGGCGGTGACGGATCCGGGTGCCCGGAGACTGTCGCCGCGACAATCGGCATGGCAGCGCGACACGGCAATTCGGTGGCCGCGCAGCGCCCGCCCTCGCCGAGCCGGATCAGGGCGCGACGACGGTGACGCGCCCCTCGCCCATCGCCGCCGTGGCGATGGCGCCGGGCTCACGGATGGAAAACACGATTATCGGCAACGCCGCTTCGCGGGCAAGCGCGAACGCAGCCGCATCCATCACCTTCAGATCGCGGGAGAGCGCCTCGTCATGGGTGATGCGGTCGTAGCGCGTGGCCGAGGGATCGAGCTTGGGATCGGCGGAATAGACGCCATCCACATTGGTCGCCTTCAGCACAGCGTCGCAGTCCAGCTCGGCCGCGCGGAGCACGGCTCCGGTGTCGGTGGTGAAGTAGGGATTTCCCGTTCCGCCGGTGAGCACCACGATGCGGCCGCGCCGCAGGTGCCGCATGGCCGGCTGGCGGGCGTAGGGCTCGCACACCGTCGGCATGGGAATGGCGGAGAGCGTGCGCGCCGGGGCGCCGGCAGCCTCGATGGCCCGTTCCAGCGCCAGGCCGTTCATGACGGTGGCGAGCATGCCCATGTGGTCGGCGGTGGCGCGGTCGAGGTTCTCGTCCGCGACGCGCGCGCCGCGCAGGATGTTGCCGCCGCCGACGACGACCGCCACCTCGCACCCCGCCGCACGGGCGGCGACGAGGTCACGGGCGATGCGGGCGACGGTGGGCGGATGCAGGCCGAAGGGCTCGGCGCCCATGAGCGCCTCGCCGGAGACCTTCACCAGGATGCGGGGATAAGGCAGTCCCGGCGCCGCGAAGGGCGCCGGGGGTTCGGGATAGTCCGAATCGTCGGAAATCGCGGTCATGGGAGCCCCCTCCCCGCCTGCGATCAGGACTGGCCGGCGGCGGCGGCCACCTCGGCCGCGAAGTCGGTCTCTTCCTTCTCGATGCCCTCGCCGAGCGCGTAGCGCACGAAGGCGGTGAGCTTGACCGGAGCGCCGACCTGGCCCTCGGCCTCCTTCAGCACCTGCGCGACGGACTTGGAGCCGTCATGCACGAAGGGCTGGTCGAGGAGGGTGTTCTCCTTGAAGAAGCTCTTCATGCCGCTTTCGGCGATCTTGTCCTGCACGTTGGCGGGCTTGCCCTGGTGCTTCTCGAGCAGGATGGCCTTCTCGCGGGCGATGGTGGCCTCGTCGATGCCGGAGGCGTCGAGCGCCAGCGGGTTGAGGGCCGCCACATGCATGGCGATCTGCCGGCCGAGGGTGGAGAGCTTCTCCACGTCGCCCTCGGACTCGAGCGCCACGAGCACGCCGATGCGGCCCTGGCCCTCGACCACGGCACCGTGCACGTAGGAGGCGATCACGCCCTTGGAGACCGTGAGCTTCACCGAACGGCGGAGCGTCATGTTCTCGCCGATGGTGGCGATGAGCGCCGTGAGGCGGTCGGCGACGGTGACGTCCTCGCCCGGAAACTTGGCGGCGGCGACGGCCTCCAGGGAGCCGTCCGTGTTGAGGGCGACCTTGGCCACCTCACGCACGAACGCCTGGAAGTCGGGGTTGCGCGCCACGAAGTCGGTCTCGGCATTCACCTCGACGGCGGCGGCGTAGTGGCCGGAGGACTCGACCGCGACCAGGCCCTCGGCGGCCACGCGGCCGGCCTTCTTGGCGGCCTTGGCGAGGCCCTTCTTGCGCAGCCAGTCGATGGCAGCCTCGACGTCGCCGTTCGTCTCGGTGAGCGCGGACTTGCAGTCCATCATGCCTGCGCCGGTCTTGTCGCGCAGTTCCTTCACGAGCCCGGCGGTGATCGCAGCCATGTTCAATCCCTTCTTCTCGCGCCACGGCCGGCCACGGTGCGCCCGAGCCGGCCGTGGGGGCGCGGTGCGCCCCATTACTCTCGATTCGTTTTCAGATCTGCGACAAGGTTGGTGACAGGTGTCACTCGACCTCGGCAGACAGCTCCTTGGCCTGGGCGATCCAGCCGTCGACACGGCCCGGCAGACCCACTTCCTCGCCGATGCGGTGCGCATCGGTGGCATCGAGACCGGCGATCTGGCCGAAGTGGAACACGCCAAGATCGTTGAGCTTCTGCTCGATCTCGGGGCTGACGCCGGTGAGCTTCTTCAGGTCGTCGGCGACGCCGCGCGGACCGGAGAGCGGCTCGAAGGACGACCACACGCTGGTCTCGACCGGCAGGTCCTCGACGAGGGGGGCCTCTTCGGCGCCCGTGTCGTAACCGAGGTCGCTGTGGCCACGGCCGATGCCGTCGATGGCGGCGCGGGCGATGAGGTCGCAATAGAGCTGGATGGCGCGGCCGGCGTCATCGTTGCCCGGGACCGGGAAAGCGATGCCGTCGGGATCGCAATTGGTGTCGAGGATGGCCGCCACCGGGATGCCGAGGCGCTGGGCTTCCTTGACCGCAATGTCTTCCTTGTTCGTGTCGATCACGAACAGCAGGTCCGGCAGGCCGCCCATGTCGCGGATGCCGCCGAGCGCCTTGTCCAGCTTCTCCTTTTCACGGGAGAGCGTCAGGCGCTCCTTCTTGGTGTAGCCGGAAGACGCCTCGGGAGCGGCCAGCATCTCCTCCAGCTTCTTCAGCCGGGCGATGGAGTTGGAGATGGTCTTCCAGTTGGTGAGCATGCCGCCGAGCCAGCGGGAATTCACATAATACTGGGCGGAGCGGCGGGCGGCGTCCGCCACCTGCTCCTGCGCCTGGCGCTTGGTGCCGACGAACAGCACGCGGCCGCCTTGGGCCACGGTGTCGGACACGGCCTGCAGGGCGCGGTGGAGCGCCGGCACGGTCTGCGACAGGTCGAGAATGTGGATGTTGTTGCGAACGCCGAAGATGTACGGAGCCATCTTGGGGTTCCAGCGGTGGGACTGATGTCCGAAGTGCACGCCAGCTTCGAGGAGCTGACGCATCGAATAGTCGGGAAGAGCCACTTGGTATTCTCCGGTTGAGCCTCCGCGGACGTACCTTCGCCAATGACGATAGGCACCGGATGGCCGATCTGGCCTGTGTCCGCGTGCGGAATGGGTCGGGCACATACACGAAGGATGCCCCGCAGGCAAGCGTGGCGGCTCCCGGCAGCCCTCGCTACCGCGCTTGAGGAGCCAGAATCGTGCCATGATGTGAACGGCCCGATGGGAGCACGGGGGAAGCCGATCGCGCGGGCCGCGCCCGGCGTGGCCCGCCAACTGGCAATGACAAGGATAAGAACATGTGCCGCTTCTGCGTGGGAACCCTGTTCACGAACAAGAGTCTCTTCAGCGACTGGTCCATCGGTTCCACCGGTCCGGCGTCCTGGCGCGCGGGTCCCTCGCGACGCAGCTTCATGACCCTTGCCGGCGCCGTGACCGGCATGGCCGGGCTCGCCCTGCCGTCTGACGGCGCTCGAGCGCAAGTGGCGGGGGGCGCCGACATGATCTTCCAGGGCGGCACCATCCTGCCTCTGGCCGCCGCCGGCCCCAAGTCGGTCGAGGCCGTGGCCGTCAGGGGTGGCGCGATCATCGCGGCAGGCTCCGTCGCGGATATCGCCGGGCTGAAGGGCGCCGCCACGAAGATCGTCGATCTGGACGGACGCACGCTCCTGCCCGGCTTCATCGATCCGCACCAGCACAGCTGCTTCGTCGCCCTGTTCTCCGAACTGCTCGCCGATGTGGGCTATTCCAATTACCCCACCCGCGCCGACCTGATCGCCGGCCTCAAGGCCCTCGACGCGAAGCTGCCGGCGGGCCAATGGCTGCTCGCCTACAATTTCGACAATCTGCTGCAGGGCGGCGACCTGTCCATGGCCGAGCTGGACGGCGTGTCGAAGGATCGTCCGATCCTGGTCTGGTACATCAACATGCATGACGGGGCGGCCAATTCCCCCGCCTTTCGCATCGCCGACATTCCGGCGGATGTGGGTATGCTCCCGGGCGGGGGGCATTTCGGCCGCGGCGCGGATGGCAAGCTGAACGGGCTCATCTACGAAGAAAGCGCCCTGCTGAAATTCGTCACGCATGCGCTGCCGAAGATCACGCCGGCGATCTTCGCCAAGGCGATGACCGACTTCTTCAAGATGAGCGCCTCGCTCGGCAATACCGCGACCCATGAGCCGGGCACCGTCCAGCCCGACTGGATCGAGGGGCTGACCAAGCTCACCGCCACGGGAACGGGCCGCCTGAGCGCCAGCCTGATGTATGACAACATGGCCGCCGCCGATGCCTACAAGGCCCTCGGCCGCGGCGCCAAGGCGGCACTATTTCCCGAGTCCCGATTCTCGCTCTACGGCATCAAGATCGTGGACGACGGCTCCAACCAGACCAAGACCGGCGCGCAGACGATCCCCTATCTCGGCGGCGACGAGAAGGGCCAACCCAATTATGCGCCGGCCGAGCTGAAGACCATGGTGGCGGCGATCAAGGCGGCCGGCTGGCCGGTGCAGATCCACTGCAACGGCGATGCCGCCATCGACAATGCGCTCGATGCCATCGAGGCCGCCTATGGCGCCAATCCGTCGACGGGAATCAACCGCATCGAGCATGCCACCCTGGCGCGGCCCGACCAGCTGGTGCGCATGAAGAAACTGGGCGTCCAGCCGAGCTTCCTGATGAACCACGTCTATCTCTACGGCGCCGCCTATCGCGACCAGCTGTTCGGTCCGCAGCGCACCGCCTTCATGGATCCGGCCGGCGCCTGCGTGAAGGAGAGCCTGCCCTTCACCCTGCACACGGACGCGCCCTGCTCTCCCCTCGGGTCCCTGCGTCTCGTTCAGACCGCGGTGACGCGGCGCTGCGCCATCGACAATTCCATCATCGGCCCCGACCAGGCGATCGCCGTGGAGGATGCGCTGCGGGCGGTGACCTCGGCGGCGGCGGCACAGATCGGCCAGGCCGATCGCCTCGGCACGCTGGAGGTGGGCAAGCAGGCCGATCTGGTCGTGCTGGAGCAGGATCCGTTCAAGGTCGCGCCCGACGCCATCATGAAGATCAAGGTCTCGCAGACCTGGGTCGGCGGCGAGAAGATCTTCGGGTGACGGAGCGAGGCTGACCTCTGCCCGCTGGGGTCAGCCCTGTGCCCGCTGGCGCTCTTCCTCCACCAGTTCCTTCTTGGAGAGCTTGCCCACCACGGTCTTGGGCAGGCTCTCGCGGATCTCGATGGCCTTGGGCATCTCGATCTTGGAGATCTGGGCGGAGAGGAATTCCATCAGCTCGGCCGGCGTCGCCTCGGCATTCTGGCGCAGGGTGACAAAGGCCTTGGGCGCCTGCCCGCGATAAGTGTCGGGGATGCCGATGGCCACAGCCTCGGCTACCGCCGGATGGAGGTAGAGCGCCTCCTCGATCATGCGTGGGTAGACGTTGTAGCCGCCGCAGAGAATCACATCCTTGATGCGGTCCACGAGGAAAAGGTAGCCGTCCTCGTCCAGATAGCCCACGTCGCCGGTCCTGAGCGCCCCCTCGACGAAGACGGCGGCGGTCTCGTCCGGACGGTTCCAGTAGCCGGCCATCACCTGCGGGCCGCGCAGGCAGACCTCGCCTTTTTCGCCCACCGGCATCAGGCGGGTGGAATCGGCCAGATCGCGGATCTCGATCACGGTCTCGGGCAAAGCAGTGCCCACCGACCCATCCTTGATGAGGCCAAGCGGCGGATTGGCGCTGACCACCGGCGAGCTTTCGGACAGGCCATAGCCTTCCACCAGCGGGCAGCCGGTCAGCTCCTGGAAGCGCATGCGCACGTCGAGCGGCAGCGGCGCACCGCCGGAGATGGCGAGCGTGAGGGACGACAGATCGCGCTTCTCGATGTCCGGCACCGCGTTGATGGCGGCATAGATGGTCGGCACGCCGGGGAACATGGTCGGCTTCTCGCGCTCGATGTCGTCGAGCAGCGACATGAGGTTGAAGCGCGGCACCAGGATGATCTCGGCACCGAGGCAGATGGGGATGAGCATCACCGTCTGCATGGCGAAGACGTGGAACAGGGGCAGCACCCCCAGCACCCGCTTCACCCCGATGCGCTCGCACTCGGCATGCCGGACCAGTTGCCGGGCATTGGCCGAGACGTTGGCGTGGGTGAGCATGGCGCCCTTGGGCACGCCCGTGGTGCCGCCGGTATATTGCAGGACGGCCAGGTCCTTGGCCGGGTCCACCTGCACCGGCTGAGGCCTGTCGCCGTGCTTCAGCAGGGAGGCGTAGTCCACATGCATCCCGTCGCCGGTGCTGTAGACCGCCTTCTCCTTGCGCTTGAACAGGTTGAAGAGAAGGCCCTTGGGAAACGGCAGGATGCCGGCCATGGGGCAGACGATGATGGATTTCAGTCCCGTCTCGTGCGCCACGGCGGCCACGCGGTCGTGGATGAGTTTCAGGTCCGGAACCACCATGATTGTGGTGCCGGAATCGCGGATCTGGTGCCTGAGCTCGCGCTCCACATAGAGCGGGCTGAAGTTCACCACCGTGCCGCCGGCCTTCATCACCGCGAAGAAGAAGATGACGGAATAGGGCGTGTTGGGCAGGCAGAGGCCCACGTGGCTGCCTTTGCGCACGCCCATGGCCTGAAGCCCGGCCGCCACTTTGTTCACGGCCGTTCCCACCTCGGCATAGGTCCATTTGCGGCCGAGGAAGCTCAACGCCGGCTTGGCGGCGTGCGCGGCGACGCTGGCCTCCAGAAGCTCGGGCACGGGCGAGATGGCGAGGCGCGCCGCATCGGTGCGATGGAGCATGATGTCCCTCCTGCGCCGGCGCTTTTCTATTCTTTGGCAAGCCGGCAGCGTGATCCCCGACGATGCGTTCAGCAGCGCCGTGATTCAATGATCCTGGCGCTTGATTGCGCCGGAAAGACGTATGGAGCGGGTGTCCCGCATGGACGCCGGCGACGCGGACGCCGCCGGCTGGTGCAAACCCTACTTGGTGATGAGAGCCGCCGCCTGCGGCGCGTCGAACTTGTAGCGCAGGCCGACCGAAATCATGTCGGCATAGCCATCGCTCACCTGGCCGACCAGCGTGCCGCGCAGCGCGTTGGCGGGGTCCGCCGGCGTGAGGAAGATGGGGCTCGTCTCGCCGAACAGGTGCGTGTAGGCGAAATCGAACGAGAACTGCTGCGTGAAATTGTAGGTGAAGCCGGCCGAGACCCACAGACGGTTGGTGTCCGGCAGGCGCGGGGAGCGCGTGGAATCAGGCACCGGGGTCAGCTCGTAGCCGATGCCGGTGCGCAGGGCGAGCTTCGGATCCCACTGATATTCGACACCGCCGGAGAAGAACCATCCGTCATTCCACTGGAGGTCGAGGGTGCTGACCGGGATGTTGTTGGCCTTCACCACCAGTTCCTGCACCGTGGACCAGTTGGTCCACTCGACGGTGCCGAGCACGGTCCATTTGGGATCGAGCTGCGAGCGGAAGGAGGCCGTGACCTGATCCGGAAGGGTGAGACCGGCAGTGACATAGCGGTTCTGCAACGGGATGAGCTTCGCGACCGAAAGGTCCAGCTCGCCGTTGAGCGTGTGCGTGACCTGGGACTTGTACCCGATGCCGAGGGTGGTGCCGGGCGCTAGGGTGAACAGGACGCCGAGATTGATGCCGAAGCCGATGTCGTCGCCGTCCACCTGGGCATAGAGATTGTTGGCGGGCGGCACGAAGCCGGCGAACTGGGCGTTGGTGAGCTTGGCGTCGATGTAATTGACGTTGAGGCCGCCGCCGATCGTCATCCAGTCGGTCACCTTGTAGGCCACCGAGACCTGGGCGTTCATGTCGAAGATGCGGCTGTAGCAGCCGTAATAGCGGCCGGACCAGTTGCACGGCGCATCGGTGACGAGGCCGTAGGGCGAGGTCATGCCGAATCCGATCGCCCACTTGTCCCAGGCGTAGGTGGCGAAGAAGGTCGGCAGGGTGCCGTTGTCGATCATGTCGCTGACACCGACGGTGCCGAGGCTCGTACCGGTGATGGGCGCGCCCGCCGCGAACACGTCGATGGACGCATGCGGCGCGATGTAGGTGACGTTGCCTTCGACATTCAGCCCCGGATTGAAGCTGATGGCCGCGGGGTTCCAGGTCATGGCGGCGAGGCCGTCGCCGCCCGCCGCCGTACCGGCAAATGACGTGCCCTGGTAATAGGAACTCTGCTCGCGCAGCCCGAACCCACCGGCCTCGGCCGAACCGCCCGCCAGCACGGCGGGAATCGCGACGGCAGGAATGGCAAGCACCGGAGCCACGCGCCGCGACCAAATGTGAATCGCACTGGCCCGATTGTGCGTCGTCATGAGACCCCCTCCTAGGCTGTATTCCTCCGGGCCCGGCACGCTGCGGTGCACTATACGTTTTATCGGTGCCCTATACGTCACCTAGCATGCCGTTCGCCGATGATCCGTCAACCTGCTTCCTACGGCGTCGCGGGGCTCGACGCTGGGGAATCCGGTGGGCGTGGCTCCGATGCAACAGTGCAGAAAAGACAGCGATACTGTCCAGAAGTGTCGAGGGTCGCAGGGCTTCTAGCGACCGGCTTATAGCCGCTTCCTGCTCCGTTCCTTGTGAAGTCGCGACCGGAAGGTCATCTGCCAAACGGGTCTTGCGGCGGAGGTCAAAGCATGTATCTTCAGGGCGACTGGGTGACGTATAGGTGAACCGGTGGCATCCTCTGGCAAACGTGGTGGCGCGTCCGCATTGACCGACACGTTCTACACCGTGACGCAGCTGGCGCGGGATCTCTCCGTCACGCCGCGGACCATCCGCTTCTATGAGGACAAGGGGCTCATCACCCCCCGCCGCGCCGGCACCATGCGCGTTTACACCAAGCGTGACCGCGCCCGGATGGCGCTGATCCTGCGCGGCAAGCGCCTGGGCTTTTCGCTGCGCGAGATCAAGGACTATCTGGACCTTTACGACCTCGACCCGAGCCAGGCCGAGCAGATCCGCCTGCTGCTGAAGAAGGTGCAGGATCGCCTCGAAATGCTGGAAGATCAGCGTCTTGCGCTTGAGGAAAGCATTATCGAGCTGAAAGACATAGAGGAGCAGGCGCTCGCTGCCCTCGCCATCGAGACCGGCGACCAGAAGGCCGCCGGCTAGGCCGGTGCCGCCCGGGTCGCGCCGGGCCGGGCATAGGCCATCCTGAGTTTCATGAGGAGCGTTGCCCGGGCGAAATGTCTTTCGCGCGGATCGCCTCCTTACGTCCTACGCCCAGGCCAACGGAGCATTCTGGCCGGCGGAGGACATACGCAAAACCCGCTGCACCAAGCGGCGGACGACAAGAATGGACAGGCAGGAGAGCCCAATGAACGCGCCGATGCGAAACGTCGTGATTGCAGGCTATGCCCGCTCGCCTTTCACCCTCGCCAAGAAGGGTGATCTGGCGCGCGTGCGCCCCGATGATCTCGCCGCCCAGGTGGTGGCCGATCTCGTGGCCCGCACCGGCGTGAAGGTGGAAGACATCGAGGACCTGATCGTCGGCTGCGCGTTTCCCGAGGCCGAGCAGGGCTTCAACGTCGCCCGCCTCATCGGGATGATCGCCGGCCTGCCGGAGAGCGTGGCGGGCGTGACGCTGAACCGCTTCTGCGGCTCCTCCATGCAGTCGGTGCACAACGCCGCCGGGCAGATCCAGCTGGGTGCAGGCGAGGTGTTCATCTGCGCCGGCATCGAGAGCATGAGCCGCGTGCCCATGACCGGCTTCAATCCCATGCCCAACCCCGCCCTCTACAAGGCGATGCCGCAGGCCTACATGGGCATGGGCGAGACCGCCGAGAACGTCGCGGCCAAGTGGCAGATCACCCGCGCCGACCAGGACGCCTTCGCCCTCAAGAGCCACCAGAAGGCGACGAAAGCCGAGGCGGAAGGCCGCTTCAAGGACGAGATCGTCGCCATCAAGGCCAACGGCAAGGTCAACAAGACGGTCGATCAGGACGGCTGTATCCGCCGCGACGCGACGGCCGAGGCCCTCGCCGCCCTCAAGCCCTCCTTCGACGAGCATGGCACGGTGACGGCCGGGACGGCCTCCCCCCTCACCGATGGCGCTTCCGCCGTGCTGGTGTGCTCCGAGGACTATGCGCTGAAGAACGGTCTTACCCCCCTCGCCCGCATCCGCAGCGTGGCGGTGGCCGGCTGCGCGCCGGAGATCATGGGCATCGGCCCTGTCGCCGCGACCAGAAAGGCGCTCGCCCGCGCCGGCATCGACATGGGCGAGATCGACGTGGTGGAGCTGAACGAGGCGTTCGCCTCCCAGGCCCTCGCCTGTCAGCGGGAATTGGGCATCAAGGACGAGGTGCTGAACCTCGATGGCGGGGCCATAGCCCTCGGCCATCCCCTCGGCGCCACCGGCGCCCGCATCGTCGGCAAGGCGGCGGCGCTCCTGAAGCGCGAAGGCGGCAAGTATGCCCTCGCCACCCAGTGCATCGGCGGCGGGCAGGGCATCGCCACCATCCTCGAGCGCGTCTGAGGAGGGCCGGATGTCTTTTGAAATCAGGAAAGTCGCCGTCATCGGCGCCGGTGTCATGGGCGCCGGCATCGCCGCCCACGTCGCCAATGCGGGCATTGAGGTGCTGCTCCTCGACATCGTTCCCGAGGGCGCGGCCAACCGCAACGTCATCGCAGAGAAGGCCGTTGAGAAGCTGCTGAAGGCCGATCCCGCGCCCTTCATGTCTAAGGCGGCGGCGAAGCTGGTGAAGCCCGGCAACATCGAGGACAACCTCGCCGACATCGCCGATTGCGACCTCATCATCGAGGCCATCATCGAGCGGCTCGACCTCAAGCAGGCGCTTTACGCGAAGATCGAGGCCGTCCGCCGGCCGGGCTCGGCGGTGTCGTCCAACACCTCGACGATTCCGCTCGCCGACCTCACGGCCGGACTGCCGGAGAGCTTCCGCCGCGATTTCCTCATCACCCATTTCTTCAATCCACCCCGCTACATGCGCCTGCTGGAGATCGTCGCCGGACCGGAGACGAATCCGGACACGGTGGCGGCCGTCGCCCGCTTCGCCGACGTGAAGCTCGGCAAGACGGTGGTGATGTGCAAGGACACCCCCGGCTTCATCGCCAACCGGCTCGGCACCTACTGGCTGCAGCTGGCGGTGGGCGAGGCCTTCGCGCTGGGCATGAAGGTGGAGGATGCGGACGCGGTGATGGGCCGCCCCTTCGGCTTTCCCAAGACCGGCGTGTTCGGCCTCATCGACCTCGTGGGCCTCGACCTGATGCCCCATGTGCAGGGCTCGCTGAAGCGGGCGCTTCCGGCCACGGACCCTTTCCACGCGACGCTTCGCGACGAGCCGCTGATCGAGAAGATGATCTCGACCGGCTACACCGGCCGCAAGGGCAAGGGCGGCTTCTACCGCCTCAACCGCGACGGCGGGCAGAAGCTGAAGGAGGCCATCGACCTTTCAACCGGCGCCTACCGCCCGCAGGCCAAGGCGCAGGTGGCGGAGCTGGAGGACGGCGGCGGCCGGGACCTCTTCGCCCTCCTCTCCGCCCCCGGCGAAGGCGGGCGCTATGCCCGCGCGGTGATGGTGCGCACGCTGGCCTATGCCGCGCGGCTGGTGCCCGAGGCGGCCGACGACATCGTCGCCATCGATGATGCCATGCGCCTGGGATATAATTGGAAATCCGGCCCCTTCGAGCTGATCGACAAGATCGGGGCCGCCCGCCTCATCGACCTCCTGAAGGCCGACGGGGAAGAGGTACCGCCGCTCCTGGCGCTTGCCGCGGACAAGCCCTTCTACCGGGTGGAAAACGGCCAGCGCCAATACCTTGACCTTGATGGCACCTACCGCGACATCGTTCGCCCGGAAGGGGTGCTGCTGCTCGCCGACATCAAGCTGAAGTCGCAGCCGCTCGCGAAGAACGGATCGGCGGCGCTGTGGGACATCGGCGATGGTGTCGTGTGCCTGGAATTCACTTCCAAGAGCAATTCGCTGGACGAGGGCATCATCACGATGCTCGCCAAGGCGCTGAAGCTCGTAAAGGACAAGTACAAGGCGCTCGTCATCTATAATGAAGGCTCCAACTTCTCGGTGGGTGCCAATCTCGGCCTCGCCCTGTTTGCCTGCAACATCGGCGCCTTCGGCGAAGTCGAGAAACTGGTCGCAGCCGGGCAGAAGACCTATCAGGATGTGAAATACGCGCCATTCCCGGTGGTGGCGGCGCCGTCCGGCCTGGCCCTTGGCGGCGGATGCGAGATTCTCCTGCATGTCAGCGCGGTTCAGGCCCATGCCGAGAGCTATATCGGGCTCGTCGAATGCGGAGTCGGCGTTCTGCCGGCCTGGGGCGGGTGCACCGCCATGCTGGAGCGCTGGGCGGCCGACCCGAAATTCCCGAAGGGACCCATGCCGGCCCCCTCGAAGGTCTTCGAGACCGTCTCCACCGCCACCGTCGCCAAGTCCGCCGCCGAGGCGAAGGAGCTGAAGTTCCTGCGCGAGGGCGACGGCATCACCATGAACCGCGACCGCTTGCTGGCCGACGCCAAGGCCAAGGCCCTGTCCATGGTGGATGGCTACCAGCCGCCCAAGCCCGTTGAGTTCTTCCTGCCCGGTCCCTCCGGCAAGGCGGCCATGGACATGGCGGTGGAAGGCTTTGCCAAGAAGGGCCTGGCGACCCGGCACGACAAGGTGGTCTCCGCGGCCCTCGCCGAGGTGCTCACCGGCGGCGACGCCGACCACATCGCCCCGGTCCCGGCGGCGCGGGTGCTGGAGCTGGAGCGGGAAGGCTTCATGAAGCTCATCCGCACCACCGCCACGCTGGACCGCATCGAGCACATTCTTGAGACGGGCCGGCCGCTGCGGAATTGAGGGAGCAAATCCCCTCTCCCCTTGCGGGAGAGGGTCAGGGTGAGGGGTATGGCTCCGCCGGGCACAACCGCTCCGGAGACGGCGGCCGCCCCCTCACCCCCGCCCCCTCTCCCGCAAGGGGAGAGGGGAGCAACACAACAAGGGAGCCAACGCCATGCAGGTCTATACCCCCCCGCTGCGCGACATGCGCTTCGTCCTCCACGAGCTGCACGGCAGCGAAGAGCTGAGCACGCTCAAGGGGCTGGAGGAGCTTTCGCCCGATCTCATCGATGCGGTGCTGGAGGAGGCGGGCAAGTTCGTCACCGAAGTGCTCGCGCCGCTCAACCAGTCCGGCGACCTCGAGGGCTGCACCTATGAGAACGGCGTGGTGCGCACGCCCAAGGGCTTCAAGGAAGCCTACACCGCCTTCCGCGAGGGCGGCTGGAACGGCATTGCCTGCGATCCGCAATATGGCGGCCAAGGCCTGCCGGCGAGCGTGAACAAGCTGGTTGAGGAGATGCTCTGCTCGGGCAACCTCGCCTTCGGCATCTGCCCCGGCCTCACCCACGGCGCTTATCAGGCGCTCAAGGCCTATGCCTCCGAGGAGCTGAAGGAGCGCTTCCTGCCGAAGATGGTGGATGGCGTGTGGTCCGGCTCCATGTGCCTCACCGAGCCACAATGCGGCACCGATCTCGGCCTCGTGCGCACCAAGGCGGAGCCGCAGCCGGATGGGTCCTACAAGGTCACCGGCAACAAGATCTTCATCTCCGCCGGCGAGCAGGACATGACGGAGAACATCGTCCATCTGGTGCTCGCCCGCCTGCCGGACGCGCCCAAGGGAATCAAGGGCATCTCCCTGTTCCTGGTGCCCAAATTCCTGCCGAAGGAGGATGGCTCCGTCGGCCCGCGCAACGGCGTGCTGTGCACCGGCATCGAGCACAAGATGGGCATCCACGGCTCGTCCACCTGCCAGATGTCGTTCGACGAGGCCACCGGATGGCTGGTCGGCGAGCCCCACAAGGGCATGCGCGCCATGTTCGCCATGATGAATTCGGAGCGCCTCTCCGTGGGCACGCAGGGCCTCGGCCTTGGCGAAGCCGCCTATCAGGCCGCCGTCGTCTACGCCAAGGAGCGCCTGCAGGGCCGTTCGCTGACCGGCGCCAAGCATCCGGACAAGCCGGCCGACCCCATCATCGTGCACCCGGACGTGCGGCGCACGCTGATGACCATGCGCGCCTACAACGAGGGCTGCCGGGCCCTCGCCGGTTGGGTCGCCCGCGCGCTCGATCTCATGGAGCGGGCGGAGGACCCGGAGGAGCGCAAGCGCGCCGAGGACTTCACGGCGCTGATGACGCCCATCGTGAAGGCGCTGTTCACCGACCTCGGCTTCGAGGCGACCTCCATGGGCATGCAGGTCTATGGCGGCCACGGCTACATCCGCGACCACGGCATGGAGCAATATGTGCGCGATGCCCGCATCGCCATGATCTACGAGGGCACCAACGGCGTGCAGGCGCTGGACCTCGTGGGCCGCAAGCTGCCGGCGCACATGGGCCGCTACCTGCGCTCCTTCTTCCATCCCGTGCTCAACTACATGGATGCGAAGCTGGACGACGAGAATCTCGGCCCCCTCATCACCCCCCTCTCCAAGGCCTTCGGCGCGCTCCAGCTCGCCACCGCCCATATCGCCGAAAAGGGCCTGAAGGACCCGGAGGAGGCCGGCGCCGCCGCGACGCAGTACCTTCGGCTGTTCGGGCTCGTGGCGCTGGGCTACATGTGGGTGCGCATGGCGGAAGTGGCCTACGAGAAGCGCGTCTCCAACCCGGACGACGCCGCCTTCTACGATGCCAAGATCGTCACCGCGCGCTTCTTCATGGAGCGTATCCTGCCGGACGTGGCGGCCCTGTGGGGTTCCATCAAGGCCGGCAAGGGCGCCATGATGGCGCTGGACGAGGCGATGTTCTGAGGGCGTGTTTCTGACTTAGGACGGCACCGCCCTCGCCTTTTGCACCCCCCTCTCCCGCGTGCGGGGGAGGGTTGGGGAGGGGGCCATCCCTCTCCACCTGATGCGGCCGGGTGAGCGCGGACACCGCTTCCCCCTCCCTGCCCTCCCCCGCACGCGGGAGAGGGTTCAAACAATTCCGGGGCCTACAGCATTTTCCGCCCGCCTTGGCTCACGGAAACCGCTCTAAAGGGCCTCTCACAAGGACACTCCATGGCCGATCTCTCCTCCCTCGTCGAAGCCATCCGCGAGCGCGCCGATGCCCTCTCGGAGCTGGGCTACAAGGTGCGCTTCGATCTTTCCGATACCGGCGAGGCCATCCTGCTCGATGCCACCGGCGGCGGTGTTGAGGTGGGCGAGGGCTCGGGCGAGGCGGATGCGGTGCTGAAGCTCTCCACCGATACGCTGGACAAGCTCATCACCGGGCGAATCGGGCCGATGATGGCCTTCTCCACCGGCCGGCTGAAGGTGGAGGGCTCGCAGGGCGTCGCCTTGAAGCTCGCCGGCCTGCTCGACAAGGACTGAGGCCGGACGGGCGCCCCTCTCAGTCGTTCGGCGCCGGGAGTTTCGCGCCACCGGCGGCGAGCGCCGCCAGCAGCGTCTGGCGCAGCGCCTTGTTTTCGAAGGCGTGGCGTGTGCCGGTGACGGAGAGGTGATCGCCGTCCACGTAGTAGAAGCGCGCGCCCTCTCCCGCCGTGCAGCGGTCGTCCCGGCAGAAGATGTCGGCCATGCGGAAGGCCGCCGCGCCGTCATGCCGGCCGGCGGTGGCAAGGATGACCTCGTTCGCCGGGCCGACGATCTTCATCGCCTTGGCCAGCGGCTGGCTCATGCAGGCGTCGGAGCCGCCCGTCTGGTTGAACTCACGGGTCGCAACGCAGCCGGCAGGGGCCGGCTTGTATTCCGGCGACTGGCCCAGCACGATCACCTGCGGCCCAATCTTGCGCAGTTCGGCGACCGTGCGCTCCATCATGTGGGCGAACACCCGCTCACTTGAGGCCCGGTCGCGGGCGGTGCCGCCCGGCACCTCGGGGCTGACCAGCGCGAAGCCCTTGCCGGACAGGGTGGTCCACAGGGACCAGCGGCTCACCAGAACCACCACCTTGGGCTTGACGCGGCGAATCTCGTCCATCACGGCGTTGACGTAGCTGGCGCAGACGGCGCCGTTGTTGTGCTCCTGCCGGGCGATGCCGCCCACCAGCGGCGGGCAGCCGGCCATGGTCTGGAGCCGCGCCGTGAGCCCGAGCTTCTCCACCGCCTCCGCGAGGCCGAGGAAGGTCGCGCCGGCGTGGGAATCGCCCCACACCAGCACGTCATAGCTGCCCGTCGCAGCCCCCGGGCCGCGCGCGCAGAGGGCGATGGGCTGCATCTGGTCGGGGGTCCAGAAGCGGGCGTTGTTGTTGCAGCTGCGCTGGAACACGCTGCGGTCGTCGGCCGCCGCCTCGGCCGCCGCGCCGAGAGGGGAGATGGGGAAGACGCCCCGGCCGACCTTCTGCAGGGCCAGCGCGACGCCCACGGTGAGGAGAATGGCGCAGGCCCCCGCGCCGATGCGCAGAAGCCGCCGCCCACCCAGCGCGCTGCCGCGCCGCAGCGGCGTCTCCACATATTTCAGCGACAGGCCGGAGATGACGCCCGCCGCGAGGATGACGATGCCCGATTCGATATAGGTGGTGTGCCGCCCCTTCCAGATCGCAATGAGCACCAGCATGGGCCAGTGCCACAGATAGAGCGCGTAGGAGATGCGGCCCACATAGACCATGCCCTTCAGGCTCAGCGCGCGGGCGACGATGCCGCGCGGCGCGAAGGCGCCGGAATGGATGATCGCCACCGCGCCCAGCACCGGCGGGAGCGCCCACAGGCCGGGGAAGACCGTCTGCTTGTCGTAGGCGAACACGGGGATGACGATGGCCGCCGCCCCGGCGATGCCGAGCCAGGAGGCGGCTTTCTCCGGCAGGCGTGGCAGCGTGACCATGGCGAGCAGCGAGCCCGCGAGCAATTCCCACGCCCGGCTCTGGAGCAGGAAGAAGGCGGCCGACTGCTCGCTCTCCACGATGCTCTCGGCATAGGCGAGCGAGGCGAGCGCGATGAGCGTGAGCCCGCCGACCGCCAGCCGGCGGCCGCCCAGCTTCATCAGCACGAACAGGACGAGGGGGAAGAAAATGTAGAACTGCTCCTCCACCGCCAGCGACCACAGATGCAGCAGCGGCACCTCGTCTGCGGCGGGACCGAAATAGTTGAGCAGGTTCTCGAAATGGATGTTGGCGAAGAACAGGGCCGAGGGCACCAGCGTGCCCACATAGCCCTGCATCTGCCGCGGCATCAGGATGAGCGCCGCGAACAGGGTGGTCGCCGCCATCATGAGGAAGAGCGCGGGGAAGATGCGGCGGATGCGGCGGTCGTAGAAATCCGCCAGCGAATAGGTGCCCGCCGTCATCTCCTGATGGAGGATGGACGTGATGAGAAAGCCGGAGATGACGAAGAAGACGTCGACGCCGATATAGCCCCCGGTGAAGGGCGGTATGCGTGCATGGAACAGAACCACGCTGCCGACGGCGATGGCCCGAAGGCCGTCGATGTCGGACCGGTAGGCCAGACTCATCCTGGTGTCCTTGATCGGCGCGCCATACGCGCACGCCCCCGCGGCGACCGCCTTACCGGCAAAATTCGGCCGGGGCAAATCGCGCGCCGGGAGCGCGCGGCGCGGCGTCCGGCCTGACGCAGCGTCGTGCGGTCAGGTCCACGGCCGCGCTTCAGCAGAGCGAGTCCGGTGGCGGCAGGGGCCGCGGCAACGTCCGCCGCGTGCCGATCCTTGCCGGTCAGTCCTTGGCGGTGATTCCTTGGCGGTCAGTCCTTGGCCGTGCGTCCTTCGCCGGTCGCCGGCGCGAGGGAGGCGCTGGTGTTGCCGCCTTCGCCCAGCGCCTTGAGCAGGGCCGTGCGCAGGGCCGGGTCACGGCTCATGTGGTGGGCGCCGGTGGCGGAGAGGTGGTCGGCGTCCACATAATAGAACTGCTCCCCCTCCCCGGCGCGGCAGGTGCCGTTGCGGCAGAAGACATCGGAGAGCAGGAAAGTGGTGGTGCCGGGATAAGTCGCCGCCGCCTTGGTGATCATCTCGTTGCCGATGCCCACCACCTTGTCCACCGATGCGCTCGGCAGTTCCAGGCAGTTGCCGAGATTGCGCTTGTAGAATTCGCTCTCGGCGACGCATCGGCCCGGGGAGCGGCCGAACTCCGGCGTCTGTCCCACCAGCACCACATGGATGCCGAGGCCGGAGAGTTCCTTCAGGGTGCGGTCCAGCATGTGGGCGAAGACCTTCTGGCTCACCGCCTTGGAGCGCACGTCGCCGCCGGGCACCTCGTCGGAGGTGAGGGTGAAGGCGGGGCCGGCCTTGCTGGTCCACATGGCCCAGCGGCCGACCAGCACGGCGACCTGGGGCTTCACGCGGCGGATTTCATCCAGCACCTCGGAATTGAAGGCGGTGCAGGTCCAACTCGGCATGTCGTCGCGGTGCGCCTGGCCGCCGATCAGGGGCGGGCAGCCGGCCATGGTCTGGAGGCGTGCGGTGTGGCCGAGGGCGGCCACTTGCTCGGCGATGCCGATGAAGGAGGCGCCAGCGTGGGAATCCCCCCACACTACCACGTCATACTCGCCCTTGGCCGCGTCGGGTCCCACCGAGCAGGCCGAGGCCGGATTGAGCGCGGCGGCGCTCCAGCCCTTCGGCGAATTGTTGCAGGTACGGCTGAAGGGGCTCTTGTCCTCCATCGCCGCCTCGGCGCGCGCGCCCAGCGGTGAGATGGGATAGAAGCCGCCGCCCAGGCGCTCGAACAGCACGCCCACCGCCAGCGTCATGGCCATGGCCATGATGCCCACCGCGAAGCGCGCCCGGCGCTTGCCGCCCAGCGAGCCGGCGTGGCGCAGCGGCGTCTCGACATATTTCAGAGACAGCGCGGCGAAGATGAAGGCGACGATGAGCAGACCACCGCCCTCGAAATAGGTCAGCGCGCGGCCCTTCCAGATGGTGCCGAACACCAGCAGCGGCCAATGCCACAGATAAAGCGCATAGGAGATGCGGCCGACATAGACCACCGGCGGGCGGCTGAGGAACCAGTTGGCGTAGCCGCCCATGTTGATGGTGCCGGCATAGATCACCGCCGCCGTTCCGAACACGATGGGCGCGGCGGACAGGCCGGGGAAGGTCATGTCGTGGCCGTAGGCGAAGACCGGCACCACGATGGCCGTCAGTCCCGCGACGCCGATCCAGTTCGCGGCCTTTTCCGACACCTTCGGCATGTGCACCAGCGCCAGCAGCGCGCCGACCAGAAGCTCCCAGGCGCGGCTCTGCAGCAGGAAGAAGGACGCGGTGGGCTGGGTGCGCGCGCTCAGCTCCGCGTAGACGCCGGACACGACCGTGATGATGAGGAAGCCGAGGATCGCCATCCGGCGCGGGCCGAGGGTGACGCGCCCGCCGACCTTCAGGAAGGCGAACATGAGCAGCGGGAAGAAGATGTAATACTGCTCCTCCACCGCCAGCGACCACAGGTGCAGCAGCGGCGTCTCGTCGGCCTTGGGGCCGAAATAGCTCATCAGTCCCTGGAAGTGGATGTTGGCGTAGAACAGCGCGGAGGGAATGATGGATTCCGCGAACTGCACCATCTGCCGCGGCATCAGCAGGAAGGCGGCGACGAAGGTGCTCACCGGCAGCACCACGAACAGCGCCGGGAAAATGCGGCGGATGCGGCGGTCGTAGAAGTCGACGAGCGAGAACTCGCCCTTCATCATGTCGTTGTAGAGGATCGAGGTGATGAGGTAGCCGGACAGGACGAAGAAGATGTCCACGCCGATGAAGCCGCCCCGGAACGGCGGGATGTGGGCGTGAAACAGCAGGGCGACCACGACTGCAACGGCCCGCAAGCCATCGATATCCGGCCGATACTTCAGATTCATGCCCCGCCCCCGGATCAAGGCGCGCAGCCGCCCGCGCGCAAACCTCGTCTTTTTCCGGATAACAAACAGGCGACCTTGGGGCAATTGCCGGGCATGGCCAAGATTTGGTCACACCCGTTAATCATCCCGTCATGGGGCGCGGGTGCAACACCCGGAGGTACCACCGACCCGCATGCGCGGCCCGGTAGCATGCCCCCTACTCCGCCGCAATTCGTTCCGCGGGCGCGGGACGGGGCGGGTGGGCACGATCATCATGCCGGCCGGAGACCGCGTGGTGCACGATAGCGTCCAGCCGGTCGAGATAGAGATAGATCACCGGCGTGATGAACAGCGTGAGCAGCTGTGACACCAGGAGCCCGCCGACGACCGCGACGCCCAGCGGCTGGCGCAGCTCGGAGCCCGCGCCCGCGCCGAGCGCGATGGGCAGCACGCCGAAGATGGCGGCGAGCGTCGTCATCATGATGGGCCTGAAACGCAGCAGCGCCGCCTCGCGGATGGCATCCTGCGCCGCCGCGCCGGCGCGCCGGCGTTCCAGCGCCACGTCGATCATCATGATCGCGTTCTTCTTCACGATGCCCACCAGCATGATGATGCCGATGATCGCGATCACCGAAAGCTCCATGCCCGCCGCCATGAGCGTCAAAAGCGCGCCGATGCCGGCGGAGGGCAGGCCCGAGAGGATGGTGATGGGGTGGATGAAGCTCTCGTAGAGCACGCCCAGCACGATGTAGATGACGACCACCGCCGCGAGGATCAGCAGAGGCTGGTTGGACAGCGAATCCTGGAACACCTGCGCCGTGCCCTGGAAGCCGGTGACGACGCTGTCCGGCACCCGCGCCTCGGCGGCCGCGGCGTTGATCTCCTCCACCGCCTGGCCGAGCGAGGTGCCCGGCGCGAGGTTGAAGGAGATGGTGACGGAGGGCTGCTGCTGCTGGTGCTGCACCGAGAGGGGGCCGACCGTGCGCTTGATGTTCGCCACCGCCTCCAGCGGCACCACGTTGCCGGAAGAGGTGCGCAGATAGACCCGGCCGAGGTCGCTCGGGTCGCGCTGGAAGATGGGCTGCACCTCGGCGATGATCGCGAACTGGTTGGTGGGCGTGTACAGCGTCGCGATCTGCCTCGTGCCGAACTGGGTGTAGAGCGCGTCCCGCAGCTGCTGCTCGGTGATGCCGAGGGCCGCCGCCTTGTCCTTGTCCAGCTCGATGGTGAGCTGGGGATTGGTGATCTGGAGGTCGGAGGTCACGTCCCTGAGGCCGGGCAGCGTCGCGAGCTTCTGCTCCATCTGCTGGGCGAAGGTGTAGAGGGTCGCGGTGTCGGGGCTCTGCAGCGTGTACTGGTACTGGCTCTTGGAGGCGACGCCGCCGACGCTGATGTTCTGCACCGCCTGGAAGAACACGTTCACGCCCGGCACCTGCCCGACGCGCTTCCTCAAATTCTGGATGACCTCGTTGGCGGAGAGCTTGCGCTCGCCCGGCCCGGAGCCCTTGGGCTTCAGGGCGATGAACATGCGGCCGGTGTTGGTGGTGCGGCTGATGCCCGTGGCACCGGCGGTGGAGACGAGATAGTCCACGTCCGGATCGGCGCGCACCACGGCCGCAACCTGTTTCTGGCGCTCCACCATGGCCGCGAAAGAGCTGTCGGTCGCCGCCTCCACCGTGCCGGTGATGAAGCCGTTGTCCTCCTGCGGGAAGAAGCCCTTGGGGATGACGATGTAGAGATAGACCGACAGGCCGATGGTGGCGAAGGTCACCACCAGCATGAAGGGGCGGTGGCGCAGCACGAAGTCGAGGCTCACCCGGTAGGCCGCGAGCCAGGCGTCGAACATCCGCTCGGTGACGCGGAAGAACCAGCCGGGCTTCTTCGTGTGGTCCACCGGCTTCATCACGCGGGCGCACAGCATGGGCGTGAGCGTGAGGGAGACGAAGCCGGAAACCAGGATCGCGATCGAGATGGTGACCGCGAACTCGCGGAACACCCGGCCCACCACCCCGCCCATGAACAGCACGGGGATGAACACTGCCACCAGCGAGAGCGTCATGGAGATGATGGTGAAGCTGATCTCCCGCGAACCCCGCAGCGCGGCGCGGAACGGGCTCTCCCCCGCCTCCACATGGCGATAGATGTTCTCCAGCACGACGATGGCGTCGTCCACCACGAAGCCGACGCACAGCGTCAGCGCCAGCAGCGTCATGTTGTTGATGGAATAGCCGAAGCCCCACATGGCCGCGAAGGTGGCGATGATGGACAAAGGCAGCGCCAGCGAGGGGATGAGGGTCGCGCGCACGTTGCGCAGGAACAGGAAGATCACCAGCACCACGAGGACGATGGCTTCGAACAGGGTCTTCTGCACGTCCGCCACCGCGTCGCGGACGGAGACGGAGCGGTCGTTCAGCACCTCGATGCCCACCGAGCCGGGAAGCTGAGCGCGGAACTGGGGCAGGCGCCGGCGCACCTCGTCCACCACCTGCACGGTGTTGGCGTCGGGCTGGCGGACCACGGCCAGCACCACGGAGCGGCGGTCGTTGAACCAGCTGGCGACGCGCTCGTTCTCCACGCCGTCGGAGACGACGGCGATCTCCTCGAGGCGCACCACCGAGCCGTCGCGCGCCTTCACCACCACCCTGCGGAACTGGGAGGCGTCGGCCTTGGGCGTGCCCATGTCGATGGTCTGCGCCTGCTTCGGACCGGAGACGATGCCGAGCGGCGTGTTGGAGGCCGCCGCCTCCACCGCGCGCTGGATGTCGTCGGGCGAGATATTGCGGGCGCCGGCGGCGGCGGGATCGACGCGGATGCGCACGGCATATTTCTGTGAGCCGTAGATCTGCACCTGCGCCACGCCGGGCAGCTGGGAGATCTGCTGTCCGACCAGCGTGTCGGCATATTCGTTCACCGCCGACAGCGGCAGGGTGTCGGAGGAGATGGCGAGCAGGATCACCGGCGCGTCGGCGGGGTTCACCTTCCGGAAGCTCGGCGGGGTCGTCATCTCGTCCGGCAGCTGGCGCTGGGCCACGGAGAGGGCCGACTGGACGTCGAGGGCGGCCGCGTCGATGCTGCGGTTCAGGTCGAACTGCACCGTGATCGAGGTGGAGCCCTGCGTGGACGAGGAGGTGAGCGAGGAGATGCCCGCGATGGTGGCCAGCTGGCGTTCGATGGGCGTCGCCACCGAGGTCGCCATGGTCTCGGGGCTCGCGCCCGGCAGCGTCGCGGTGATGTTGATGGTGGGGAAATCCACCCGCGGCAGCGCCGCCACGGGCAGCTGGCGATAGGCGAACAGGCCCGCCACCACGAGCGACAGCATGATCAGCGTCGTCATCACGGGGCGGCGGATGCACAGTTCGGAGAACATGGGCTCAGCTCCCGGTGGCGGGTGCGGCGGTGCGGGTGCGCACGTTCACGCGGCTGCCCTCGCGCAGGGAGAGCTGTCCGTCGGTCACCACCGTCTCGCCGCCGCTGAGGCCCTTGGAGATCACACTTCGCCCATCCACCGTGCGGGCGACGGTGACCGGCCGCACGTGGGCGATGCCATCGTCCACGACGAAGACGAACGGCCCGTCCTGCCCGTTCTGGACCGCCTCGCTCGGCACCGCGACCACATTGTCCTCGATGCGCAGCGTCACCGTCACCGCGCCGAGGGCGCCGGGCCACAGGCGCTCGTCGGCATTGGGGAAGATGGCGCGGGCGGTGAGGGTGCCGGTCTGCGGCTCGATGGTGTTGTCGATGACCGCGACAATGCCGCCGGAGATGGTCTCGCCGGTGCCCTGGAAGGCGAAGGACACCTTGGCGTCCTTCGCCTCCCTGAGGCCGGCGATGTAACGCTCCGGCAAGCCGAAGGCGACATAGATGGGAGCGAGCTGGCGCACGGTGGCGAGGGTATCGTCCACCCGGATCACCGCGCCGGGGCGCACGGCGGAGACGCCGATGCGGCCGGTGACGGGCGAGCGGATCTCGTAATAGCCGCGCTGCACCTTGAGCGCGGTGAGGTTGGCCTCGTCCTGCGCGACGGTCGCCTTCTGCACGTCGGCGGTGGTGCGGGCATCGTCCACCTGCACCTGGGAAACGGCGTTGCGGGTGGCGAGGCCGGCATAGCGCTCCACATCGCGCAGGCTCTTGTCCAGTTGCACCTTGTCCCGGTTGAGCGTCGCCTCGGCCTGAAGAATCTGCGCGTCGATGACGCGGGCGTCGAGCCGGTAGAGCAGGTCGCCCTCCTTCACGCTCGCGCCGTCGGCAAAACCCACCGTCTCCACGGCGGCGGCGACGCGGGAGCGCACCGGGACCGTGACCATGGATTCCACCGTGCCCAGCGCCTCGACCCGCACCGGCAGGGAGGTCCGCTCCGCCGTTCCGGCGAGCACGGCGATGACCCGCTGCTGCGGTGCCTGCGCCTTCTGGCCGCCCGCGGCGAGCCACGGCTTCTTGTCCCACACCCATGCCCCGCCGCCGAGGAGGGCCAGGAACAGGACCGCGAGGACAATCTTGCGACCGGCCGATCCGCCGCTCTTTGCGCTATCCGGTGCGTGCTCGGCTGGCATGAAGTCCTCGATACTCCCACGGCGTCGAAACGTTTCGCGCCGCAATGCAACAACAATTCAGCGCGCTGGTCCAATTAAGCTTTTGTCACGGCATCTCGCCATGGAAGCGCGCGCAATGACGCATTCGTGAAGGGTGAGGGCCACGCTTAAAGCCCCCGCCTTTACGTGACCTTTGGTCAGAGTCGGCCAGCAAGACCGGCCAGTTGCTCCAGCGCGCGGTCGATGGTGGCGTCGTGCTTGGCGAAGCAGAAGCGCACCACGCTCTTCACTGCATCCTGCGCATAGAAAGCCGACACCGGGATGGCCGCCACCTTCCGCGTCTTCACGAGATCGAGACAGAAGGCCTCGTCATCGATGGAGACACTTTGGGGGGAGAGGTCGATGGAGAGGAAATAGGTGCCGCGCGAGGACAGCACGTCGAAGCCCAGTTCCTTGAGCCCCGTTGCGAGGCGGTCGCGGGAGCGCTGGAGGCCGGCGCGCATGGTGGTGAAATAATCGTCCGGCTTGCCGAGCCCGTAGGCCACCGCCGCCTGGAGGTTCGGCGGCGTGGTGAAGGTGAGGAACTGGTGCGCCTTGGACAGCACCTTCATGAGGTGGGGCGCGGCGAACACGAGGCCCACCTTCCAGCCGGTCATGCCGAAGATCTTGCCGGCGGAAGAAATCTTGACCGTGCGCTCGCGCATCCCCGGCAGCGCCATCAGCGGCTCGAAGGTGAGGCCGTCGAACACCACGTGCTCCCACACCTCGTCGCACACCGCATAGGCGTTGAAGCGCACGCAATAGTCGGCAAGCAGTTGCATCTGCGCGCGGTCGTAGACGACGCCGGTGGGGTTCTGGGGATTGTTGAAGAGCACGAGCTTGGTGCGCTCGGAGAATACCTGGTCCAGCTTCTCCGACGTCATGGCCCAGGAGGGCGGCTCCAGACGCACGAGGCGGGGAATGCCCCCTGCCCGCTGCACCAGCGGCAGATAGGCATCATAGAGCGGCTGGAACAGCACCACCTCGTCGCCCGGCTCGATCAGCGCCAGCAGCGCGCCGGCCAGCGCTTCGGTCGCGCCGGAGGTCACCATGATCTCGGCGTCTGGATCGAGCTCCAGCCCCTGCCAGTGGCGATAATGCGCCGCCGCCGCCTGACGCAGCTCCGGCAGGCCCATCATGGGCGGATACTGGTTCCAGCCATCTACCACCGCCCGCGCAGCGGCCTCGCGCACGTCGAGCGGCCCGGGATCGTCCGGGAAGCCCTGGCCGAGGTTGACCGCCGCATGGGTGCGGGCAAGGCCGGACATCACCTCGAAGATGGTGGTGGGCAGGCCGGCATAGAGGGGATTGAGCGGACGCGGCGTAAAGTGCGGCTGGGACATGGGAAATTCGCAAGGCAAGGAAGGTGGGGCGACTGGCCTGCGCCGTTTAGCCCCTTCAGCCCTCCTGCGAAAGCCCGGTGGACACCCCCGCCTCCCCCGGCATCAGCGGCCGCAGGGCCGCCAGCAGCGCCTCGGGCGTCACCTGCGCCATGGGCATCAGAACCTTGGCCGCCTCGGTGCGGCGGCCGGGGCGCATCACCAGCACCACCGTTTCCGCGCCGCCGCAGGCCGGATCACCGCAGGAGATCTCGGAGACGGAAACGGTGGCCGCCTCCTCCAGCGCCAGGGTGGTGCGCACCAGGTCGGCCAGGGTGCGCGAGGCATCGAGGCCGGGTCCGGCCTCGCCGCGGCGGCGCATGAACAGTCGCATCCGTTGGGTCTCCGCATACGCACGACTTCAAGAACGCCCCTGTTTCATCCACGCTCGCGGCATGAACATGACGGCGGCGGTTGTCGGCCTCTATTCGTCGTCCTCGTCCTGCTCCGGCGGAAAGCCGAGCAGGCGACGGGCGCGGGCGATGGAGCGCTTGAGTTTGCCGGCCTGCAGCCGCAGCACCACATAGCTCACCCGCCCGTCGGTCACCGCCCGCACCTCTATCACCGCTTGTCCGTAGGCGATGCGCATGCCCGGCGCGGGCTTGTCGTCGGAGCGGTCGGCGAAGGCGTCGGCGATGGTGAGGCCGAGTTCGGCGTCCGGAACGGCAAGGCCGTAGAAGCTGGCGAGATCGCCCAGCCGCACCTCGCCGACGAAGGGGAAGGCCGCGCTGTCGTCGAGCGGCGTCGCTTCCTCGGGCCGGAACAGGCGGTCCAGTTGGTGCACACGCTTGGGCGGTGCCAGCACATAGCCGTAGTCGCCGGCCTTGAGGGGGCCGGCCGCCTCGGGCGTGAGCGTCTCGTTGGCGCGCACCACCATCATCAGGCGCGCCCACTCGGGCAGTTGCGCCTGCCCCACCACGGGCGTCGCCGCCATGACGGGATAGGCGACCAGCTCCATTTCCGTCTGTCCCGGCAGGTCGATCTCGAAGCGCCGGACGCCGGGATCGGGATCGGACAGGGCCACGTCGAGCCGCCGCGCCGCGTAGCCCATGGTCCAGCCGTGCAAGATCAGCGAGACGACCACCACCGCGAAGGCGACGTTGAAATACACCTCCGCCATGGGCAGGTGCGCCAGCATGGGGATGGTGGCGAGGAAGATGGATACCGCCCCGCGCAACCCGGCCCAGGAGACGAACAGCTTCTCCTTCAGCGAGAAATGGAACGGCGCGAGGCAGGCGAACACCGCCGCCGGCCGACCCACAAGAATCAGGAAGGCCGCGACGCCGAGCGCCGGCAGGGCGTATTGCAGGAGCTTCTCGGGCGAGACCAGCATGCCCAGCATCACGAACATGACGATCTGGCAGAGCCAGGTGATTGTATCGAGAAACGAGGTGATGGAGGCGATGGCCCGCACCGGCCGGTTTCCCACCACCAGTCCCGCCAGATAAACGGCGAGGAATCCCGAGCCGTGCAGCAGCGAGGTAAGCGCGAACAGCAGCACCGCCACGCCCACCACCATCACCGGATGAAGACCGCCCGGCAGGTCCACGCGATTGAGCAGCGCCACCAGCGCATATCCGCCCGCGACGCCGAGCACCGCGCCCAGAACCATCTCGCGGAGCGCGCCGAACACCACCACGAGACCGGGATCGCCCACATGGCCGCCGGCGCTGCTCGTGAGCATTTCCACCAGCAACACGGTGAGGAATACGGCGGCGGGATCGTTGGTGGCGGATTCGATCTCGATCACCGAGCCGACCCGGCGGCCGAGGCGCAGCCCCTGCGCGCGGACCAGGAACAGCACGGCCGCCGCATCGGTGGAGGCGACGATGGCGCCGACCAGCAGGCCCTCCATCCAGCCAAGGCCGAGGAGTGGCACGGCCACCAGCGCCACCAGCGCGGCGGTGAAAGCGACGCCGACCGTGGAAAGTCCCACAGCGGGCAGGATGGCGCCGCGCATGGAGGCGACCCGCATCCTCAGGCCGCCGTCGAACAGGATTACCGCCAGCGCGGCGGATCCCACCATGTAGGTGGCCCAGTAGTCATCGAAATGGATGCCTCCCGGCCCCCCCTCGCCGGCCGCCACGCCGACCACGAGGAACACCAGCAGGATGGGCGCGCCGAACCGGGCGGCGAGCAGGCTGGAGAGCGTTCCAACCACGACCAGCGCCGCAACCACGAGGAGGACTATGTTTGATACAACAACCGATCCCATGTGTCCAAAAAGCCCTGGCCCCGCCGAATCCTGAACGTCACAGTAGCGCGGCGACCGTCTAAGGCGTAAGGTTCTCGCATCGTGGTGCGGAATTACCAATTCTGTATTACGAACGGACCGATCCGGGGGCGGAAAGGGACGCGAATGACATCAAGCGCCACCCCCAACGCCTATCTCGTCATGGCGATGGTCAGCGAAGAGGGGAAACTTCTCCTCCAGAGCGAAACGATTTGCTTCGACCGCGAACTGGCTTTTTCCATCGCGGACGACGAGGGAGACCATCGCACCTGGGTCGGGGTCTATGCCCTTGATGCCGATGGCCGCAGCCTCCAGAACAGCGCCGTCTATTGCAGCGGCTGCCTCCACGCTCCCGGCACCGGCACCCCCCGCCACCTCACGGGCAGCGCGCAGGCTGGCGTGATCTTCTCCTGACGCGCGACGCTCAGCCGCCGGAGCGATCCGGCGCGAGCCGCCCGTTGATGAAGGCGACGGCCTCGAACGGCGAAGCCACCCGCACGAGGCGCACGCGACGGCTGCCGCACAAGTCGCAGCGCAGGCTGTTGGCCCGCATTTCAGATGTGTCCTCCAGCCGGCCGTCCTCGTCGCCCCGAGGGGAGAGGATGGAGCGGCGGTGGCAGCGGTCGCATTCGGCGCAGATCATCCCCCTCCACTACCACGCGATCGCGGTCACATGATGGCCGCATTTGCGCCCGCGCGCTCGGAAGGTCGCGTCACAGCAGCGCGCGCACCTCGAAGAAAAGCCGGACCTGCCGCTCGGCGAAGGCGATGTCCTCCGGCCGCCCGGCCTCGGCGGCGCCGATGAGTGCCTTCAGGGCATTGTCCAGCTCCGGCCCCTTCTCACCTTCCGCGAAGCGGTGCAGCAGCACGCGACCGCAATCGCCGAGCGTGGCCAACCACGATCCGTCGTGGAGCCAGATGGGGCGGATGAGTTGGGTTTCCCAGAAGCGTGCCATGGTGGAGGACTAACGGGGCCAGGGCCGGTTTGTTTCCCGGCTCAGACAGCTTCCAGCACCGCCACCGCGAACCAGCGGCGCGGGTCGGTCCACAGTGCCGCCTGCCGCCAGCCGGCGGCCTGCGCCATGCCCATCAGCCGCGGAGCCGCATACTTGTAGGAATTCTCCGTGTGGATGGTCTCGCCAGGCGCGAAGGTGAAGCGCACGCCGTCGAGCCGCACGGTCTGCGCCGCCCGGCTCTCCAGATGCATCTCTATGCGGCTCTCGGCTTCATTAAATACGGCGCGATGGTGGAAGGCGGAGAGGTCGAAATCCGTCCCCAGTTCCCGGTTCATGCGCGTCAGAAGGTTGAGGTTGAAGGCGGCGGTCACGCCCTGATGGTCGTCATAGGCGGCTTCCAGCACCGCGCGGTCCTTCGGCAGGTCAAACCCCAGCACCAGCGCCGCGCCAGCGCCCAGCGACTGCCGCGCATGGGTCAGGAACGCCTCGGCCTCGGCCGGCGTGAAATTGCCGATTGTCGAGCCGGG
Source organism: Xanthobacter flavus (assembly GCF_017875275.1). Lineage (NCBI taxonomy): Bacteria > Pseudomonadati > Pseudomonadota > Alphaproteobacteria > Hyphomicrobiales > Xanthobacteraceae > Xanthobacter > Xanthobacter flavus. The sequence continues at coordinate 4,761,714 of NZ_JAGGML010000001.1, read as the reverse complement.
GAAGAAGCCAATGCGCCGCCCTCCTTCGCCAAGATCCGGCAATTCCAGCGGCCGTGTGAAATCGCCCTCCACCGGCGTCATGGCAACCGACGGATAATCCCGTGCCAGCGCGGTCACGGCAGCCCGCATGTGCGGGCCGGAGATGTCGATGGGCACGTAGGCGACGGGGCGCTCCAGCGCATCGAGCAGCAGGCGCACCTTCACGCTCGATCCGGAGCCGAACTCCACGAGGCTCGCGCCCGGCCCGGCGAGGGCGGCGATGTCGCCGGCATGGGCCTTCAGCACGCCCAGCTCGGTGCGGGTGGGATAGTATTCGGGCAGGCGGCAGATGAGGTCGAACAGGCGCGAGCCGGCCTCGTCATAGAAATACTTGGGCGAAAGCTGCTTTGGGCTGGCAGACAGCCCCTCGATCACGTCGGCGCGGAAGGCGGCGCGCTCGGGGGACTCTCGGCTCTCAGGGGCGCACAGAAGGGACGAAGCGCGCATCAGGCATCCTCGGCAAGGCGCAGGCCGGCGAAGGCCCAGCGCTGGTGGGGATAGAAGAAATTGCGGTAGGTGGCCCGCACATGGCCTTCAGGCGTCGCGCAGCAGCCGCCGCGCAGCACCATCTGCGACGACATGAACTTGCCGTTGTATTCGCCGAGCGCGCCCGGCGCGGGGCGATAGCCGGGGTAGGCCACATAGGGGCTCTGGGTCCATTCCCAGACATCGCCGAACATCTGCGCAGGCAGATCATCCGTGGCGGCGGGAAGCGGGCGCAGCGCGTCGCTGTCGAGGAAATTGCCGGCGACGGGCAGGCCGCGTGCCGCCACCTCCCACTCCGCTTCGGTGGGCAGGCGCTTGCCGGCCCAGCGGGCGAAGGCGTCGGCCTCGTAATAGCTCACATGCACCACCGGCGCGGCCGGATCGAGCGGGGCGAGGCCATTGAGGTTGAACGCCTGCCAGTCACCGTCATGAAGCTCCCAATAGAGCGGCGCCTCATATTCCCCCGCCTTCACCCGCGCCCAGCCGTCCGCGAGCCACAGGTCCGGCCGGCGATAGCCGCCATCCGCGATGAAGGCGCGCCACTCACCATTGGTCACGGCGCGGGAGGCGAGGCGGAAGGGGCGCAGCAGCACCTCATGGCGCGGCCCCTCATTGTCATAGCAGAAGCCCTCCCCCGCGTGGCCCATCTCGAAGATGCCACCGGGATAATCGACGAACGCCAGCGGCCGCGCCTCCGCCGTCGGCGCGGGCACCGCGGGCCGGTAGGCGGGACGCAGGGGATTGGCGGCGAACAGGTTCAGGATGTCCATCAGGATCAGTTCCTGATGCTGCTGCTCGTGGTTGATGCCGATCTTCACCAGCGGCGCGAGACGGGCGACGGTCTCCTCGTCGGCCCCGGTGAGGAGGTCTGTCATGGCGTGGGTGACATGCCGGCGATAGTCCGCCACCTCCGTCACCGTGGGGCGGGTGATGAGGCCGCGCGCGAAGCGGGCATGGCGGGGACCGGCGGCCTCATAATAGGAATTGAAGAGGAAGGCGAAATCCGCGTTGGCGACTTGGTAGCCCGTCAGGTGCGGCACCAGCAGGAACGTCTCGAAGAACCACGAAACGTGCGCGAGGTGCCATTTGGTGGGGCTGCAATCCGGCATGGATTGCACCGTCTGGTCCTCGGGATGGAGGCGCTCCGCCAGGTCTTCGGTCTGTCTGCGCACCTTGAGAAAGCGGGCGATGGCGGGGCCGCGCCCGGTCTCATCCGAGGCCTCGGGCCGAATAGGCTGCGGCGTCGCGAGGGGTTTCCAGGGCTTGTTCATTCGTCCTCGCTCACCGATGCGGCCTCGGACCGCCTCCGACATCAACGCCACAGACGCCGTGTGGTTTCTACGGCCGAGTTCGGGCCATGGACCTCCGGCGTTACATTGAAGCCACGCACGATGTCGCGAGGCTGTGGGACCTGCTCAGCCGCGAGCCAGAGCCACGAGGGCATCGATGGAGCGGCGGGAAGGGCTCGCGGCGCGGAACAGCGCCAGCGTGCCCACCCGCCCACGACCGGGGGGAAGAGGGCGCGTTTCCACCTCCCCTGCCCTGCGCCAGCGCTCCACCGCCGCTTCGGGCAAAAGCGTGCGTCCGAGCCCGGCGGCGACGCAGCCCATGATGCCGTCCAGCGTGCCCAGTTCCAGCAATGGCAGGTCGCCAAACGCCTCGGCGAAGCGCGCGCGGTAGCAGCAGCCCGCCCGGAAGACGACGGCGGCCGCCTCCGCCGCGCCGCCGATGGGCAGCACCTCCACCAGGTCTTCCTCGAACAGCGGCACGCTTTCAAAACGCGCCTCTGCCGCCTCCTCGGCCACGAAGGCGAGGTCGATGTCGCCCCGCCCGAGCGCCGCGACCAGTTCGCCGCTGGTGCCGGTGGTGATGGAGAGGCGCAGGTCCGGCAGCTGCGCCCGCGCCGCTTTCAATAGCGGCGGCAGGCGCACGGCGGCGGTGGTCTCCATGGTGCCGAGGCGCAGCGGCGGGAAGGCCTCGGCCGCCGAACGCAGCCGCTTCTCCGCCTCTTCCGACAGACGCACGATCCGCGCGCCATAGTCGAGAGCCATCGCACCGGCGGCGGTGGGCACCATGCGGCCGTCGATGCGCTCCACGAGCTTCTGGCCGAGCCGGTCCTCCAGCTTGCGCAGGCGGGTGGTGACATTGGACTGCACGCAGCCGAGGCGCCCGGCGGCGCGGGTGACGCTGCCGGTCTCGGCCACCGCTTCCAGGAAGCGGAAATCGCGCAGGTCCATCATCAGAAGTGAACGATAATATCAGAATGTTTCAATTTCAATGATTGATGGAAGCGCGATAATGGCGGCCACCCCTCGGGAGACAACGCCATGACCGCCGCCACGCCCGATGCTCCCGCCGCCGCCCGCTGGCCCGACCGGCGCATCCTCGACCTGTTCGGCATCGAGCACCCCATCCTGCTCGGCCCCATGGCCGGCCCCGGCTCGCCGGAGCTGGCCATTGCGGTGGGCACGGCCGGCGGCCTCGCGTCTTTACCCTGCGCCATGTATGGGGCGGACGATCTTAAGGCGGCGGTGGCGAAGATCCGCGCGGGCCTGCCGGGCAAGCCGCTCAACCTCAACTTCTTCTGCCACACGCCCCCGCAGGACGATCCGGCGCGGGCGCTGCGCTGGCGGGCGCGGCTCGCCGATTACTACGTCGAGGCCGGGCTCGACCCGGCCGCGAGCACCCCCTCCCCCTCCCGCGCGCCGTTCGACGACACGTTCTGCGCCGTCGTGGAGGGGGTGCGCCCCGAAGTGGTGAGCTTCCATTTCGGCCTCCCGGCGCCGGCCCTCGTGGCGCGGGTGAAGGCGACGGGCGCAAAGATCATCTCGTCCGCGACCACGGTGGCCGAGGCGCGCTGGCTGGAGGATCACGGCTGCGACGCCATCATCGCCATGGGCTTCGAGGCCGGCGGCCATCGCGCCCTCTTCCTCGGCGGCGATTATTCGCAGACCCCCATCGGCTGGCAGGACGTGGCCCGGCAGGTGGGCACCTTCTCCCTCGTGCCGCAGGTGGCGGATGCGGTGAGGGTGCCGGTGATCGCCGCCGGCGGCATCGCCGATGCGCGCGGTATCGTGGCGGCGCTGGCGCTGGGGGCTTCGGCGGTGCAGATCGGCACCGCCTACCTGTTCTCGCCGGAAGCGAAGGTGCCAGCCGTCCACCGCGCCGCCCTGGAGGCCGCGACGGACGAGAGCACCGCGCTCACGAACATCTTCACCGGCCGCCCCGCGCGCGGCATCATGAACCGCGTGATGCGCGAGATCGGCCCCATCGCGCCGGAGGCCTCAGCCTTCCCCACCTCCGGCGGTGCTCTTGCCCCGCTGCGCGCCAAGGCTGAAGCGGAAGGCCGGGACGATTTCACCAACCTCTGGTGCGGCCAGTCCGCCGCCCTGAGCCCGCGTCTTCCGGCCGCCGACCTCACGCACAAGCTCGCCACGGAGGCGCTCGCAAGGCTCGCCTGAGCCCGCGGACGCAACTGGCCCCACGTTTGCACCTGCTCCAATCAGCGTTCCTGTGCGGATGGTTTGGAGGATGCGATGTCGGACGATGCCCTGAGCCCGGTGATCGTGGCCAAGAAGACGATCGAGGCCGAAAACATGGCCTCCTTCGAGCTGATCCCCGCCGAGGGCGGCGAACTGCCCGCCTTCACCGCCGGCTCGCATGTGGATGTGACCATCCCCGGCGGCCTCGTGCGGCAGTATTCCCTCATCAACAGCGAGAGCGAGCGCCATCGCTACGTGATCGGCGTTTGGAAGGATGCCAACAGCCGCGGCGGCTCCAAGGCCCTGTTCCAGCAGGTGAACGAGGGCGACCGCCTCGCGGTGGGCACGCCGCGCAATCGCTTCGCCGTGCCGCGCGACACCAAGCGCGCGCTGCTGTTCGCCCGCGGCATCGGCGCGACGCCCATTCTCTCCATCGCCGATCATCTCAAGGCGAAGAACATCCCGTTCGAGTTCCACTATCTCTTCGCGGGCGGCTCGCCGGGCGCGTTCAAGTCCACCATCGAGGGATCCGCCTTCGCGGCCAACACCACCTTCTATTTCGAGGCCGCCGAGCCCCGCCTCAACGCCGCGAACCTTCTCGCGGACCGGCCGGACGACACGCACGTCTTCCTCTGCGGGGTGGACTGGTGGCTCGACCCCATCATCGCCAGCGCCCAGCAGAAGGGCTTCGGCGTCAACCGCATCCATGTGGAGCGCTTCACCGGCAAGGCGCCGCCGCCGCTGCTGGACAAGGTGTTCGACGTGAAGATCGCCTCCACCGGCAAGGTCATCAAGATCCCCGGCGACCGCTCCGTTTCGACCGCCATGGAAGAAGCAGGCGTGAAGATTCCCACCTCCTGCGAGCAGGGCGCCTGCGGCACCTGCAAGGTGAAGGTGCTGGAGGGCGAGGTCGATCACCGCGACAAGCGCCTCAAGCCCGAGGACAAGGCGCAGGGCTGGTTCCTGGCCTGCGTCTCGCGTGCCAAAGGCGACCTGCTGGTGTTGGATTTGTGACAATTCCGCCTGGCGCTTGCTGCCCCCTCGCGACGGAAGGATGAGAGCATGGTCACTGAGGAAGATGTCTGGCGCACCGCCTTCATCATCGCCGAGCAATACGGCCCCGAGGGCGTCGCCTTCGCCCATCGCATGGCGGAGAGCTTCGAGCTGGGTGGCAAGGTCGAGGCGCACCGCACCTGGGTCTCCATCATGAGCAAGGTGGAAGAGCTGGTCCAAGACGAGGACGACGACGCCCCCGCGCGCGCAAACTGAAGCCCGGCGACACGCGCCGCGCCCGGCCCACCGGGCGCGCGCCCGCGCCAGCGCTGGATTTTACCCGGCGCGCAACACCGCTGTGATCAGCGGCTTTCGCCCCCTTGAAATTGCAGAGCGCCCCGCGTAGGTTCCGCGCTCTCTTCCGGCGCCCGACGCGCCGGAGCCGTGCAGGTGTAGCTCAGTTGGTTAGAGCGCCGGTCTGTGGAACCGGAGGTCGGTGGTTCGAGCCCACCCACCTGTACCATACAGGCACTGCCCTTTCTCATATTCCCTAGTTCGCTGCCGCGCCGGTTGCGTGTTTGCGCCGTCGCTGCCGTCTTCGTCACGCGTCGCAAGAAAGCTGTTGCGTGAAATGTATGCTTGACCCTACATTCATATAAAGCCGGTGCAGACGGCCTTCGCGGTGGTCCAGCGCCAGCGGACCAGAGGGTTCTGCGCCAAAGGTGACGCGCCAAAGGTGACGCGCCAAAGGTGACGCGCCGGGGTGACGTGCATGTCCGAGACGCTGACCAACGTTGCACCGCTCGACGCCGAGGGGCCTTTCCCGCCCCTCGACCGCGCCTCGCCGCTGCCCCTCTATGCCCAGATCAAGCAGCGGCTGATCGGCCTCATCCTCAAGTGGGAACAGGGCGACCGGCGCTTCTATTCGGACGAGCAGCTCTGCGCCATGTTCTCGGTGAGCCGGGACACGGCGCGGCAGGCGGTGGCGGAGCTGGTGCAGGAGGGCCTGCTCACCCGCAGCCGCGGCCTCGGCACGTTCGTCGCCGTGCGCAAGCTGGAAGAGCGCTTCAACCCGGGCATGGATTTCCTGAACCAGTGGGCCGCCACCGGCATGCCCATGCAGGCGACCGTGCTGGCCTTCGAGCGCATCGTCGCCGACGAGACCATCGCCGCCAGCCTTGAGACCGAAGCCGGCGCGCCGGTGCTGTTCATCAAGCGCCTGCGCGCCGCGGCCCGCGTGCCGCTCGCCATCGACTATCGCTATCTGCCGGCCGATCTCACCATCGGCTGGACGGAAGAGGCGGTCCACGGCTCGCCCCTCCATCGCCTGTGGCAGGCGGTGGACCTGAAGACCGGCGACTTCACCATCGAGGCCGGCGTCGCCGGGCCGGAGGAGGTGGAGTATCTCCACCTCACCAAGGGCGCCCCGGTGCTGATCCGCACCCTGAGCTATCGCGACGCCGCCGGCCGCCTCGCGCTCTCCGGCCACACCGTGCATCGCGCCGATCTCGTGCGCTATTCGCTCAGCGTTCCCCTTTCCCGCGACGGCGGCCCCGCCGCCGAGATCGACCGCAGCGGCGTCCACGACGACTGACCGCCATGCCCGCAGCCGTTTCCGCTCCGGGCATTCCGTCCGGCGCACGATGAACGAGGCGCACGAAGCGCCCTTCCAGAGGAGGCCAGAAGTGCAGTTCGGACGACGCAGCTTCCTGAAGATGGTGCCCGCCGCCGCCCTCGCGGCCACCGGCACCGGGACCGTGGCCGGCCTGTGGAGCAGCGCCGCCCGCGCCGCCGAGCCGCTGCGCGTCGGCTCCATCCTTTCCGTGACCGGCCCCGCGGCCTTCCTCGGCGAGGACATGAAGGCCGGCCTCGAACTCGCGGTGGAGGAGTTCAACGCCGCGGGCGGCCTCGGCGGCCGCAAGATCGAGTGGACCTATTACGACGCCGAGAGCCAGACCCAGAAGGGCATCACCGCCACCCGCCGGCTCATCAGCCAGGACAAGGTGGAGCTGATCCTCAGCGGCGGCAACATGAGCGGCATTGCGCTGGCCATGGCGCCCATCACCAACGCCGCCAAGGTGCCCTTCATCTCGTCCGAGGGCGCGCTCGCCATCGTGACGCCGGTGGCCGAACGCCAGTATGTGTTCAAGAGCACGGTGGACGACGGCGACGTGCTGGAGCGCATCGCCGATTATCTCGACAAGAAGAAGATCAAGAAGGTGGCGCTCATCGCCGACACGTCCGGCTTCGGCCAGGGCGCGGTGGGGCAGATGAAGATCGTCGGGCCGAAGCGCGGCCTCGACGTGATGTATGAATCCTTCGCCCCCTCCGACACCGACATGATGCCCCAGCTGACCCGCATCCGCGATGCCGGCGCCGAGGCTATCATCTGCTGGACGGTGACGCCGGCCGGCGTCGTCTTCCTCAAGCAGGCGCAGCAGCTGGGCCTCGACAAGAAAACGCTGATCCACAGCTACGGGTTCGTCTCGGCGGACTACATGAAGCTCGCCGGCGACGCCGCCAACACCCTGCTCCTCGCCAGCCTGAAGCTGCCCGTGGGCGACCAGTTGCCGGACAGCGACCCGCTCAAGGCCGGCATTCTCAAGATGATGAAGGCCTACGAGGCGCGCTTCAAACGCCCCGCCAGCATCTATGCGGCGGAATCCTACGACGGCGCGCTGCTCGCCCGCGAGGCGCTGAAGAAGGTGGGGGGCGACATCTCCAAGCTCAGCCAGGGCATGGAGCAGATCAAGGATTTCCCCGGCATCTCCGGCGTCTTCACCTTCTCGCCCGAGCGCCATTCCGGCCTCTCGAAACAGGACATCGTGCTGGTGAACTGGCGCGATGGCCGCTTCAACCTTGCCGACTACGCCTGACGGGAAACACCAACGGGAGGAAACACCATGGCCCTTTCGCGTGACATGTCCGCCGAGCAGGCGTTCGAGGTGGTCCAGACGCTGCTGGATGCGCCCGAGGACCGCTTTCCGCTGACCTTCAATTCCGATCTGCCGCGCATCCGCGAGCTGTTCCACGCGGCGACGCGGAACCAGTGGGACCCCAAAACCGACGTGGACTGGGACCAGCTCGACCCCTCCAAATACACCGACGAGCAGCGCTACGCCGCCCGGCTCTACTGGAGCCGCCGGGCGTGGAGCGAATATGGCGCCATCTCCGAGAGCCCGGCGCTGCAGGTGCGCTTCGGCGTGGAGAACCGCCCCTCCGACATGCAGCTCTTCTTCACCATCCGTTCGCAGGAGGAGGCGCGCCACGCCGAGGTCTGCCACGCCATGGCGGAGAAGCTCGGCGGCTATATCGAGAAGCCGGTGCAGCAGCTCTTCGAGGGCTCCGTCTCCACCCACGGCGTGCGCCGCGCCGCCCTCAATGCGGACGTGCCGCTGGAGGGCATCATCGCCGCCCTCGTCTGCACGGCGGAGGAGATCGCCTTCGACGTGTTCAAGCACCTGAACGACGTCACGCACGATCCCGTCGCCAAGCAGATCGTGCGCTACATCATGCGCGATGAAAGCCGGCACTGCGCCTTCGGCTGGTACTTCCTCGAAGCCATCTGCGAGCAGCTCACCCCCGATCAGAAGAAGATGATCGAGGATGCCGTCATCACCATGATGGAGAAGGTGGAGCTGAACGGCTACCACAGCGCATGGCTGGCGCCGGAGAACCCGGCCTCCAACGCCGAGGTGGAGGCCGACCGCATCACCTACGAGGCGGGCCTCGGCGCCACCGTGGAGGACGAGGAAAAGCCGGTCTTCATCGCGACCGTGCAGCGTATCCGCGAGCAGATGCGCGCGCTCGGCATCGAACTGCCCCCCTTCACGCATCCCAAGCTCGGGACCATCTGACATGCCGCTCCACGCCACGCGGGCCGAGCCCTCGCTGCCGCCGGTGCGGCTTCTCGTCGAGCGGCGGTTTCCGCTCGAGATGAACGTCACGCTGCCGGAGATCCGCGCGCTCTACGACACGGGCAAGGCCGGCCGCTGGAACCCGCATCGGGACGTGGACTGGAGCGCGCTCAAGCCGGAGACCTATCCGGAGGAAGTGCGCGCCGCCGCCCGCCGCACCTGGAGCCGGCGGGTGTGGACCGAGGCCACGGGCCTCACCGAGACCCCGGCCCTCATCGTGCGCTTCTGCATGGAGGTGGGCCGGGAGATCGACCCGAAATTCTACCTCACCACCCGCAACACCGAAGAGGCGTGGCACGTCGAGTGCTACGACAAGATCGCCGAGACCTTCGGCGGTCGCCTCGCCCGGCCGGCGGCCAAGGCCTATGAGGCCGTCTTCAACCGCCACCTGCACCGCCGGGTGATGGATGCCGGCCAATTGCTCGACGCCTACGTGGCCGCCCACGCCGCCTTCGAGGACGGGCTGGAGCTGGAACTGGCCAAGGCCTGGCGCGCCGCCGCCACCAACCCGGCCGTGCAGTCCATGCTCGACTTCGTGATTGCCGACAAGGAGCGCCACGCCGCCTTTGGCTGGCTCTATCTCGCCGCCAAGGCGGAGGGCTGGACGAAGGCGGAGCGCGAGACCATCGCGGCCGAGCTGTCCGACTATGTGCGGGACGTGGTGCTGAAGGGCTATCACTGCCCCTGGCTCGCGCCCGAGCACGCCGCGGCCGAAGCGGAAGCCGATGCGATCACGGCGGAGGCCGGTCTCGGCGGCGCGGCGCGCGCGGCGGAGGAGGATGCGCTCGCGACCTTCGCCGGCAACGCCCGCGCCCGCCTCGCGGAACTGGGGGTGATGGTGCCCTTGTTCGAGACCAACCGCATGCGCAGTTTCTGACCCCTCGGACGTCTCGTTCCGAGGAAACGGGCGGGCCTCGCGCCCAACCCGAACCTGTCCCGGCCGTCCGCGTCCCCCGGGGCAAAGCCCCGATTGCTCCGGAGCGCGGCGGCCGGGACCTTCATCCCCCTGATGGGGCACGTCATTTCCAACGCGCCGAAGGCTGGCCGTCACCCCATGCAGACCGCAACCGCCCTCCTCCAGGTCCTGTCCGCCGGCATCGGCACGGGCGCCGTTTATGCGCTGGTGGCGCTTGGCTTCAATGTGGTCTTCAAGAGCACCGGCGCGATGAATTTCGCGCAGGGGGAATGGGTGGTGATGGGCGGCATGGTCACCGCTCTCCTCATCGGCGCCTTCTCCAGCATCGGCCTCGCGGTGGTGACGGCGGTGGTGCTGGTGGGCGTCGTCGGCCTTCTTTCCGAGCGGCTGACGGTGCAACCGCTGAAGAAGCCGGATGCCCTCGTCATCACCCTCGTCACCATCGGCCTCTCCATCGTCAGCCGCAGCCTCGTGATGCTGGTGCTGGGCAAGAAGCCGGTGGGCTATGCCGGCTTCTCCGGCAACACCGCGCTCTCGGTCGGCGGGGTGAGCATCCAGAGCCAGACGCTCTGGATCATCGCCATCACCCTCGCCTTCCTGGTGGTGATGCACGCCTTCTTCGAGCGCACCATCCTTGGCAAGGCGCTGCGCGCGGCGGCGGCGGACCGGGAGGCGGCGGCGATCGTCGGGGTGAATGTGGGCAGCACCGTGCTGCTCTCCTTCGGCATCGCGGCGCTCGCTGGGGCGCTCGCCGGCGCCATCGTCACGCCGCTCACCCTCGCCTCCTACGACCAGGGCGCCATGTTCGGCTTCAAGGGGTTCAGCGCCGCCATGCTGGGCGGGCTTGGCAGCCTGCCGGGCGCCGTGGTGGGCGGGCTGGCGCTGGGGCTGCTGGAGGCGTTCGGCAGCTTCTACATCTCCTCCGCCTTCAAGGATGCCATCGCCTTCGCCGTGCTGCTGCTCATCCTGTTCGTCCGCCCCTCCGGCCTGCTCGGCCGCGCCGACATCGTGAAGGTGTGAGGCCATGGCCAGCATCGAGGCGGAGACCGGACCGATGACCCACAGCGGCCTGCCCCGGCGCGGCCTCTCCCGCCATGCCCGTCTGGCGCTGGTGTGGCTCGCACTGGCGGCGGTGCCCTTTCTGGTGCCCAACGCCTATTGGATCTCCCTCGCCAATCTCGCCCTCATCAATCTGGTGCTGATCGCCTCGCTCAATCTGCTGATGGGCTATGGCGGTCAGATCTCGCTGGCCCATGCCGGCTTCTTCGGCCTTGGCGCCTATGCGAGCGGCATCCTCAACGTGCGCTATGGCGTGCCGCCCTGGGCCGGGCTGCCGGCGGCCGCGACCGTCGCCGGCCTCGGAGCGCTCCTCATCGGCATTCCGGCGCTGCGGCTGCGCGGACATTACCTCGCCATGGCGACGCTGGGGTGGAATGCCATTCTCGTCGTCTTCTTCACCCAATTGGTGGGGCTCACCGGCGGCCCCAACGGCCTCCTCGGCGTCGAGCCCTTCTCCTTCTTCGGCCATGCGCTGGACACCGAGGCCAAGGCCTTCCCGCTGGCGTGGGGCGTGGCCTTCCTGGTGATGCTCGCCATCTCCAACCTTCTCGCCTCGCGCATCGGCCGCAGCATCCGGGCGGTGGCGACCAACGAACTGGGCGCGCAGTCGCTGGGCATCGACAGCTTCCGCACCAAGCTCGCGGTGTTCGTGCTCAGCGCCTGCATGGCGGGCATCGCCGGCAGCCTCTATGTCCACATCAACCAGTATGCCTCGCCGGAGACCTTCGGCATCGCCCCCTCCATCATGCTCCTTGTGATGGTCGCCATCGGCGGCGCGGGCACCTTCTACGGGCCGATGCTGGGCGCGCTGATCTACACGGCTGTGCCGCAGATCCTGCTCGATTACGAGGATGCCGAACTCATGCTATTCGGCCTCGGCCTGCTGGTGGTGCTGATCCTGTTCCCGCGCGGGCTTGCGGGCGTTCCGGCCGCGCTGGCCGGCCTCGTGCGAAGGAGGCGGGCATGACGGCGCGCGTGAGCGATCTTCTGCAGGTCGAAAACCTCACCTGCCGCTTCGCCGGCGTCACCGCCGTGGACGATCTCTCCTTCCGGGTGAAGACCGGGGAGATCAAGGCGGTGATTGGCCCCAACGGCGCCGGCAAGTCCACGCTGTTCAACATGATCGCCGGCGTCACCCGACCGACCGACGGCGCCATGAAGTTCGATGGCGCCCGCATCGATCGCCTGCCGACCCACGAACGCGCACGCCGCGGCATCGCCCGCACCTTCCAGAATTTGCAGATCTTCCGCGAGCTGACCGTGCTGGAGAACGTCATGGTGGGCCGCCACCTGCGCGGCCGCGCCACCACGCTGTCCGCCCTTCTCCACATCCCGGCCGTGGGCGCCGAGGAACGGGCGATGGAGGCCACCGCCATGGGGCTGCTGGAGCGCTTCGGCCTTGCCGCCAAGGCCCATGCGCCGGCAGGGTCGCTGGCCTTCGGGCAGATGAAGGTGCTCGAACTTGCCCGCGCCCTCGCCTCCGAGCCGCGCCTCCTGCTGCTGGACGAGCCCGCCGCCGGCCTGCCCCACGCCGAAGCGGACAGGATGGCCGAGACCATTCGCGACCTGAACCGCGACGGCATGACCGTGCTGCTGGTGGAGCACAACATGCGCATGGTCATGTCGCTCTCCCACGACATTCTGGTGCTCAACAACGGCCGGCGCATCGCCGAGGGCACGGCGGAGAAGGTTCGCCGCCATCCGGAGGTGCTCTCCGCCTATCTCGGCGAGGAGGCGGTCGATGCTTGAGGTGCAAGGCCTCGTCGCCGGCTATGGCGGCACCGATGTGCTGCACGCGGTTTCCCTGAAGGTGGCGCGCGGGCAATCCGTCTGCCTCATCGGCGCCAATGGCGCGGGCAAGACGACCCTGCTGCGCACCCTCGCCGGCCTCATCCGTCCCACGGGGGGGCGCATCGTGTTCGATGGGGCGGACATCACCAACCTCTCGACCTCCTCCCGCCTGTCGCGCGGGCTGGCGCTGGTGCCGGAAGGGCGCCGCGTGTTCGCGCCCATGACGGTGGAGGAAAATCTGGAGATGGGCGCCTTCCGCCGGCTGTGGCCGCGCCGGGCGCAGGGTGTCGCTGCCGACCTCGACATGGTGTTCGCGCTCTTTCCCCGCCTCGCCGAGCGGCGGCGGCAGGCGGCCGGGCTGCTCTCCGGCGGCGAGCAGCAGATGCTCGCCATCGGCCGCGCCCTCATGGGCAGGCCCCGCCTTCTGCTGCTCGACGAGCCCTCCATGGGCCTCGCGCCCAAGGTGGTGCAGGAGATCTTCGCCACCATCCGCCGCCTCAATGCCGAGGGCATGTCCCTCCTCATCGCCGAGCAGAATGCAAGCATGGCCCTGCGCAGCGCCGCCCACGGCTATGTCCTCGCCGAGGGCGCCGTCGTGCGCGACGGTGCGGGCGCCGACCTCCTCCATGACGACGGCGTGCGCGCCGCCTATCTCGGCCTGTGAGTTTTCGGAAATCCCATGCCGCATACCCTCATCGATCCCGCGCTCGAAGCCGAATACGCCCTGCGCCGACGGCATCCCGAGCGCGAGAGCGTCTATGACGGCCACCGTCGCCTCGGGGCAGCGCTGCGCGCCAGCGGTGGCTGGCGGCTGGACCAGCGCTATGGACCCGGCCCGCGCTGCCTGCTGGACGTGTTTCCGGCCGGCGACGGCGCGCCGGTGCTGTTCTTCATCCATGGCGGCTACTGGCGCGCGCTGGACAAGTCCGATGTCTCCTTCATCGCCGGCCCCTCGATCGCCGCCGGGGTGACGCTGGTGGCACCGACCTATGATCTGGTGTCCGGTGTGCGCGTTGCCGACATCCTGGACGAGATGCGTCTCGCGTTGCGCTGGGTGGTGGACCATCTGGCTCCGTCCCGCATCGTGGTGGCCGGCCATTCGGCGGGCGGGCAGCTCGCGGCCATGCTGGCGCTCGATCAGGCGGAGCGGGGCGACGGCCCCATCTGCGCCCTCGCCGGCCTCTCCGGCGTCTACGACCTGCGGCCGCTGCGGCACACCTCCATCAACGCCGACCTCCGCCTCTCAGGGCCGGAGGCAGCGGCGGCGAGCCCGCTGCTGCGCCTCGGCGACCTGCCGCCAAGCGCCCGGCTCATGCCGCTCCTGTGCGCCGTGGGCGCGGAGGAGACGGACGGTTTCAAACGCTGGAGCCGCGATTTCGCCGCGCTGTGGGCGGCGCGCGGCGGCGCGGTGCAGTCCATGGAGCCGGCCCGGCGCAACCATTTCACTTTGCTCGATCCCCTGGCCGACGGCACCGACCCGCTCACCCGCGCGATCCTCGCCCTCGCCAGCCCTTCGGAGGCCTGAATGTCCGTTCTCTCGCCCGTGCTCGCCAACCCGGCTGATGCTGCCCTGCCCTACAGCCCCGCCGTGCTCGCGACTGGCCCGGTGCGAACGCTCTACATCTCGGGACAGGTGGGCATCGACGCCACGGGGCAGGTGCCGGCTGATTTCGAAGGGCAGGTGCGCGCCGCCTTCGCCAATCTGGAACAGGTCCTCGCGGCTGCCGGCATGGGGCTCGGCGACCTCGCCAAGGTCACGGCCTTTCTTACCGATCCGGCCGACTATGCCGGCTACGGATCGCTGCGCACGGAGCTGCTCAAGGGCCAAAAGCCCGCCTCGACGCTGGTGATCGCCGCCGCCCTCGCCCGCCCGGAATGGCGGTTCGAGATCGAGGCCGTGGCGGTCGCCGCAGGCTGAGCCAGAAGGGCCACGGCACAGGCCGCACGCTCCATCTCCCTGGCTTCCGCTTGCCATGGCCACGCCGACAGGAACTCGGCGAACCGCCGCTCCTGACCTTTCATCGCCCGCCACCGCTCAAGCCTTGCGCCCTGCCATGGGAAGCATTAGGATCGCTCATATCTCAACATATCTTGAGATATGGAAGTATGAACGAAGCCTCGGCCCTGTCTGCATTCGCCGCCCTCTCGCAGGAGACGCGGCTGCGCATCGTCCGGATTCTGGTGCAGGCGGGGCCGGAAGGGCTGGCGGCCGGCGCCATCGGAGAGGCGATGGGCGGCGCCTCGTCCTCGCGGATGTCCTTCCACCTCGGCCATCTGGAACAGGCTGGTCTGGTCCGTTCGCGCCGGGAGGGCAGGTCCATCATCTACAGCCCTGTCCATGCCGCCCTGTCCGGGCTCATCGCCTTCCTGATGAAGGACTGCTGCAACGGCCATCCCGAAGTCTGCGCACCGGCCGTGGCTGCTCTTTCCTGTACCTGTCCACCCAACGCGGAAACCAAAAGACGCGAGAAGAGCCATGTCTGAGACAAGAGACACCTTCAACGTGTTGTTCCTGTGCACCGGCAATTCGGCGCGCTCCATTCTCGCAGAGAGCATTCTGGCGAAGGATGGGGGCGGTCACTTCCGCGCCTTCTCCGCTGGAAGCGCGCCCAAGGGAGAGGTGAACCCGTTCGCGGTCCGGACCCTGACCGCTTTCGGTTATCCCACCTACGGCCTGCGCTCCAAGAGCTGGCTGGAGTTTGCCGAGCCCGGCGCGCCAGTGATGGATTTCGTCTTCACCGTCTGCGACAACGCGGCCGGCGAGGCCTGCCCCATCTGGCCCGGCCAACCCATGACCGCACACTGGGGCAT